>JAITBT010000046.1 GCA_031283445.1 Holosporaceae bacterium | reverse complement strand
GAAATTTTGTTCCGAAGACATTTATATTTAAAAAAAATCGGGGCTTAATGGTATCTACACATAGGTTTAAAACATATAGGATAGAAAAAAATGAGAAAAATAGCCATAATATCTTCAGCAGCATGTTTTTGTATATTCACTCAAGGTAATACCAGCAGCAATGCAACGCTCGGCAAAATCTGCAATTTGGAGAAAAAGAGTTGGGCAGGAGAGAATAGTGGATGGTATGAATATGATCAAAGATATAATCCTGTAGTAGAAGGTAAACCCTACGACATTATCTACGATTTGTGGAAAAAGAGTTGGGCAGATAGATCTTGCTCCGCATGTTCTAACAATCCTTTTGCAAGAGTGACTAGTGGATGGTGTGAGGATCCTTTTGCAGGAATGGTTAAGAAGTGTGGACATGAAGACAATCCTTTTGCAGGATTTATTAATAGATGGCGTATACATGGTAAAAAATGTAATCCTGTAAAATATAAATCCCCCGACATTACCGATCTGGATTTATACGAGGGAAACAATCTTATTCTTCTGCTGAAGAAGGCATTAATTTCAGGACATGAAGTTATAAATCCGCTGGTCAGTAGCCCCGAATATTCGAAGCTTCTGAAAAGCTTGGAGGAGTGTGAAGAATGTAGCAGCTGTGGAGAGAGAAGGTGTGGAGAGTGCAGAAGCAGTGACGAGTGTAGAGGCTGTGGAGAGTATAAATTGGGCGGAGGCTCTTGCCAAGCCAATTTTACAGATGAAAAATATTTGCAGCGTTTTTTAAACGCCAAAAACGCTCTGCAGGGATTAATAAATTTCATAAAGACAAATTCACTCCAGAATGTTGATTTAAAATTTTTTGAAGCCGCAAATGATTTGTTAATTTTGCCACTGATTCGTCATGAAACAGAAAATGTGTTTTTGGAAGCAAGAAGGAGAATAGAAGACAATATACAAGATCTCTATGGGTCGTCAACGCACAAAGGTGTACTTAATTTTTCCGTAGGGTTTCCTTTTGGCGTAAATTGTTCCATATCACTGGAGCGTCACAAAGAATGTTTTACCAATTTGCGTTGTTTTTTCACCGACATTGACGCCTACAAGGGAAATATAAAGGGTAGTTGCGGTGTATTCAATAATATGGCTGATGTTGGTCTAAAATTAGCGTTGGCAAAAGCCAAAGTAACGCTTTTTTATTCGCTGGAGAGCTATTTGGATTTTTTAAATCAGCGGTGTCGACCGCTTCATTTGGCTATGCTCAAAACTCAAAATACCTCTTTGCGGAATACAGACTACTACAGAAGCGAGCTGCAGGAGTTGGAAAAGGAAAACCTGTTGAACAGTATATATTTTGAATCGCGACTGCATATATTTGGAGCATTGCCGTGGAACACTTATTTAAAATCCATTGATGTTACGAAAGCAAAATCAACGGAAAACATAGACGAAATCACCGGAACGATAGCGGCAGAAGCTTCTGCAGGTCTCAAGATCGGCGATAATATTAATATTATAAGTCTTGATGGCGGTGTTCGTATTTCGAAAAGTCTAAAAAAATACAAAAAAAAGATTCCCATACTTTCTTTGCTCGGTGACGACATGTCTTTTAAAGAAGGCTCTGTCATAATCAAAGATGACTTCAAAGCCTTCATAAAAAAAGATAATGATAAGTTCAAACACGATTTTCTATCGCTGCCGTCAGAGCATTCGTCCACTGCGGATAAAATAATAAATATACTACACATGTTTTGTAGACAATTGCAGGAATCTGCGTTCACCAATAGGAACATAATCGCAAAGAAATATATCGAAAAGCAAATAGAAAAACGCCTTGAGGAAGCTCAGAAAAACGAAAAACAAATAAAAAAATGCCTTGAGGAAATACTCAGCGCTGAAAAGCAAACGCTCAAAAGTTTTAAAAATATAATTAAACGCGTAAGTGATATACAGCAAAAAGCACAGAATTTTCCCCTGAGAAATCAAGAATTAGAGAACTTTGATGAGTATCCGACGGCTGTTTCTACGGAGCAAGAACAAATTGAAGAAAGAAAAAAAACCGAGATAGAGCGTTGGCAGAAAGCAAAAAATGAAGTAGAGGAGTTGAAAAAGCAGCTAAAACTCCTGCAGGAGAGCGGGAAAGACGATGAAGAAAAATCATGGAGTACGTTTTTTTGTCAGGATATGGATATAGAATCATTAAAATCCGCGTGTATGATGGGATATTTTTTTCGGGAGAACCTGCTGGAAAAAATATCCGATGAAGATCGCAGAGCAGAAGCGTTGCAGCTTTTGAAGCGCATACGTAAATATCTGGAGAGGCTAGAAGCACTTTATCTTTTGAATGACGCCTCCGATAAGGAAGATATCAGCATTCCGAAAACCGCAACCGCTAGTATTCTTGAGACTGAAATTACCGGGGATGTAAAGATTAAAAATCAATCCATAGGATTTTCCTGCAATTACAGGGTTGTAAAACACAGTCCAATTTCAACGGAAAACGGGAGATACATTATTGTTAGAGTTTCGTTGCCGACGGCCATATCTGGGCAGATTTGCAGGAGAGTTTTGGAAACACATAGGTTTAAAAGTATGCTTTCGTATCTGGATAAGAATGAAGGGGAGCGGGAGCCTACGGATCAAGAGGGCTCGTCGGCAAAATTAAAAGATTACTCACGAGTAATTGCTACAGATGTGGGGAATATTATTAGTAGTTTAATTTCAGAAATCTTCGGCGGTGGTTCCGCGTTCATAGGAATGGGCGCCATGTCTGACCATGAATGGATTTTTAAAATCACGCAAAAGCCAGAAACGGAGTCCATATCCGCGCTACCGTTTGTGGGCGAGCTCATTCCATATAAGAGAAAAGTTGTCATAGATTACATGCTTTCCACTGGGAAAAGCGTAGCGAAAGCAAATTTTACAACTCCGACGTTGTTACCAATTCCTTCTTTGGGGATATCTACGTCTAACGCCAGTGGGAAAGTCGAAAAAAGAACTGGAAGTGATACTTTGCATGACATGTTTGCCAAATACAATTCGATGTCACTGGGAGCAATTGACACCAATACTCCGATAACCTCCATAAATTTATTATTTGCCAATCAATCTCATCAGCTACTCAAGATATTTCGATCAATTGGAGAAAAAAACATCAATTCAAACGTATTGTTTGAGCTGCAGGAAGTATATAACGGCCTTCTGCGCCTGCACAACGGTAATGAGCGCGAAATTAATGAATCATTTGAAGTTTTCATCAAAAAGTGTATGGAAATTGCTCCAATGGTTGATAAATACGAGAATGGAACAGAAGAAGAAAGGTGTCAGTCGGCCTTGGAAATCGGCATAAAAAACAATCAAGGTAGACTAGCGAAATTATGCCGGCTACTTATAGATATATGCGAAAAACAGTATATACATATATTTAAGCCCCATTATGACAATGCTTTTAAGATTTTAGGCGCCAATAATTCGGTTATCTCACCCGAAGAGGAATCCATACTCGTTCAAGAAGAACAGGATCCCTCCCAAGAAGCCGTCACCAACCGTTGTCGCGGAAGCTCCACCGAAGAAGCAAACAATCATCGTTCCTGCATATCCTGTGATACCAGATGCTCCCCGGATGTCATCGGAGAAA
>JAITBT010000072.1 GCA_031283445.1 Holosporaceae bacterium | reverse complement strand
AATTCTTGCAGTTCGAACTGTGTGTTAGAATTTTTTTCGGATATTCTACAAAATGCTTTCAATAGCTGTCCTGATTGTCCGCTTAACAAGGAATTGATTGCTGTACTTTCTTCTGACTTGGAGTCTGCTTTTCCTAACGATAGAGCGTTATATTTCGAAAGTATATCATGAAAAGTTTCAGACCCGGTTCGCTTAGCAAGTTTTCCAGATGCAATTGATGCTTTAAAACCTAAAGGAAAAGTAACTGGAAGCTTTGACATATCTACTCCGGCATTTAACATTGTAGCAGCCACAATAAAATCTGTAACCCATTTACCATCATAGTTTTTGACGACTGTTTTACCTGGTAACGGAATAATCGAAGAAAAATCACTTGGTGGAGCGATATATTTCCAGACGAAGGTGAAATCTGACGATCCATAACAACTGACTCCAATAGGTGCACCGACAGCTGTTAATGCCTGTGAAGCAGCTGTTCCTATTGTGGTAGCTCCAAAGGCTTTGCCTATGGATTTAAAGTCATCTAATTGGACAGGTAAGCCATCTTTTGCGAAAACGCTCTTGAATTTCTCTCTTAGAATTCCCATGCCTACTACGCCTGCTGATCCCAGCGGCAATGAAATTTTCAAGGTTATGTATTTCCCATTTTCTTGCAAAAATGGACTATTTTCTACTGTTTTTTTGGTGACAACGGCTGTTGTGCTTGCAACGAACGGGACCTTTAGGCTAAACGAAGCTTGTAAATTATTTATGGAGGCTTTAGCTATGGTATCTGCTGACGCCTTTTCTCCATAATCAAAAGCTTCTCTAATTCCATTTTTGTTTTTCGAAAACTCTGTTAGCAAGCTTAACTTTGTTAGAACTTCATATATTTTTTTGAAGCGTAATGTTTGCTCACGATCGTTGGGTAATTGTTTGCGCAAAACGGTTGCTGTTAATACTGCAGATTTCAGCACACCGGCTCTACCATAGCTTCCCAATAATTTCTTAGGTAAGAGTAATTTTTCGCAGGCATGTTTTTTGCGTTCGAATTCATCTTTGGCTTTTGAGGATTCTGCGGTAGCTAATCCTTCGAGTGCTAGCATGTATGAATTTAGAGTACCGAGCAAAAGATTTGAGTCCGGTATACTGGCGGACAGAT
Organism: Holosporaceae bacterium; assembly: GCA_031283445.1. GTDB lineage: Bacteria > Pseudomonadota > Alphaproteobacteria > UBA3830 > UBA3830 > JAIRMQ01. Next base: position 1,937 of record JAITBT010000072.1, on the reverse strand, counting down.
CGTACTTTTGTCCGATTATTCCAGTTAAGTCATCTATATCGATGCTATCTAACGTAGAAAAATCGTCGTTAATTAATGAAAGGATATCGGCATCTTTCAGATATTTTTTAAATCCTTTTGACGCTTTTAAGGTGATACCAATATTCGATAGTGTTGCGAGATCAATACTGGCAGATGTTTCTCCAAACACCGTTGTTTCATTGGCTTTATCAGTTGATTTTGCTTTTGTAATGTTGATCCACTGCAGTGAAACATTGTTTGGAAGTACTCTGAATAATTTTAGATATTTCTCAAAAGCACCGTTATTCGCCAAGGCTTCTTTTTCTTTTTCCTGCATATCTTTTCTGTTTTTTGCGCTTTCTTTCAGATTGGAAGCCTGGAATTTGTTGAAGACCGATGCAGATGAACTGTTGAGAAAATCCATATATGCTTCCAGAGAGTAGAAAAGATCCGTGGCAGCCAATTCTAAACCTACTTTTGCTGAAATTTTTGCAGGAAATATTTTAAATGTAATACCAGCTTTAGCTCCTTTGGATTGCGTGATTGTGTAAAATGAAAGTCCTGTGCTGCCGTACGAGTTACCGGATGTAAATGCGTCTAGATTTACGTTTGCTCCAGACATAGGTATCGGGATATTGATGGATAAACTAACGGACGTGGAACCAACGACGCTTTGTATTCCTTCTAAAGCACTCCTTATTTGTGATAGCATTTTCTCCGTATTATAGCGTACAAATGTTAGATCGGTAAATTTTTCGGCAAGATTCAGGAAGTTTACAAAATAATCTGTTGCTGGAAAAGCAGTATCCGGCTCTATGGCTTCTTTGACTTCGACAAAACAGGATAGAGTGTGAGAATATGCTTCATTATATTGTGCATTGTCGAAATCACAGTGATCATATTGACTTAATTCAACAAAAGAATCGCGCAATTTTTCAATGTTGATCTTTAATTGATGATTGCTCCTAATTTTTTTGGTCAGTTTTTCATGCGATATATCGGAGCCATCTAAAATATAATTTAATGAATTGACCATCAAGATGGCAAGATTGGCGCCTTCATACATGTCCAGCTTCAAAAGTGCTACGGACGGATCTTCAGCTATGCTTCTTATGGAATCAGAAGTAGCGCACAGGGATGCATTTGTTAATTTTTCCAATGCAATTATGCTTTCGATGCTTGCTCTATCTGCGTATTTTTCCAATATCTTTTGTTGCTCAATTGTGGCTGACAATTTACTAATATTTTTTTGTTTGGCGATATTTATATTGGGTTCCAATGCAGATTCTGTGTCTGTTGTGATGTCAGATAAATATTTGTCATCTGCAATTTCATCGCTATTGGAGGACGCTTGTAGGGAATGTGAAAACAAAATTGACATTAACATGGTTGAAAATGTGAGTAAAATTATATTTTTCATTTTTTTGATCCTTTTATTTATATATAACTAAGTACTATTGGTAATTATATTTTATAATTATTAAATAAAAGTTAATATTTTTCTTTGTAAGAAAAAAATTTTTGTATTATTTTTAAAAAAACAATAGATCTATTGCGAAAGGCGCTGGGGGTCTCTAAGACTGCAGGAGCAACAAATGCCGCAATAGATTCGATGAAAAAAAATTAGCATGACATGACGTGCTTGCAAAAAAAACAAGGATGCAATTGTAAACCTTCCGATAAAGTCTGTCGATTATCTCGGCAAATCTATTTGAAACAAAGGGCGTTATACCATTCCTCATAGCAAATTATCTAAAAGCTTTTTTGCGCAGCCTGTAAGTGAGGTCATCCGCCACTCATTTCAAAAAATTAGTAATGAGGAATGGTATTACTCAACTAAAAAATACACCCCATGTTGCATTAGACATCTTCCGCAACCTTTGTCCTTTCGGTAATTTTTACGTCGCTCCGGTGCTCGAATCATCACGTACATCAAG
>JAITBT010000032.1 GCA_031283445.1 Holosporaceae bacterium | reverse complement strand
CTGCTTCATTTATTTTTGAGTTGGCTTCCATTGATAATCCTGGGGGGAATTTGGTTTTTTGCACTGCGACAAATGCAGGCTGGTGGTAATAGAGCTCTGGGCTTTGGAAAATCCAAAGCAAAGCTTCTTAATGAAAAGACTGGCAAAATCACCTTTAATGATGTCGCTGGCATCGACGAAGCAAAGTCTGAGCTGGAGGAGATTGTAGATTTTCTAAAAGATCCTAGCAAGTTTAGGAGGTTGGGAGGGAAAATACCACGTGGCGTTCTACTTGTAGGACCTCCGGGTACCGGAAAAACGTTGCTAGCGCGCGCTATAGCCGGTGAAGCCAACGTCCCTTTTTTTAGTATTTCTGGATCTGAATTCGTAGAAATGTTTGTGGGAGTTGGAGCTAGTCGTGTTCGCGATATGTTCGATCAGGGGAAAAAAAATGCTCCCTGCATTATTTTCATAGACGAAATCGACGCTGTCGGTCGGCATCGTGGATTTGGTTTGGGTGGCGGCAATGATGAGCGGGAGCAAACTCTCAATCAATTGCTGGTGGAAATGGATGGCTTTGAGGAGAATAATGGTGTAATCATTATATCTGCCACCAACAGGCCCGATGTTTTAGATCCTGCTTTACTCCGACCAGGAAGATTCGATCGCCAAGTAGTTGTACCGTTGCCGGATTTGAACGGTCGGGAAAAGATTCTACGAGTTCATTTGAGGAAAGTACCATTATCTACGGACGTAGACCCTTTGGTCTTGGCGCGGGGGACGCCGGGTTTTTCTGGTGCAGATCTCGCAAACTTAATTAATGAAGCGGCACTATTAGCGGCTCGGCGTGGCAAACGAGTCGTTGGTGTAGATGAATTGGAAGATGCCAAAGATAAGGTTCTGATGGGTACGGAGCGTCGCTCGATGGTTATGGCGGAAGAAGAAAAAAAGCTAACTGCTTATCATGAAGCCGGCCATGCTATTGTTGCTCTAAATATTCCGGAATCTGATCCGATTCACAAAGCCACCATAATCCCTCGAGGACAGGCCTTGGGAATGGTAATGCGACTACCGGAGCGGGATCGCGTTTCGGTTTCGCGCATAAAATTGGAGGCAGATTTGTCTGTTGCCGCTGGTGGGCGAATTGCTGAAAAAATGATTTTTGGTCCGGAAAAAGTCACCACTGGCGCATCTGCAGACATCAGTCAAGCAACTAAGATGGCTCGTCGCATGATACTCGAATGTGGCATGAGCGAAAAACTCGGATTTTTATCCTACACCGGAGACAGTGCCCAGGAAGTCTTCTTGGGACATTCTACAACAGCAAGTAAAAATATATCGAGTTCTACAGCTACGATAATTGACAACGAAATCCGTGCTCTCATAGATAAAACCTATAATAGAGCGGAAGAAATTCTAAAAAACAATAAAAAAGCACTAGAGCTTTTGGCGGAAGGATTGCTAGAGCATGAAACTTTAACAGGGGAGGATATTAAAAAGATTGTAGATGGACAGCAGATAGTTAAGCGGAAAAAAGCAGCCATCGTGAAAATGTCAAAGAAGTCTAAAATGCCGTCAACGGAATATGCAAATAAGATAGAGCAGCCACGGAAAAAGGGTAGAACGATCAAAACCACATGAAAAAAGTACGAGTCTCTTTAGACCTCAACCGAAATAGGCTTGATAAATTTTTAGCCTCTGAAATTAAGGAATTATCCCGGAGCAAAATTCAGGCTATTATTCTCGGTGGCAGCGTTAAAGTTAACAATGATTTGGTGATCGATCCAGATTTTAATTTAAAATACGACGATGTAATTTTTATTGAAGATAATTTCAAAATAACAAAACCAGACCTAACTCCTGACGAGAATATAAAATTTTCTATTCTATATGAAGATAATGATCTACTTGTCATTGACAAGCCTGCTGGTGTAACAGTTCATGCTGGAGCCGGAAATTATTCCCATACGCTGGTAAACAGCCTAATTTATTATTGTGGAAAGTCTCTATCTGCCGGTAGTGATCCCTATCGTCCCGGGATCGTTCACCGAATAGATAAATGCACTAGTGGGATCCTGGTTGTGGCGAAAAATGATTTTTCTCATGTAAAACTAGCAGCGCAATTTGCCTCTCACACTATAACGCGAAAATATATTTGTTATTGTTACTCTCTTCTACAGCCATCTCATGGTAAAATTGTAACATTTCTGGGGCGGGATAGAAATAACAGGCTGAAAATGGCTGTAAACATTGACGGACGACAAGCCGTGACACTTTATAAGACATTGAAAACATTCTCAAAATTCGCATCTAAGGTAGAATGCGAATTAAAAACAGGACGAACTCATCAAATCCGCGTACATCTGTCTCATCAAAAATGTTCTCTCATCGGTGATGCGCTCTATAAGGCTAAAAACTACTCAATACCGTCAAACATCGCCGATTCCGTCCAAAAATTTCCACGCCAGGCGTTGCACGCTTATTTTTTAGAATTTCTACACCCACGCTCCGGAAAACTTGTCCGCTTCGAAAGCGAACTTCCGGAGGATTTATGTCACCTAGAAAAAATCATGCAAACATATGTGCCAATAGCAGATGCTTCGTCTTGAATTTATACCAATTTTTGAAGATCTTCCTTCTTCAAATCCATCAGAACATCACATTTGGCCGTTTTTATTTGTTGTGTTATTTTTTTTATTATTTCATCGGACATTTTTTCCAAAAGCATATCCTTCTGCTTTACCATCTCGGCTTCCAGCTGCGCTTTTAGAGAAACCTCAAATCTTTTAAAAAGCACTTTTAAATATTCTTCATTTTCTTTGAGTAATTTTTCAAGTTTTTCCCTGGATGTTTTTTTGTTATTTTCTATTACTATTGCAATACCTTTTTCCTTTTCGCAAGCCTCCTGCCGCATTAGAGCTGCATTTTCTTTTTCTTCTTCTGCTTGGCTTATTCTTTTGCTAACAGCTCCTATATGCTCGTCCAGCATCTTTGCTACTAGTGGGTACACTTTCTTTACAAAAAACCACACGAATCCCATGAAAGAAATAACCAGGGAAAATCCTGGATCTATGGTCATGACTTTTCTCTTCCTGTACCGACGACCTTTTCCCTAGCCGGTTCCGCTACCACTTCTATCCTATCTAACATCTCGCTAAACGCTTTTTGCGCTGATTTAATAAGCTCTTCGGACTCTTCTTTGGATCTTCTTGAAAACAAATCATAAAGGGCATCTTTTTCTCTAAGACTCTGCTTCCTGAAACTCTCCATCTGTATCGCTTCGGTCGATATGACGTCCATCTGAGCATTTTCTAAGTCGACACTGACGCCTTCTGCTATTTTTATTGCTTCGTTTTTCCACTGTCGTGCAGTCTGCTGCATACTTCCGACAAGAACATCTCTATCCTGGAGTATTTTTTCGATTCGTGGTGCAAATGCCTTAGAAACTACCAAATACACCAACCAGAAACCAACTGTAATCCAAAAGATCTGAGACGCAAACGTTGACGTATCTAGCTGCGGCAAACTGTCACCATTGTTTATTTAAACAGAATCAGTATTGATATTAGCAAAGCACAAAGCGCTATGGATTCCGTAATCGCAAACCCCAACATCCCAGCAAACTTAATCTTCTCTTCTGCTTCTGGATTCCTCGCCACCGAGCTTATCCAAGTGGAAAACAAATTTCCCATGCTTGTTCCTATACCATAAAGTGCAAAAATAGCTACTGCCGCACCTATAAAACGAGCTGCTTCTGGGGACATCTTAACCCTCCTCGAATTCTAGTGTAAATGTACTGCATCCTTTAGGTATACACAAGTCAATATCGTAAATATATATGCCTGTAAAACTGCCACAACTACTTCAAACCCCGTTAGTATTACGTTCATGAGGATGGGCAAAATACCTAAGGCTCCAATCATTGCAACAAATCCAGCAAATACTTTCATCATGGTGTGTCCCGCCATCATATTTGCGAATAGCCTAATAGAAAGACTAACTGGCCGCGATAGGTAAGAGATCATTTCAACTGGGATCAATAGCGGCAGGAGAAATTTAGGAACGCCTCGAGGAGCGAATAGGCTCAAAAAACTGGAGCCATGCAGAACGATCCCCAGCGAGGTTATGAACAGAAATACTATCATGGCAATGGTGAAAGTCGCAATTATATGACTGGTAAATGTAAACATGTAAGGAATAAGCCCGACTAAATTTCCGAACAATACAAATAAGAATACGGAAAAGACAAAGTGAAAATAATGGCGTCCATCTATGCCTACATTTGTGTCAATTAAATCAGCTACAAGCGTATACAATAATTCGATAAATGCTTGCGGACGCATCGGAATAAGTTTTTTCTTCCTCAAACAAATAGCAAAAACTACACATATGACTACGAGCGCAACAAAAATCGCCAAAGATGAGTTCGTAAACGATAAATCCATTCCTCGAATATTGATCTTCAAAAGAGGAGACACAATAAACTGATGTAACGGATCTAACACTTGTAAAATCTCCCACAAGATCTGTTGAATGATATTATTAATGAATAAAATTTGCAACGGCAACAAGGGTATCAAATTATTCTACTAAATAATGGATCCATACTATACACGCAGCCGGTTGCTAGTCTCTCTCACTCGTGGATCTCCGCTATTGCACTAGCGCATCTATTAAAATATAGTAAGTCAATTCTATGGTATACAATTAGTGATTTTGACCTATCACCAAATCTTAAGAAATGTAAAAAATGGGAACATACATATAGCTCCGTTTGAGGAGCCAATGCTAAATCCCAATAGCTACGATTATCGTATAGATTACAAACTCTTGGAACTGGTAGATCTTCCGGTAGATCCCAAAAAGCAAACATCTTACAATGAGATTAATTTTACGAAAGAAGGATATATATTATCGCCTAACAAAACTTATCTAGCCAATACTTATGAAGAAATAGGTAGCGATGTATTTGTGCCATCTCTAATTGGGAAAACATCTCTAGGGCGACTCGGTTTGTTTTTGCAAATCACTGCTGATTTAGGTAATTTAGGAGCAAAGCACAAATGGACTTTAGAATTGAAAGCTGTGCAGCCTATAAAAATTTATCCAATGATGCGAATAGGACAAGTCGTATTCTGGAGTACAAGCGGCGAAATTGATATGAGATATAAGGGAAAATACGATAAGTTTTCAATAGCAAAATCCAGCGAAATTTATAAAGAATTCTGAAATAGGGCAGTACATGATATTAACCGGTAGTGAAGTTTTAAAAAATGTAGAAAATGGCAAGATAATAATAGATCCATTTAATATTTCTCAACTAAATCCTAATTCTTATAATTTTACACTGGGAACTAAGCTCCTAGTGTACAATAATTACGTTTTAGATGCTAAAAAAGATAACGATGCGCGGGAGATAATAATTCCTGAAGAAGGAATTACCCTAGCTAATGGAACCGTGTATTTGGGGCACACTCAGGAAGTCATAGGAAGTGATCATTTTGTTCCTATTATCCGAGGCCGATCTTCTATTGGTAGGTTGGGGCTGTTCATAAATATCACGGCGGATTTAATTGATATAGGATCCATTAATCAATTGACATTACAGTTAAATGCCGTGCAGCCCGTCACGATTTATCCCGCGATGCAAATAGGACAGGTCACATTTTGGGTACCTCTGGGCAACATAAAAAAGTATGATGGCCGTTACCGCGGATCTGCAGGTCCCGTTACATCTAAAATATACTTGGACTTCGATGACAATAATATGTAGAAGTATTTTTTTCTGGAGTCATTCTTTTTTTAAAAGCGTAGCTTTAGGAACACTCTCGGCTCTTTCTTTCGCTCCGTTTAACGTATTTCCGATATTTTTAGCAACTTTCAGTTGGTTATTTGTAGAAATATTCCGAATTGAAAAAACCAAATTTTTGTTAGGAAAAATTTTTTGTTTTTTTTTCTGCTTGCACCTGGCTTGTTTATATTGGCTTGTGTATCCGCTCACGCTTGATCTAGCAACCTATGCTACATTAATTCCGTTTACTCTAGTGTTGATTCCAGTATACATATCAGCGTTTATACTTATCCCTACCAAGATTCTTTCCTCTAGACGCACTACTTTTACCGGTATCTGTAGAAGACCGTTTGCATTTGCTTCGCTTTTTAGCATGATTATGATGTTTTATGGTAATTTTTTGCCAGGATTTCCGTGGGTCTTACCCGGTTATATTTGGTGTTATCACGAGATTTTTCTCCAGACTCTTAGTATATATGGAATTTATGGTCTTAGTTTTGTAACAATGTTAATCTCCGGTTTTGTTGGGCAATCGTACCTGTATTATCAGCAGAAGAGTGCAGAAAACTCTCGGAACGCAGCGATTATTTCCATTTTTCTTTTTTTATTTATAGTACTATATGGTTATTTCCGGCTAGCACATAATCCAACAACATTTATAGATAAAAAAATAAGAATAGTTCAGTGCAATATATCCCAGGAAAACAAAAATAACCACAGCCTAGCTTTTGAGAATTTTAAAAAGCACTTGGCTGATAGCAAACATGAATCGAAAATAGATTTCATTATTTGGCCAGAAGCATCCATACCATATTTATACCGCGAGAATTTTAAACAACTTCACGACTATTTGCGATCACCGCTAAAAGAATCGGAGCATTTATTAGCAGGAGCTGTAAGGAAAGACATGCGGACCCAGGAAGTTTATAATAGCGCTGTTATAATAAATCACAAGGGAGAAAACGTCGCCAACTACGACAAATCGCGACTACTTCCATTCGGTGAGTATGTGCCATTTAGAGAATACGTTCCGTTCCAAAGCATAGCTAGCGAGATAGGCGATTTTGATGTTGGCAAGGGAGCAGATATCTTCGAAGTTAGCGGCGTTAAAATTATTTTTGCTATTTGCTACGAGATAGTCTTTCCAAATGGCTTTATTCCGCGAGAAACCGGCAAAAATAAATTATCTCATCCACGAAGTTCGGCGGATCTAATTGTTAACGTAACAAACGACGGGTGGTTTGGATTCACCAATGAGCCGTTTCAACATTTGCAAATATCAAGAACACGGGCCATCGAGACTGGATTACCACTGGCACGGGCGACGAATTATGGAATTAGCGCAGTCTTCGATCCCTGTGGACGGGAAATTGCTCGTGTACCGATAAATCAAAGTGGAGTTATTGATGTTAATATACCAGGTAAAATGTATTCTCTTTTTTATAATCTAGAACAGAGGATACTGTTTTTTCTTTTATTTATTATTGCATTATTGTCGCTTTTTCCACCTTTTCTCAAAAAGAAAACTATTATCCGCGAAAATTAATAATCATCATGGTTTTTAAAAGTCTGCAGCAGTTAGCCATATATCATTAGCAGGTGCTGGTGGTTTTGGGCTAGTGCCATCGATGGAAGATCTTGTCGAAACCGGTGGAGCTGATGTAGCAGCGGTAATCGTGTTTGTATTCGAAATAGTAGAGTTGAGAGCCTTTGAGGGATTAGGATGCGCAGATGTGATAATCCGCGAAGGAGACAAAGGTTTTCCCTTCGAATGACCTTGATTAACCTTAGGTGCTATGGCATCCGGGACAGAAGGAGATAGAACTGGTGCTGGAGAAAGAGACGCGGATCTGGTAGTCCCCTTGGCCGACAATTTTTTTCCTTTGGTATTACCACTACCAGCCTTTGGGCCTATGGCATCCGGGGCAGAAGAAAACGGAGCCGATACTGGAGGAGAATGCGTTGGTTTGGTAGTCCTATGGGATAGTAAAGTTTTTTTCCTCGGAAGGCTAAGATTAGCTTTTGAACTTCTGGAATCCGAAACGGAGAAAGATGGAACCGCTGCTGGAAGAGAATGTGTAGCCTCTCCGGAGGTTGGAGATCTTTTCTTTAGATTATTATCATCAGCCGTCTCGACAGTAGTATTGGGGCTACTCGAACGAGCAGTTTTTGAAGGAAGCCTCGATGAGCCATTGGCCGGAAGAATATGGTTGCCCTGGTGTTCTAGGTTTGCATGATCCTGCTCAGGAGAATCTTCTTCGATATTTTCGGCTTCGTCATAATCTGTATTCGTTGGCTCTGCCGATTCTTTTGATGATACTTTTCCATCATCGGCATCCTCATTGTCATCCGACGAGGCCTCTTCCTCCGAATCTTTCCTTTCATCATCGTTACCGTAGCCTTCGTCATCTCTAGACTCGTCACCGAACTCATCGCTGGCGTAATCATCGGATGTTGCATCATTTTCATCATCGTTACCGTAGCCTTCGTCTTCGTTATATGCATCTTCTGAGGAAAAAACAGTTGATTCTGCACCTGAAAAAAGCATACTCTCGATTTCATCAGCAATTCGACGTCCTCTCTTAACTGCAGAGATTATTTTTCCTCTGTCCGCTGGTGAGTAATCTCTACTTTGAGACAAAAAATCAGAAACATTATTCTCAATCGTTGCATAATCATCCGAAATAGAAAGGCTTTTGTAGTGAACTGCAGCAACCATGCCAACCAAAAAAGGCATTATTGCCATAGCTAATATTCTTTTAATGGGCAATGTAATGTCTCGCCTATTGTTTGCATATTTTAGTCAAATAGTCATTAAAGAAACGTAAGTTTGTGGGAGAAAATTCTTGTACAACATATTATTAAAAACTGCTATAAACATCGGAAAGAAAAGACGAAAAGGGAATGAAGATAACAATTTTGGGATGCGGATCCTCCAGCGGCGTACCCGCATTGAAATATGGTTGGTTTGACTGCGATCCCAATACCCCAAGGAACCGCCGATCTCGGTCATCTTTGCTGCTGGAGAAAGATAACACGTCTTTGTTGATTGATGCATCTCCGGATCTCCGACAACAGTTGCTAGACTGTGGCTGTAATAAAGTCGATGCTGTGCTTTTTACCCATGCTCACTATGACCACATAGGTGGTCTAAATGAATTGCGTCCGCTTTTTTGGGAACAAAAGAAAATGCTCCCTATCTATGGAAAGGAATTTGATTTAGAGCTAATTAGAAGAGTTTTTTCCTATTTATTTGAAAAAAAAAGTGATGAAAACTATGAGCTGTACATAGAATCACATATTTTGGAGAATGAATTCACAATTGGAAGCATTTCAGGCATTTGTTTCGAGCAGGATCATGGATTTTCGAAATCACTGGGCATCAGAATAGATGATTTTGCCTACTCAACGGATGTTGTGGCACTAAACGATGATAATTTCGAAAAGTTGAAGGGAATTAATACGTGGATAGTGGATTGTCAATCTCTCAGAAAAGCTAAATCCACTCACGCTCATCTGGATATGGTTCTGGGATGGATAAAAAAAATTAACCCCTCAAGAACTTTTCTGACCCATATGGGAACGACTATGGATTACAATACCTTGCAGCAAATTCTTCCGGAAAATATTCAGCCAGCTTATGATCGTATGACAATATTTACATAATCTAGATAGATGAAAACTGTGCCTCAATGGATGTTTTTTGTATTTACAAATCTCTATTATCATGTACTATGTCGAATTCGTAATCACAGGGAGATGTAATGTTAAAAAAATATGGATACATGATGGCTGTACTAGCCATATGTGCGGCAGAGGCCAGTTATAGGAGTAGTGCTGGTGGTAGCGGCAGAATACAACTGGTATCAGCATCAACGACGGGGTCGCAGGCGCAGGTAAACGCTGGGGACATCGCGGCTGAAACTCGGTGTCAGGAATTGGCGTTTGAAATGACTCGCATCTCGGGGGGGGAGGGTCCGCCCGTAACCCCGTTGAGGCTAATGGGAGAACCCGGATGCTTGGTCTGCACATTAGGAGGCAAAACAAATTCGGATCCGGACGCAGACGTGGCGCATATAAATGTGGACGGTGAGAATGTCGTATACTTGGGCGAGACTCCGTCAGAAAAAGCTCTGGGAAAAGCGGTTGAAGTGATCGACAACGACAGTCTCCCGAAGGCTCTTGCTCAGGCGCGGCACATGACAGAGAATCGAGTGTTGGTGTTTGAAAATCAAACGGGTCTGCAGTATTTCATTGGTATCGAAGCTCTGGCTTTAAACGCACAATGGGTCAGCCTGGCGTACGACGCGGGGAAAACTGACCTGATCGCAGTACAAAATGAGATGCCTGCATTGCGCTATATAGCCGCAGATGCGTGTATTGATTTTCCGGAAGCGTTCGCGCCGGTATCGGGCGACACACTGATATGGTTTAGTCCTAGGTGCGGGGCAAGTCTACGAGAGGAAGGACAACAGGAGCCGCGTACACGCCCTGTACCTGTGCTCATACCAATAGGGGATTAACACAAAAAAGAATGAGACTATGGGCCGGATGCAAATGCATGCGCCCTCTGGAACAATAGCTATCAAATTGATGAAAGAAATCTGCTGATTTCGGGACGATAGTAAAATAGACGGATAGCTACGGACACTCCAGCGCCAGTGCTACACCCTCGCCGCCTCCTACGCATACTGCGGCCACGCCGCGCCGACGTCTGGATTCGTCCATCAAATAAAGAAGAGTTGTAACAATCCGTGCTCCACTAGTGCCCAGCGGGTGACCTAGCGCGCAAGCTCCTCCGTGGCTGTTGACACGCGTGGAATCTAGAGAAAATTCTCGAATTGCAATCAGTGGTACGACGGCGAATGCTTCATTGATTTCGAAAAGGTCAACATCAGTAATATCCCAATGGGATTTTTCCAACAAGCAGGAAATCGCCCCGATAGGAGCCGAGGCAAACAGTTTCGGCGACTGGGAGAAGCTGCTCTGAGCAACAATACGCGCCATGGGACTAAACCCCAATTCCCGGGCTCTGGACTGCCTCATCAGCAACAGAGCAGCAGCTCCATCCGAAATGGAACTGGCGGAAGCAGCAGTGATGGTACCGTTTTCGCGAAAGGACGGCTTTAATGTTGGAATCCGGGTTAAATCCACCGAAGATGGGATTTCATCAGTGTCGACAAGGATATCTATTTTGCCATCCCGGATCGGTACTGCTACAATCTCGCGCCCGAAAGCTCCATCCCTGATGGCTTGGCGTGCTTTGATAAACGAGTTTTCCGCATATTTATCCTGGTCTTCGCGGGTAAAAGCATAGGTGGAAGCAGCATCTTCCGCGTAATGACCCATGAGGCATTTTTCATAGGCATCCTGCAATCCATCTTTTACGATATGATCAACGATCTTCGCATCGCCAAAGCGATAGCCGGTACGGGCTTTTTCCAGCAGATAAGGGGCGTTGGTCATGCTCTCCATACCACCGGCAATGACTACTTCATTTTCGCCAGAAAGGATGGAATTTCTGGCCAGCATAATAGCAGTCATTCCGGAACCGCAAATTTTGTTAACATTCACGCAATTTACCGATTCATCTAATCCAGCTCCGATGGCTGCCTGCCGGGCAGCCGACTGTCCAAGGCCGGCGGAAAGCACACATCCCATGTAAACGGAATTAACTTTAATATTGTAATTTTCGATGACTTTTCTAATAACCACTTTTCCGAGATCAACGGCGGACAACGATTTGAATTTACCATTAAATGCTCCAAGTGGAGTCCTCACAGCATTAACAATTACAACAGGATCCATATTCCACCAAATAAAAATTATAACAAAAATATCAACAAAATACTTGCTAAGTAAATATAATATAAATAATTTTTTATAAATTCTTGTCTATATATTACAATCGCTCGAAAGCGAAGCACTCCACACTTGTTTTCTTTTAGATTTTCTATGCCAGACAACCTCGGCGGCTTTTAAAATTTTTACTTCTTTATTTGATATATTCTTACCCAAAAAAACTTTACATTCTTCTCCGAGACTGCGTAGCAGTTTGCACAATATCGTCTTTCTATCTACCAATTGAGCAATGACTATTCTGCCCTCCAGGTATTGTAAATTCACTACTTCGCCGGCAACGCAGTCGCTTTTTTTGTAGCGGGAATTCATAAAATCATCTTCCACAACATGAAATAACGCGTTTTTGTGTATGCTCATGAAAAAGCTTAATTCTTGTCGGATGTCTTCATCCAAAAAAGGCGGCATCTGGAACAAATAATCATTCAAGATTACTTCTTCTTTGAAAGTACCCATGTCCTTTGACACAAAAATAGATTTTTCGACATCCTTCATCAGACGAGGAGGACTTCCAGCTCCCGTTAGCAACCATTCACTAGCACAATGGATGCCCACCTTCCGGAATGCCTCGCAGACTCGGGCCGCACTCTTTTCACTCAGTTCTACACGACCACTTTCCCAAGTGTCTATTGTGGATGTAGCTATGCCAATCTTTTCATATAATTCCTGGCGAGAAAATCCAGTCAGAGCTCTAACCATGCGCAATCTACGCCCTTTTAACTGGGCCACCGTATGGGTTATGGATTGACTATTGAGTAGCAAACTCTTTTTTTGAGGCTCCACAATCCTTCTCCCATATTAGATTTTTATAAAACTTATTGAAAAAAAAATCAACATTGTCTAAAATGAACAATGATGAATGAATATATTAAATAGCATATTGATTTAATTGGATTTTTTGTTAAATACTATTGTAACTTTTGGCATTAAATACAAATAAAAACATTAAGAGTAGATAAAAGATGGATAACGATTTAAATATTTTAATAAGAAAGCTTAAAATAGTTGACGCTGAAACAGGTATTTCTCCCTCGTCGGAAGAGGAGTTGGATGTGATAAAAATTCAACTTTTAGCTGCCCAAATCATAGCAGATGATGTCAAAAAAATTAAGAAAATATCTTCCAACTCAACAAACATAGAGATAATCGACCAGCTTTTGTACAATTGGACAGAAAATATAAGAGATTTCACTTTTGCAATAATTGAATCAAGAAATAATTCTCTTTTTTGCGAAAGTATTTTAGGTAAATAGGGAGATTGGACATTATAATATAGTTTTTCGCAAGGTATTATTCTGTATAGAAGCCCAGCCGATGCATAATTTTATTGAACTCTTTGTGGAATATTTGAAAAGTGAGAGGAACGTATCCAAAAACACGATCTACTCATATAAGCTGGATCTTGTGGACTTGGCCAGCCGCATAGACTTAGATGCGTCCGTTGAGGAGCGAGATATTCTGCAACATTTAGCGAAGATGAATGAAAAGCAGCAGCGGCCATCGACGGTCCGGCGGAAGTTATCAGCCCTAAGACAGTTTTTTAAATTTTTACGTCAAGAAGAATTAATCAACAATAACCCAATGGAGTTTATTCATCAACCAAAGCACAGAAGACCTTTACCAAAAATCATAAGTGAAGAAACTATGATTAAGTTACAAAACGCTACCATTTTTTTTGAATACAAAGAAAAAATCCGAGCAGATCTCATTCTTTATCTTCTCTACGGAAGCGGATTGCGCGTAAGCGAACTAATTGCCATTAAGCGAAGCACCATTATAGATTTTAAATTTATTAGAATAGTTGGGAAGGGTAGTAAAGAACGGATCGTTCCATTAGCTCACAAAATACAACCTCTGCTAAAAGATTGGGAAGGAGTCTGCGGAGAGTCTGTTTGGATTTTTCCGTCGGTCGATCCACTCAAGCACATCACCAGACAACGAGTTTTTCAGATACTAAAGCAGATTGCAGCGATTTCCGGAGTAGACACAACCAAAATCTCGCCGCACGTTCTACGCCATGCGTTCGCAACTCATATTTTAAATAATGGAGCTGATCTTCTAAGCGTAAAGAAAATGCTGGGGCATCAGGACATAGTCACAACGGAAATATACACTCATGTCACAAGAAAAAAACTACAGGAAGTAATTAAAAAGTGTCATCCTCTCTCTCTGAAAAAGCTTTGATATCTTTGCTTCCCGGCTCTGATTCCATGCTCGTTTGTTGATTCGGCTACTAGATTTTCGGATAGAACAACCTATCCCACTTTTACAGCT
>JAITBT010000020.1 GCA_031283445.1 Holosporaceae bacterium | reverse complement strand
TAGGCGTTTAGGGTTGCTTCTTTGATGGTTTTGTTCATTCTTTCAACCTGTCTATTGGTCTACGGATACGTCAGACATCTTCGCTAGTGTTCAATATTGTGCTCTCGTCCAGAGGGAGCAAATGGAGAAGGGTAAACCGCTCAGGATTTATCATTCGTAGAATTTTTAAATTTCATCAATATTGTTAAATTTTAAAATAAAAGTATCTTTATTCCAATAAATCTCACTATCTGTATAACTCTTGATTAAGGGCTACAGTATGCTACTATCCGTCATGGAAATGGCTGCGATGGAGAAATATCATGTTTAGAAGTCTTGCCGACGCAGTCAGATTTTTATCGATAGCGGAAGTAGAAAGTGCGAATAGTGGGCACTTGGGAATGCCGCTGGGTATGTCTGATTGTTTAACAGCTTTATTTAAAAATTTTCTGATATTTGATCCAGCCTTTCCCCAATGGCCTAATCGAGATAGGTTTATTCTCTCCGGAGGGCATGGTTCTGCGGCACTGTACGCCATACTTTATCTCAGTGGATATGAAAAAATGACATTGGATGATTTGAAAAAATTCCGAAAACTTGGATCTAGAGCGAATGGGCATCCGGAATTTAATATATCCTGCGGAATTGAAACGACAACCGGATTGCTGGGACAGGGAATAGCTAATGCCGTTGGTATGAGCATTGAAGAAAGGCTCCTCAATGCAAGATTAGGAAACGAATGTATTAATCATTATACATATGTATGCGTCGGAGATGGAGATCTGATGGAAGGAATATCACACGAAGTCAGTTCCATCGCTGGCCATTTATCCCTAGGGCGTCTTATTGTGCTTTTTGATAATAATAACATTACCATAGATGGGAAAATCGATGTTTCTTCAGGTGATAATGTTCTAAAACGATATGAATCTTATGGATGGCACACGGAGTCCGTTGATGGTCATTGTGAAAAAGCTATATCATCGGCTCTGGAGGCAGCCCAAAAAGATCCTCGACCATCAATGATAGCTTGCAGTACCAAAATAGGTTATGGAAGTCCGCGAGAGGGAATGCCCAGAGCGCACGGCGGAGCTTTTTCTCGGGAGGAAATCGAGGAAACGAAAAAAAAACTACATTGGCAAAATAATCAATTTGAAATTCCTGAGTACTTAATGAAAACTTGGCGAGTTATAGGCAAGCGCCATCAAAAGGATTGCGAAAAATGGTACCGCGAACAGTCCAAGAAATATGATTCCCAAAAATTTGACTTTACAAGCGAAATAAAAAGGATTTTGCGAACCATAAAAAAGAATTATTTCGTGTCTCGTCCTTTTGAAGCAACACGCAATAGCTCGAAGTACATTATTTCTCAAATTATGAAAAATTCATCCATGATCATCTCCGGATCTGCGGATTTAGGAGAATCAACCGGATGCCTTTCAAGTGTTGCAATCCCTATAGTAAAAGAAGACTTTTCTGGTAACTATATTCATTATGGAATCCGTGAACACGCTATGGGAGCAATAATAAATGGTATTGCAGCCGGAAGAAAGATAAAATGCTTTGGTGGAACATTTCTGGCGTTTAGTGACTATATGAGGCCGGCTATTCGCATGAGTGCTCTAATGAATATCCCATCAATATTTGTCTTCAGTCATGATTCCATAGGAGTCGGAGAAGATGGTCCTACTCATCAGCCAGTAGAACATCTTGTGGCGCTGCGGGCGATTCCCAACCTGAATGTTTTTCGACCAGCAGACGCTCTGGAGACTCTGGAATGTTGGGAGTGTGCTCTGAAAAGCGAAAGGCCATCCGTGCTGGTTCTAACGCGGCAGGACGTGCTCAGTGTTAGATTCTGCGGAAAATCTAATCTCTGTGAGACCGGAGCCTATCTTCTTTATGAAGATACGTCTGCTAATGAGAAAAGAGTAACGCTGATTGCGAGTGGGTCAGAAGTTGCCATAGCTTTGGATGTCAAAAAAAAGCTAAATGATATGAATGTTTCAACAAATTTAGTTAGTGCTCCATGCTGGAAATTATTTGATGAGCAACCGAAAGAGTTTAAAGATAAGATTCTCGGGAAGTCATTAATGGTCGGAATCGAAGCTTCCAATGGATTTGGGTGGGAGAAATATATAGAACAAGGATTATTTTTTGGTGTGAATAATTTTGGAAAATCTTGTTCCGGTTCAGAAAATTATAAGCTTTTTGGATTAACATCGCAAAATATATGCAATGAGATTTTGAAAAAGTTATAGAATGGAAAAGAGAAGAGTAGCTATTAATGGTTTCGGCAGAATAGGTCGGTTGTCGTTGCGGGCTTTTGAAGCTTCTGCGAAAAAATATAATTTTGATATCATCGCCATCAATGATTTGCAGGATATTGATGTATCCATACATCTTTTAAAATACGATTCCGTTCATGGCCGTTTCGATGGTAATATTCAAAAAATATCTTCAAGCGAGTTCGTTCTGAACGGAAAAAGAATAATATACATCTCAGAAAACCTTCCAAACAAATTGCCCTGGAAAGAATTGAATGTGGATCTGGTGCTAGAGTGCACCGGAGCGTTTAAAACAAAAGAACTGTGCAATCTACATATAGAAGCGGGAGCGAGAAAAGTGCTGGTTTCGCATCCTCTTGATGATGCTGATCGAACTGTTATCTATGGAGTTAATCACGACTCCCTTCTGAATGAAGAACAAATTGTTTCAAATGCATCGTGTACAACAAATTGCCTTGCTCATGTCATAAATGCTATTTATAAAGAGGTCAAAATATTAAACGGATTTGCCACTACTGTACATTCTTATACGGGAGATCAACGCCTGATCGATACAAATCATAAAGATTTAAGGCGTTCTAGAGCTGCAGCTTCTAGCATAATTCCTACGTCAACTGGGGTAACTAAAGCAATAGAAAAAATTTTCCCTGAACTCCTTGGAAAATTATCCGGATTCGCTCTTAGAGTGCCAACGCCTAACGTTTCTCTTATAAATTTTACATTCTCAACTACTCAAAAAATTGTTGCAAATGATATTTGTCAGATGATTATTAAATATTCCAGTACTGTTTCGGAAAAAATTTTTACCTACACCAACGATCCCCTCGTGTCCATCGATCTAAATCACTCGCCGAGCAGTGCCATTGTTGATCTGTCTTTGGTAAAAGTTGTTGATGGTACTCTTGGACACATCAGTGCCTGGTATGATAATGAATGGGGTTTTTCTAATCGTATGCTGGATACGGCGCATCATTTGATGGAAATTACTTTCCGAACCTAGAGCAAAAATCATCTATACTTTGAAAAATCTGCTATCTATCTCGAAAATCCGTTCTCTACAAATGCATTATATAATGCAACAGTGACTCGATTATTCATCGTGCCACCCTGTAGTGGATTCGGATGTAAAACTATTGCCAATGGCGCATCAAGATTTCTA
>JAITBT010000044.1 GCA_031283445.1 Holosporaceae bacterium | reverse complement strand
CAGCGCAATGATCTGAGAAAAGAAGATCTTATGACGGCTCTGAAAAACCTGAACGAAGCCTGGAATTATCTCTACCAGGCAGAACAGGAGAAAATCGTCCGAATGCTCGTCGATTCCGTCGAGATAAAAGAAAACGGCATTAAGCTGCATTTAAATTTGGATGGTTTCGATAATTTGTTTGTGGAGCTTTCGGCATGAAAACTAATACACGAAAAAATTGCTTGGGTTTGCCGACATCGGAGACATTTATGTCGAAGGCAATTGCTGCACAAAATTTGCAGCGAAACGATACAAAAGCAACGGATTCAACGTCACGTTGGCGTTTGACGAAGGAAGTCTTCATTCCGCTAAAAATAGACACAAGAGTCGGCCGCAGACCAAACATCATCAAACCGGACGACTACTTTGCAAGAACTCATCTCATGAAGTTGCTCGCCAGAGCTCGTATTCTTGAAGACCAACTGACAAACGCCTCCGGAATCTCCTACGCGCAATTCTGCATGCAACACAAAATCTCACAGCGATACCTGCGCTCGCTCATCTCTCTCAATAACCTGAGCTCAAAAATAAAAAAAGCCATCACCGAAGGCTATGTCCCGAGGCATTTGTCGGTTCAGGATATCACTAACTGCAGATTCTCGCTGGTGTGGCAGGAGCAGGAGACGTGGTTCTTCAATAAAATAATTTGATGAAAATTTAAAATAATTAACCGATTTTTAAAAATTAACGGTTACAATCAGTAAAATAGTTGAAGTGTATTATTACAGCATGTATACTTAACAGTGGATGTAATTGAAGGTGGTGCTATGAAGAAAATGTTATATGTAAGTGTTATATGTGGGATTGTTCACATTCCGTATGTTGAGTGTATGAGGGGGTCCTCTCCGTTATCACCTCCACCAGTTGGATCGCCACAAAAATTGGCTCGTCTTAAAGCTGCTGTAAAAGCGCATGTAGATCGGTTTAATCTTTCTGCTGCTTTCGACAAAAATTTTGTATCTTTGTTAGATGCCGTTGCGTTCGGTTCTTATAAGGAGGCTGAGTCATTTAGGGACGATGTCGCTTTTAGGACAAATCTCGCAGGGCAGTTGTTAGTGAAAATTTTTAATCCAGAAGTTCCTATTGAAGATATCGCGTTACAAAAAGCTGGGCTCATTTGTGCTGCGTTAGGGGATTCTTCTAAAGAGAGCGAACTGCGTTTGTTGGAACAATACAGAATAAAGGAGCTAATTGTTTCTAGACCAGAAGTAAAAGGTGCCTTGGTAACGACATATTTTGATATGAAGAAGATGACGAATTCAATTTGTTTAACCACACTTATGTGGAGCTTTTTGTACACTATAAACGCGGTAAACACAAGATATGAATAAGTTATACAATAGATCTGCTGTTGCGTAAGGCTTTTTTGTGCATGAGACTGAGGAGTTCCGGAGGCTTTTGCGACGGGTCTAATAAATAGCTCTTGGAGAAAATCGGCGCTCTCTGTCCTTAGAAAACTCGCAGCTAACAAGTTCTCTAATAACCGAGACAACTAAAGCATATCACTATGCTCTAATCGCAAATACAAATATATAAGGAGAGAAAGGGTGTAGAATCTATGAAACTCAAAAAATGGATACTTGTTGTTTCTTGTTTATTTGCCACTTTCTCATCTTATTCCATGCATCGCCCGCGTGAGAGTTTGCTTGTAAGGGATCCGAGAGAGCAGATTATAAGGATGGTATCAGATCCTGCATCTAAAGATCAGACTTTATGTGCGTTCGGGATAAATGAAGGTCTACATATCTTTGCTTTTGACGTGGGGCAGGCAAATTTTATCGTTTTGGCTAAAGATGTTAATCATGATGGAGTCGTTAATCGCCATTTAGCCATTGTTGATGCAGGCTGGGGAGCAGGAAAACCTGGTTTTCCCTTATATGAAAACAAAATGATTCCACTTTTTGAAGCCGAAAATGCTATTTTGGATGCGGTTTTTGTAACGCATCCTCATACTGATCATTACAATGCGTTTATAGAGGGACCTGTACGTGGTGTACTAGAGAGGCTCGTGGAAAAATCAGCATCCAATAAAGAAGGCGGCAAAGTACCATTCTACTTAGGAGGGACGGATGCAGATTGGGAAAATGGAAAATGTTCTAATTTTGTTGGAAATGTTAGTTCTAAAGGAGGATCTCCGGTATACATGGAAAGTTATAGAAATGATCCTACATTACTTTTCGACGAAGTGTTTTTTCAAATCTTGCCTGTAATTAAACCGACTTCCGGAGGGAATAAATTAAGTCAGCCTATTTTGGTTTGGGAGAATGAAGAAAACAAAATATTATTTACTGGCGATGCTGAAAGCGATTCATTAGACAGATTGCAGGGGAATTCACATAATTTGTTACAACTCTATAGACTACTTGCGTTAACTAATCCGGTTTTTTTTTCAGACGCAGAAAAAGATTTTATGGACGAATGTTCTGTCGACTTGGTGCAGGCAGAGGATAGCGATGGTCTGTTTACAGCTTTTGCTCAATTGGGAAGTGGCGCATACTGGCATTTATATGAACTGGCTGAAAAAACCGGTAGAGTTGTTCCTGTGGATGATTTGATTTTAGGATATGCATCAAAAATTTTGCCGAATTTGGAATATTCATTAAATAATCTAGGAGTAAGATCTACTAGTGAACAAGATATTGCTATTTATAATACGCCACTAAATCAGTTGTTTATGGGCGTTATTAGTGGGTTATTAATTGAGGATGACAATTTTTTTCTTTCTCGAATTAGGCCATTGTTGATATCTTTTATAAAGAAAGATCAAGAATTAAAGCAGTTATTTTGCACCCATCTTGGAAAAGAAAGTTTAACAAAGCGGGATATAGAATCTGTATTAGATGCTTATCGAGCACATGAGGATGTGCGTCCTATTTTGAATGCAATCATCATACAAGAATTCTTAGAAAATGTTCATTTTTTAGCAAATGATAGAGTTGATTTTCTTCGCAAAGTAATAGATTGCATCCCAGGGAAATATGACACTTTTTGGCGTATTTGTGGGTTTGATAATATAAATGCTATAAAAAATATAATCTTTAATGAGTATCTTCTGTTATTACAGCGTAGAGAAAGTTTCTACAAAGGAGTACGTACTGTATTTTTACCGCATCATGGATCCAATAGTGAGAATTCGCAAAGATTTTTAGGATATTTCGCTGCCAATCCGAATGATCGTATTTTTGTCGTCAGTAGTGCTCCATTCGCTGGAAAAAGGTTGCCCAAAAGGAGTACTTGGGAAATGGCTCCTGAGTTTCCGATTCAATTGGATCATCCGTTTCTGTATGCAAAAGATGATGCTGACCTAGATGTACTGGGAGATAATTCCTTTTTACAGGTCACAACAAAACCTATATATCTTACATCAGCCTCTCCTATAGGTGTGTTTTGCCTAAAAGTAAGAGGGGGAGATATATTTATTTTAGATACGCACTTTAGAGGAGATGACAGTCCATTCAAGTGGGTTAATGCATCAGATAGATCTATACTTCAATAACTTTAGTCTCTTTCAAATGACTCTGAAAAGATCGTTCTAATCTCTGGTTAAGTCTAGATAGGTGTGTGCATGTCTTTATGTTATTCAGAAACAGTGACCTACTCAACTTGGCCCATTCAAGCGCGAAGTGCATAATTTTGCGGCCTGATTTTTGAGTTTTTTTGCATATGGGCAACAGGAAAAGACGAAATAGTTGCGATGCAGATAATGAAAAAGTCACGTTAATGATTTAAATTAACCTCGATTTGATTTTAATAGAAAAAGAGGTTAAATATGATTACGTATCTTCACGTGACCTGGGATCAAAGGTTGCAGATTCAGACTCTCAAGTCAAGTGGAATGTCGCAGCAAGA
>JAITBT010000060.1 GCA_031283445.1 Holosporaceae bacterium | reverse complement strand
AATCGCGTTTAAAAGACACATTAATGCCCTCTTATGTTTCTCCACCCCAAACAAATTCTTGAATACAAAATCCGAACTCGGTTTTAGTAATCCTTCCAATCCCTATCTCCTTCCCTCTTGGCGACTGCTTTCTAGGTATGATTCTATCTCAGAACGCTTCCAAAGCAATCTACGCCCCGCTTTAAATGGTTTAGGAAAATCAGATTTAGTTTTAACCCAGAGATATATCGTTCCTCTAGTTACTTTAAATATATTAGTTAAATCTATCTGTGATAAAATATCTTCCATTATCATATATTATTCAATCCTATTGAACATTATACTCATTTATGAGCGATTACACAATATTAAAAAAACATACGAATAGAAAGGAGTACAAACCATGAAAAAAGACTGAAAGAAGTTAATGGAGAAGAAAGAAAAGCTAGGATGACTACAAACACCTCAGAACGCAAAAGCATCCTCTCTAGAACCAGTTTAGAATTTTTGATTTTATGCGCTGTAGAGGGGTACAGATATGGTTGTCTTTTTGTTTTGCCAAAGTTATGACGTCATTAAGGGATTCATCTATGGTTCTGTTTCCAAACATCAGCACATCGATATAGGAGTCGAATTTTCTGGCTTGATCGGTCATGCCGGCATTCTTTAATTGCGCTGAGATGATTCTGGTTTCGTTAATCAAAGTAGATATATCCCCTACCCTTCCACTGCTGAAATGCCGCTGCAGTTTCTTCATATGAATTTGCGCAGTGGTACAAATCTCTTGATGAGATTTTATACAACAACTTGGCAAAAATAAAATAACTATCCATATAGCATTACAACAAACTTGCCTTTTTTTCATAATTTTGTATCCTGTCAAGCACGTTGCCCATTACCGCCATTTAAGGACCTAGCGTTGCTAAGAAGGTCTGTTATATCTCGTCGGCTCATTAGGAACTTGTGTCAGATTTTACTACGATAATATTTCAAAAATATTAAATTCAGGAGCTTTCTATTTTCAGACCAGATCTGATTACTGAGTTCCACTGTTACTCACCGTCCGCGATCGTGTAAGATCTCACTTCTTCTGAGGAGTTGATGTTTGGCACAAAGGATCCGAAGAATTTCCTCGATGGTGTTCAGTATTCGAGCAGTTTCTGTGTCTCTCTCCGTAGTTATGCGAGGTTGCGATACGCTAGGTGGTGTTGGTTTTGATTCTTGGTCGAGTCTGCACACATTCCGGGAGTCAGCCCTCGCTGTGTTCAATTTTCAGGAAGTCAGAGTAACCCTGGAGCATGCGTGCAAGGACGAATCCAATTGGACTCCTTGGTTCCTTCCCAAAGGCGTCAGCTACCGTTTCTTGCATAGTCCTCAGCGCACATCCTAGATACTGTGAGCCCTAAGCAATCTGGGGGTCCGTCCTACAACAGCTTCTGCTTACAATATAATTAATTCTCGAGGAAGCTCTTGAGTTTTCTAGACCTGCTGGGATGTTTTAATTTGCGCAGTGCTTTCGCTTCGATCTGGCGTATACGTTCTCTAGTTACGGAAAATTGTTGACCGACTTCCTCCAGAGTATGGTCCGTATTCATTCCTATTCCAAAGCGCATGCGGAGCACTCTCTCTTCTCGAGGTGTCAAGCTGGCCAATACGAGTGTCGTGGTCTCGCGTAAATTAGAGTTAACAGCCGAGTCTACCGGCAAGGCAACACTTTTATCCTCGATAAAATCCCCTAAATGCGAATCCTCTTCATCACCGATAGGAGATTCAAGACTAATAGGCTCTTTAGCAATCTTGAGAACTTTACGAACTTTATCAACTGGCATATGTAGACGTTCCGATAGCTCCTCCGGCGTTGGTTCCCGCCCTATCTCATTCAAAAGATGCCGGGAGGATCGCACTATCTTGTTTATAGTTTCGATCATATGGACAGGTATTCGAATAGTACGTGCCTGATCTGCTATGGAACGAGTTATTGCCTGTCGGATCCACCAAGTCGCATAGGTGGAGAATTTATATCCTCTCTTATACTCGAATTTATCCACTGCTTTCATTAAACCAATGTTTCCTTCCTGGATAAGATCCAAAAATTGAAGCCCACGATTGGTATATTTTTTGGCGATCGAGATAACCAGCCGCAGATTAGCTTCGATCATTTCTTTCTTGGCGCGACCGGTTTCACGTTCCCCTTTTTGAATATAAGATACTATTTTTTTAAATGAATTTATGGACAATTGCACTTCTTTTTCTATTGCAATCACTAATTCTTGATGATTTTTAATGCTATCTCCATGAATAGCGAAAAAATTTCCCCAGACAGGTGTTCTGGACGAATACGACCGCCAAGATTCATGAATCTCATTTTTATAATATCTTTTTAGAAATTCATCACGAGGAATATTACTATCTTGAGCAAATTTTAGTAGAGAAGTTTCACTTTTAATGAGCTTACGATTAAGCACATACAATTCTTCACACAAAAAAATTACATTTTTTTGATTGATATTCAAATCCTTAATTATGGAAACTAATTCTTCTTTTAAGGCAGAATTATCATCTCTTTTTCGTTGCATTGTTTGCTTATGCAAATCCAGAGCTCTATCCAATAAACCAATAGTTTCCGAAAGAGCATTTTCTTCATCTGTACTAACTTCCATAGGATTTTCTGACGGTTCTTCATCAGAATCGGAAGTATCATCATCTTCATTAATAAGACTTTCTTCATTTTCAAATTCTTTATCAGATGCTCCCATGTCCAATTGAATAATATCCCGCAGCAGGACTTTTCGATCCTGGAGATCACATTTCCATTGATAGAGCCACTCGAAGGTTTTAGGACTTTCGCATAAACCGCGAAGTACATCGAGGTATCCTTGCTCTATTCTTTTGGCAAGCTCAACTTCGCCATCTCGCGATAAGAGTTCCACATTTCCCATCTCTCGAAGATACAGACGGACGGGATCATCCGTACGGAGGAGGTCATCACCGGATTCAGGAATTGCATCCGGTGGGGCGACATTATTAATCAAAGAAAGAGCCTCGGCGTCTTCAGCCTCAATTAGCTGAATCCCCATATCCGCAATACCAGAAATAGCAATATCTATTTCTTCCGTAGAAAATTTTTCCCTAGGCAATGCATCATTTAAATCGTCGAAAGTGATGTATCCTCGCTCTTTCCCAATTATCAGCAATCTTTTTAATTCTCGTTCATAATCCTCACCATTTTTTTCACCGGGTAGCTTTTCTTCTGAATTTTCAGAAAATTTTGAAATAAAATCCGAATCCATTTGCATTCCTTACTTATTGGTGCGATTCGCAATAATCTCCTGCTTTAGGGCCTTTAGCCTCTGCCAATTATCTTTCGAAAAAGAAGATTTTAAACTAGAAGTTGCTTCTTGTAAATCGGCATAGACGATGGGTTCTGAACAATATCTATCCATTAATTTAGACAAGCTCGTCGTCGCTTCTTCATCGGAAACGCTTTCGCAAGAAAATTTGGCATATAACTCCACATCTTTAATATCCACTGCCAACTCATTTTTCAGCAACGCGATGGCGGCGATATATTCCTCCATTTTGCTGCGATTATGATTATAGCAATCTAATATATGCTTCTTTAGCTCTCGCATACGAAAATTACTAAATTCCAGTTCTATAAAGTTCTCCATGATACTCTCAAGAATATAAGGATGATTTAAAATAGTAACAATAAATATTTTTTCTATTTTTTCATGAATAGAAATCACAGGATGAATATTTTCCTGTTTAATTGGAGCCTTAAACTTTCGGCGATACAGGCTTCGCTCCCTCTCCTTTAAAGATTGTATGTATAATTTTTTTACAGAAACGTCTCGAATAGTCTCGACTTTGCTCATTAGCATTTTCATTAGAGCAGCTTTTTGTTCAGGAGTTTCTGAAGGATAAAGTAGAAAAGCTCCATCCCAGATCCATTCCGACAGCGGGACGGCATCAGTGATAGCCGCTCTTACAACATCGGACTGATTACCAGCAATTAACTGATCCGGATCCAATCCCTGTGGTAGTCTAGCAAATTTGAAAGATTTACCAGCTGTAATTAGCAATAATATTTTGTCTATCCACCTATAGGATGCTTTAATTCCAGCGCTGTCTCCATCCAGCGAGATAATCGGATTAGCGCAAATATTCCAGCATAGATTTATCTGGTGTTCGCTGATGGATGTGCCCAGAGGTGCCACAGCTCCATCAAATCCCGCCTGATGCATGGAAATAACGTCGATATATCCCTCGGTAAGTATTACTTCTCGCGTTTTCCCACGTTTAGCTAGAAAATATCCATATAAGTGATTACTTTTAACGAAAATCTCAGTTTCTGGTGAATTAATATACTTCGCAGCATTTTCTTCCCGAATGATTCGTCCACCAAATCCAACGCATTTACCAAAACTATCCGAAATTGGAAATATTAGACGACCATGGTATCTATTTATCATGTCTTCTTGGTATTTCGATCGACTGAAAACTCCAGTTTTTAACAAAACATCAAAGGAAAAACCTTGTTGCCTAAGATGCCGAAACAATTCTTGATTATCCGGAGCAAATCCCAATTGAAATTTCTCTATGGATTCGCGCGAGATTTTTCTGGATTCTAGATATTTCAAAGCATCCTTTCCCGCTGGTTCATTTAACTGCCTAGCGAACCAATTCTTCATCTGGGTTATTGCGTCATATACAGGTTTGTGAGGATCCACAAAAACATTCTCCCGTAGAGGAAGAGGAATCCCGTATTGGTGAGCAAGATGTTCAACTGCCTCTACGAAACTTATTCTATCGAAATCCTGCACAAAACTTATAGCATCACCGTGCACACCACAACCGAAGCAATGGAAAAATCCTTTATTTGGATCAACCTTTAGGGAACTAGTTTTTTCCTTATGAAAAGGACATAGCCCAAACCAATCTCGCCCTGATCTGCGAAGGGAAATTCTACTAGAAACAACATCGACAATGGAAATTTGACTTTTTAAGAATTCGATAAATTCTTTATTCATACGCCTTCATCTTCGAGAATCTTAGCTATATTTTTAACATAACTACCGAGACAACGCTGTATCTTTTTTTTCAATTCTTTCATATCCTGAACGGAATTTGCTTCAATTCTCAAAGATAATGCATTTTGGGTATTAGAAGCTCGTAATATCCACCAACCGTGGTTACTAATAACTCTAACGCCATCGATTTCAATCAAATCTGCACCTTCCTGCTTTAATCGATATTTTACTGAGTTAATAATATTGAATTTTTTACTCTCCTCGCAAGTAATGCGAATTTCTGGAGTAATATATCCGCGTTCCAGATCATTAAATGCATTTTTATCTTTACAAACAATTTCTAAACATCTCAAAGCTGCATAGATTCCATCATCAAATCCCAACCATCGATCTTTGAAGAAAAAATGACCACTCATTTCTCCTGCCAGAAGAGCACCGCTCGTTTTCATCCTCATTTTCATAAAAGAATGGCCGGATCTTTCCATAATTCCTATGCCGTCACATTTTTTTATAGTGTCAAACAGATGATTACACGATTTTATATCTGCAATAACCTGAGCTCCAGGATTATTTTTTAGAAAATCAACTGCTAAAACTTCTAAAACCTGGTCGCTAAAAAGCAAGCGTCCACAGGAGTCTACAACAGCTAGCCTGTCTCCATCGCTATCGAACGCAAATCCCATATCAAAATTGTTATAAGATACAAATTTCGACAAATATTTTATATTTTTTGCTACAGTGGGATCCGGCATTCGGTTGGGAAAATTCCCATCCATTTCTTCAAATAAAAAATGATGCTTTCCCGGAATAAGCGAAGTTATCGCTTTAATAACATTGCTGGTCGTCCCATTTCCTATATCCCAGGCAATTTTAATATCATCCGAGAAATTAAATCCACTCAAAATATCACTCACGTAGTTGGAGAATATTTTGTTTAGAATGATTTCTCTACCATTTTTTTCTATAAAGTCTCGGTGCATTATCATTTCTCCCAGAGACTTTATTGCTGAACCATAAAATGGTCCATTTTCCAGCATAAATTTAAATCCGTTATACTCGGGAGGATTATGAGACCCGGTCACCATAATACCTGCATCGAGATTAAGTTTATGTACGCAGTAATACATCAATGGAGTGTGACATAAACCCAATGATATTACTTCGGCACCGGAGCTTGTTAAGCCTTTTATAAGGTTTTGAGCCAAGATATCAGAAGATTTTCTACAATCGCACCCAACGCACATTTTCTTTAAATTTTTTCGAGCCACTATAGTTCCAAATGCTCTTCCAATATCGTATGCATCGTCGGCAAACAGGTTCTTACCAAAAACTCCACGAATATCATAATCTCTTAGAATTTCGGAAGCCAGAACATGAACAGTTTCATTTCTTTCATCATTTAGACAGAGAAAATCTCTTATCTCATCGATAATTTTCATAATGTGCCTCAAACAATAGGATCGATTATATATAAAAAAAGAAGAAAACGAAAATTTTCAGGCCTTATTTACTTTTTTATGTTGTGATCAAAGCTAAAAGTAGTGGCTGTCGAGGTTTAGGAATGTATGTACACAAAAATTTAATAAACTCACTAATAATTGGGCTAATATTTCTTGCTACGGCTACAGAATTATCAGCAGTTTCACAAACTGATTCAGACGTATCTGCTGAGGAAGAAGAAAACAATTATCCTTTTACTAAATCTGAAACCGAAATAAACCCCAAAGATGTCGTTGGTATTCGCATTAAAAAAGGTAAAGTAATATTATTGAGCATCCATAATAAATATTCTATAGAAAAATTACCGGACAATTTTTCCTTTTCGAGCCTAAATTTTTCTAAACAATACCAAAAATTAATTAGCATCGAATTCAACGGTGTGAAGCTTACCACAGAAATATTGGAAAGCCTGATAAAATCTGTTCCTTTGCATCTGAAAGGATTTGTATTACGTCGTTGCTCTATAGGAAAAGAAAATCACGAATTATTGGCATACTTTTTGGAAAAATGCCTGGCAATAAGTTTCGTAAATATAGTTTTGTCAGATCTATCGGGAGAAGGAGCCTCTAGAGTATTGCACTCTTTACGCAGACACCGCTTAAAATATTTTGGCTATAATACCTGTGCAGAAATCACAGATGAAGGAGGAGATAACTTAGCCGAAGTAATATCCCAATCGGCAGAAACATTGCTAGAAGTATCGGTGGGATGTGGAAATATTACCGCTGACGCTTGGCAGAACGTTACGACCGCGATCTCTAAAATCAATAAGTTAGAAAAACTAGAGTTAGCAGCCGAGGCATTACCCGAAGATAGTCTCGAGGGAACTGCAGAATTTTTGGGAGATTGTGGAAAGCTGGAAAGTTTGAAGATATTCTTCTCTTTGGTAAATCGTGATCCAGCAAAGATACTGGCGTTAGGAGAAGGTTTTCAGAGGTCGCTCAAAAAGCTATCACGGCTACAAATGTTAAATATTTCCGACATGAATTTTCCGGTAGAAGTAATGCATTCCATAGCTGAGGCCATTGAAAATCTGAAGGATCTAAAAACATTGGATATTTCCGGAAATGCTATTGACAAGGAAGCAGCAGAAATTTTTGCAAAAAGTTTTAAAGCATGCCATCCTGGCATTTTAATTGCCAATAATTGCAAATTAACAGCGGAAAGTGTCACAGAATTCTGTAAGTCATTTGAAGGCTCTAATCTTAAAGTTTTATGTCTCCGAGGAAACGAAATAAAAGATGGCATCAAAAACCTACCCATTGCCACGATGCCTGAAATACGGGCGATAGATTTTTCACGGACCGGTATTAACCCTGACGATGTGATGGCACTCGCCAAACAAACAAACGGTCTAGAAAATCTGAAATTCGTTAATTTAAGCGGAAACTCAGAAATCGAGGCGATGAACAGTGTCGAGAGGATAATCATGATGGATAGACTAATGGAAGATAATAGCAATCGTAAAGGCAATCAAATATCATTTTTGGGTATATAATACCTGCTGAAATTTTGGCGCCTCTTCTTTAGGTATTATAATTTTTCCCATATTTATACAAATTAAACTATCGTTCTCAACCCCCTACCTTGCCAATACTCGGGATTGTCTTTTCATTTTTAGGTTGATAGTTTCCATATCATCTGCTATTCAAGAAGGCATTGCGGTCGTGGCGGAACAGGTAGACGCGTAGCGTTGAGGTCGCTATGGAGGAGACTCCGTGGAAGTTCAAGTCTTCTCGACCGTACCAATGAATAGTTTTGTGGGAAAGATATGCTGAACGATACTTTGATAGTCATACCTGCCCGGATGGCATCTTCCCGATTGCCGGGCAAGATGTTGGCGGACGTTAATGGAAAACCACTTATAGTTCGAACCTTCGAAAGCGCGGTAGCAGCGGCAGCAGGGGATGTTATTGTAGCCAGTGACGGTGAAGATATTGCGAACGTAATACGTGCAGCAGGAGGAAAAGCAATTCTAACGGATCCAAATCTACCTTCCGGAACCGATAGGGTATTTTCGGCCTGGACTAAATACGATTCCGAAAGAAAATATAAATTTATTATAAATCTACAAGGAGACTTACCATTTATAGATCCAGATCTTATTCGGATAGCTAATAAAGTCGCTAGAAATTCTGATTATGATATCTCTACGCTAGCTACTCCAATAAGAGATGATTCTTATCTTCAAGAAAGTGTGGTAAAACCGGTTATCGCGTTTACTACGAAAGATCATGGTAAAGCATTATATTTTAGTCGGTCAGCTATCCCATTCGGCGGTCCGTTCTTTCATCATGTAGGAATATATTGCTTTCGGGCGGATAAATTGCGAAAATTCGTAAACTTACCCCAAGGAGTATTGGAAAAATCAGAAAAACTTGAACAATTACGCGCTTTGGAAAATAATATGATAATAGGTGTTAGAGTTGTGGATGTAGACCCGCCACTCAGCATTGATACTCTTGACGATCTCGCACTAGTAAATTTCCGCGTTCGTAGCTCAGCTGGATAGAGCGTCTCCCTCCGGAGGAGAAGGTCTGGGGTTCGAATCCCCACGAGCGCACCAATCATGTTTTAAGAAAAAAGAAGCTTAATCGTTGGAAGCACACCGGAGGATGGCAACTAATCTCACGGTTTTAGCAGCAGCTTTCACATGATGCACAGAGTTATCAAATTGCTCTTCAAATCCTTTTTTAAAGACGACAATAGCTTCCACAGAGGCACCAAATTCAGGATTGATCTTCTTTTCCCAACCCAACCCTACGGAAGGCTGATACGCGTTAAAACTTACGTCCGATATTCCTCCATTCCGTATATATTTATAACTGCCACTCGTTTTTTTAAGCCCAAGTATCAAGTATGCCATGGAATTATATTTAGGCAGTTGATAGCCGAGTTTCATATTAACAGACGGAGACAAGGAATCCTTCTCTAGTTTTCCAGTTTTTTTTCCGGGATAAAGCTGGCCCCGTTGAGATTCATACTCTTTATTTAAATCACCCCAAGTTCCTTCTTTTTTACCTTTTCCGGATAGATTGAGATCCGCATTGATAGCTATTAAAAGGCCATTACGTAAGGCCTTTGCATACTCTATACCACAACATATAGAAAGCAAATTCATGTTATTTCGAGTAAAATTGTCTCTTCTACCGTACGATGCTTCAAATTCATTGGGGGTCAAACATAGACCTAGCAGGCCGTGAATACCGTCAAATGAGACAGCTTCCTCTCGAGCAGATTCACTTATGTCGCTAAAAATAGTAGGCCCTGAACCAGTGTTCTTATCCGCGTCTTCCGCAAAGATATCGAAAATACATAAAATAAGGCAAAAACAACCTAAAATTTTCATATCAATCGCATAGGAATTGCATTCTTATAATATATTTTATTTATATTTAAAAAACCATTAAAATTTTCATTTTGCTCCGCCAATTATTTCACCATATATAGCCATCTCATAATCAAAGAGTTATTTTAAATAATCTGCTATGGTATAGAGATTTGGATTTTTTTTCACAATCCAGTATGCACATTTTAGTGCACCGGATGCAAAAACTTCGAGGTTAAAGGCTTCGTGAGAAATGGACAAGATCTCATTTTCTCCAGCAAAATCACAGATGTGCTGCCCAAAAATATTTCCTTCCCGCAACGAAACGATTTGTGCCTTTTGGGTTGTTTGTTTTGCCAGAAATAATGCGGTCCCGGAAGGTGAATCTTTTTTGCGATTATGATGTTTATCAATGATACTAAAATCAAAATCCGTCAGAACATCAGCACATTTTTTTATCAAAACAGCCATCAGATGAATACCTAAGCTGAAGTTATTAGCATGTAGTATCGGAATTATATAGGAAAATTCTCTAATTTGTTTAAAATCATTTTCCGAAAGGCCAGTTGTTCCTGAAATGACCGGCACTTTATACTTTGCGGCTACGGTTACGGCTTCAAGAAGGCTAGATGGAACCGAAAAATCTATCAAAACATCACTGTTACTAATTATTTCTACCAACTCTTCCCGAGAAGTTTTGCTCGAGCTACCACCATTCTTTTCGGCATTTGGGATAATTTTTGATAAAACGCTTCCCATTCTACCGGTAATACCAATTATTCCTATCTTCATATTTGCAACCGTCTGACTTATGTAATAACTTATCGATCTAGAATAGGTAATTTTTTAGAATAAGTCATGCAGAAATGTAAGTACAATATTAAAGAAGTCTTAAAATTTACTCTTCCAATGGTGCTTACATCATTATCCATGAGCCTTATGTTCAATGTGGATCGGATAGTGCTTGTTCATTACTCTGTTGATTCAATGAATGCGGCGGCTTTGGCGGGAAACTTTGTAGCCATGATAAGTTATATAGCCATCAGCGTCGCTCAAATTGCTGCAATTTTTGTTGGGCAATATAATGGCCTTGGCGAGTACAAGAAAACCGGATGGGCTCCATGGCAAATGATACATCTCGGACTCCTGTCTTTCTTGCTATTTCTGCCAATGGCAACCATTTGCCAGTATTTTAGTATATTTCCAGAATATTTTAGGGATGAAGGAATTCAGTATCTACGAATTCTATTGGCATTTGCTGGATTTCAGGCAATTTCCGCAGCATTGAGCTCTTTTTTCATCGGACGAGGAGAAAGCTTCACCGTAATAGGTGCAGTTCTTATGGTCAATATATTAAATTTTCTACTGAATATTTATCTGATTTTTGGTATCAAAGAATTTTTTGCACCGCTGGGAATCGTCGGAGCAGGCTGGGCAACGGCCATCAGTGAAATGGTCCACACTCTTATCTTACTTTGCATATTTTTAAAAGAAAATAACAAAAAATTCTACAATACCTTCGATTATAAATTCAGAAAAGAGCTATTTTTTAACTGCCTAAAAATAGGATTACCATTATCCTGCGGAAAAGTGCTGTCTATGTTGGCCTGGTTCGTTATCTTATCATTTTTTAATTATGCCTCTAAAGATTTGGCAACCGTTGAGGTATTTGCTGTGAACGTATGGGTTATTTTTATATTTTTTGCGGATGGTAGCAGCCGAGCAATTGCCGCCATAAGTGCTAACCTTATAGGAGAAAATAATCTGCCGGCCATAAAAAAAATGCTCAAATTATTCTTAAATATTAATCTCGTTATATGCATTATTTTTTCCATCCCTCTGATCTTTTGTCAGGAAATTATGCTCTGGTTCTTAAAAGACGTAGATGGAATAATTCATTTATACTCGGAATTTAGGTTTATTTTTATAAGCATGTGGTTGATAGTACTTACGGATAGCATATTTTATTTAGTGGGTGGTGTATTAAATTCCGGAGGAGATACAAGATTTCCCGTATGTCTAGAGCTAACTACACTATGGTTGGGAGGAGTTGCCCCGACGGCGGTCTTATATTTCACGGGGCATTTGACAACTGTTAGGATTACATACGTGCTGTTGGTAGCCATCGGAGTTGTAAATTCGGTTGTAATTTACTGGCGATATAAGCAATTAAAATGGTTTACCAAGCTGGTGTAAATAAGTATATATTGGAATGAATTGATGTTTGTAGGTGATCTTTGCTGACGTCATCAGAATTGATAAACTTGGTCAAAGGGTATAACCCTAAAGCCAATGCGAATTTACTAAGAAAGGCTTATATATTTGCTATGGAAGCTCATGGCGTTCAGAAAAGAGCTTCCGGTGCACCATATTTTTATCATCCGCTAGAAGTAGCCCGCTTTTTAGCGGAGTTAAAGTTGGATGTTGCCACAGTTGTTACCGGTCTACTGCACGATATTTTAGAAGACACGAAAGTCAGTTTCGAGGAGTTGGAGGAGATTTTCGGTGCAGAAGTAGCACTTTTGGTAGAAGGTGTTACGAAATTATCGAAAATCAGCTATATGGCAACCGAAATACATCCAGCAGAAAATTTTCAAAAATTTATCTTTGCCACATCGCACGACATTCGGATACTTGTAGTAAAACTCGTTGATAGACTAAATAATATGCGCACTATAAACCATATAGTTTCCATAGCAAAAAGAAAGAAAATTGCACTAGAGACTTTAGAAATCTATGCTCCTCTCGCAGAATGCATAGGAATGAATATCATAAAGGATGAAATAGAAGATCTAGCTTTTTACAACCTTCATCCCGAAGAATATAGCGCAATCGCGCTGAAGCTAGAGAAGATCAGAAATAAAGATAGTGATTTCGTCTTTGATACCAAATCCGAGTTGGAAAAAGTTTTTAAAGATGCGGGAATTAATGCCAGCATAAGTGGTCGCGAGAAAAAAATTTACTCCATCTGGAAGAAAATGCAAAAGCGCAACATATCTTTTGAGCAAATAAATGATATTATAGCTTTCAGAGTAGTCGTAAGCACTATACAGCAATGTTATTTGTCGTTAGGTATAATACATACACACTTTCAGGTTGTGCCAGGAAGATTCAAGGATTACATAAGCATTCCGAAATTAAATAATTACCGTTCTTTGCATACGTCAGTCATTGGCCAGCGCCATCAAGCAATAGAAATTCAAATTAGAACGGAAGAAATGCATCGAGTGGCAGATGAAGGTGTAGCGGCACACTGGTCCTACAAAAATGGCGATGTCATTGCGGAAAAGGATAATTCAAGAAATAATGTCTGGATTAAAAGCATAATTTCTATTATACAAACGGCAGGAAGTCCTGAAGAAATAATGAATTATTCCAAACTGGAAATGTTTGAAAATAGAGTTTTTTGTTTTACACCGAGAGGAAATTTAATCATACTGCCATACGGTGCTACAGCCATCGATTTTGCATATGGAATTCATACAATTATCGGGAATACATGTGTAGGTGCAAAAATTAACGGCAAGATGGCATCTCTTCGAACAGCTTTAAAAAATGGAGATCAAATAGACGTGATAACTTCTCCATATCAGCATCCGCAAGCAATATGGGAGAATTTTGCGGTTACCGGAAAGGCTAAGTCCAACATTAAAAAAATCATAAAAGCACGAGAAAAAATTGAATTCACAATGCTAGGATTAAGATTAAGTAAATATATTTTCTCGTTGAAAAATATTTGTTTTAATGAAGACTTGATAGATCCGCAAAAAAATTCCTGCAGTTCACTAGATAAATTCTATTTTAACGTGGGAAAGGGTATTATCTCACTTAACCGTATTAGAAATATATTTCCAAAATCTGAAAATCAAGTAGATGTTTATGAAAATTACTTATACTTATCTGGTCTTACTCCAGGAGTAGCAGTGCATTTTGCTGATTGTTGTCATCCAATCTTAGGAGATAGAGTCATAAGTGTTCTCGTTCCACAAACTGGCATCGTTATTCATACAACTAGCTGTAGCTGTATAGCAAAGAATGAATATGATTTTATAAAAGTAAAATGGAATCAAAATGACGAAACCGACCCCTCGTTTATCGCCAGGCTGCAGATAGTAATAGAAAACAAAACAGAAGGTTTTTCTCTAATTACTAATATAATCAGTTCCAATAACGCGAATATAACAAACCTGAAAGTAGAACACAGGGGTATTGATTTTTTTTCTTTGCTAGTAGATGTAAAACTCAAAGATTCAATTCATCTCGGGGAAATTCTTGCTGCTCTCTGGATGTGTCCCGCTGTTAGATCCGTCAAGAGAATCTAATTCTTAGCTTTTTCGCCGCTTTATTTTTGCTCAGGTTAGCTGTTTCTTCCATCATGCCGACTCTTGTTGTGGCCCATTCAGAGTCGTGTCGATATGGCTGAATTTGTCCTTAATTTTGTTACCCAAAGACCCCATTGCTGTTATGGCTGCTATGGCGATCAAGCTGGCGATGAGCGCATATTCGATCAGAGCAGCTCCGTCGGTTTTTTTT
>JAITBT010000048.1 GCA_031283445.1 Holosporaceae bacterium | reverse complement strand
GTTATCGGTGCAGTGCTCATGTATGCGAATACATATGGCATGATACTTCCTATAAATAACTCCCAAACCGAGAAAGTACATGGCATGTTGTATCCGGTGAATGACGGAAATACTCAGGAAGACGCTCCGGAATTTTCTGTTTTTCTAGCAAAAGCCAACACCAAAGGCCAAGAATACGCTAAACTGTTAAATGCCATTAGGGACAAGAAGTTCATGGAAGTCATGTCAATGACAGAAGAACTTCCCGACAACGAATACAAGTTCTTGGGAGCAAGCTGCTGTATTATTATGGAAGAACTATGTAACAGTTGTGAGCATGTTCATGGAAACTTAATAAGAGAAGCCATGTCAGACCTCGCATTTAAAATAAAACAAACATTGCCGCCCAGAGATACCACATTTACTCAGGAGGAAACGCGCCAAGAATGTCTGACTTTTCGGAAGCTGGTCTCTAGT
This sequence comes from Holosporaceae bacterium, assembly GCA_031283445.1. Taxonomy (GTDB): domain Bacteria; phylum Pseudomonadota; class Alphaproteobacteria; order UBA3830; family UBA3830; genus JAIRMQ01. The sequence goes on along the minus strand of JAITBT010000048.1, from coordinate 2,290 downwards.
GAAACTGGTTTTTTTATGCAAATCTACCGTATTACTCAGAAAGAAATGTATCAGGAATGTCCGGATTTTTGGAAAGCTATCGATGCCAGAAATTACAAAGAAGCTGTAGCAATTGCCGAACAAAGAGGATTAGCTTCTGAATACAGGACAATTGCAAATAGATATCTTGAGGGCGAAGAAGTGGACTATTTCGGTACAAAGAACTACATAGATAAAATTTTTAAAGTTAGCGTACCGTCGGAGTTGGAGGGGCCTTATTATAACACGGAGTTAAAGGAGCCTTTTCGTGAAAAAGCACGAGCCATTTATGATGATCTTTGTAAAAGCACAGACGAAGAAATCAGGCAGGCGTGGTCGGAATGGGCCTCAGAATTTTGGTATAGATTGGCTTTGGACAGGAATAGGTCCGCATTGGAACGTGATGCTACAAGAAGAGATCTCTACACATTTGACCTTTGGCTTGTTTCATCCAAGCTTTTTCGAAAAAATAGAAATTACGATCTGCATATCGTGCCCCTTCCGCCTTGTCATCGAGGAGGCAGGCATTAACGTTGACAACGACGAAGATCTCCGCACCATCTGCTGTCTCAATCACGATCCCATTCGCGATCACTGCTTCGATTGGGTGCAGTCTATTGTGAGGGAAGAGCCGTTTCGTCCGAGATATGCACACCATATCGGCTACAAAGAGAATAAACCGTTTAAGGATGGCGAAAATCAGAAAAAGTTACGGGAATTGTTACCTATTTCCAAAGAGTTCATGGATGGTTGGAAGGAGTACATAATCCGTTAACACTTCTTTAACAAAATTCTCCTAGAATCGTTCCAGATTTTAGGAGAATTATCATGAAAAAGATTGTCGTTGCCTCTTTATGTGCACTTTTGTCATGCTTTAACACCTATGGCTGTTCTGTGTCAGATGACGTCACTAAAATTACCAACCAAGAATGGCGCAATAGTATGCTTAGGTGCGAACCATTTTGCTCCTATAAGACTGAGCTTGTGACGCCAGTAAAAGAACATCTTTTTCAGCAAATAAAAGATGATGAAGTTGCGGAGCGGTTACTAGGGCTCTTCTTTAATTATCAACCTTTGGATTTTATTGTAGTTTTTAAAGAAAAGTATGACAGCATAAAGACTGAAAATAAGGAAAAATTTTTGGAATTGTTGGAATGGTTTAAATTTGCATTGACTCCAGGTGGCTATTGGGTCGGGACAATTATAGATATTGTGCAGGATAAGCCTTTTTATCGCGACAATACCAAATATCAGTTTCCCGAGTTTTGCTGCGATGCGTTTTTGTGTCTTGCCCATGATGCAGCTTTAGCCGGAGAACTCGAAATTTCACAAGAATGTAGCAGGAAATTGTATAGCTTTTTGAGAGATACTTCATTGAATCTGAAAAAATACGAAAAAATGAAGATGGATCTCAATCCGCATTTGATGCACATTAATGAAATCGCCTTTATTGGAAAAGAAAAAAGCGGAAGTTTGGGAGATATAGATCAAGTCTATAATGAACATTTTGTAAAAATTACCGATCCGCATGCCCGTACTTTTGTGGAGACATTTGTGGATGGGAGAATTGAAGATTGCGTAGGTTTAGCAGAGACATTTCTTCAGAAAAGAGATAACGAAGACAGCGAAAAATGTATGGAATTACTGTCGATTGTGGCTGGAAGATATCAGGATTTTGATGATGAAATAACGGAGAGGATTGTAACTATGTATAATGAAGAGGAAGTTACATTGAAAAAACTAAAGTATAAGGAGTTTTGTGCAGCTGCACTGGCTATGGCAGCCTACAAGGATATAAGGGAAAAATCCAATGAAATATATGATCCTCGTTCTATTGGAGAGGCTAAGTTTTTTGCCGAAATGGCGGATATGATATATGAGAGCATACCAGGAAAATCATTTGAAAATAGGTCGTTAGCATGGGTTTATGATGGCACGATAAAAGAGTGGGATGAGTCTCCATCAAGTGTTTGGCCGAATTGGAAAAAGTAGAACTCCGTACCATTTGCTGCGTCAATCACGATCCCATCTGCGATCATTGCTTCGATCTGGTGCAATCTATTATAAAAAACGAACCATTTTGTCCGAGATATGCCCACAATATTGGATACAGAGGTAAAAATCCGACTAAAGATGAGAAAAAGCGCCGAAAGTTGCGCAAACATCTCCCGGAATCCAGGATTTTCATGGATGGCTGGAAGGAATATACAAAAGGTGCGTGATCATTTGTTTTCGGCCTTTTGTGGGATCCAATTGGGGAAATAATCCTCAG
>JAITBT010000042.1 GCA_031283445.1 Holosporaceae bacterium | reverse complement strand
CGGAAACGACGCCTGCGTCATCGTGGCGGAAAAAATTTCCGGCAGTGAAAATGCATTTGCCGAACTTATGAATGAAAAGGCTAGGGCATTTGGTTTGAAAAATACTAATTTTACAAACGCAACTGGATTACCGGGGGAAAACCATTATTCCTGCCTTGCAGATTTAGCCATCATCGCGAAACGCATCATATGCGATTTTCCCCAGTATTATCATTATTTTTCCGAAAAAACATTTACTGTAAACGATATTACCCAGCAAAACAGAAACACTTTGCTGGGAAATTCTCTGCATATCGACGGGCTCAAAACTGGAAGAACAGATGCCGGAGGCTATGGCATCGTTGTCTCCGCTGAAAAAAATGGGAAAAGGCTCATTGGAGTGGTAAACGGCTGCAAAAGCGCTCGCCAAAGAGCTGCAGAGGCCAATAATCTCCTTGCGCTTGGATTCAATGCATTTATCAGCGTTGCCATTGCCAAATCTCATCAGCCAATCGGATCTGCAGATGTGTCACTGGGCAAAAGTGATTCGGTGGCCATAGGCACTCATGAAGATATCTCGATTTCTGTTTTGAAAAAATATAAAAATAGTATAGTTGTAGAATTTAATTTGAGCGATCCCTACGAGGCTCCAATTACTGCTGGAGATAAATTGGGGACCATGACTTTCAAATATGGAACATTCATCTCCAATACCTACAATGTATTTGCTTTGGAAAACGTGCAGCGGCTGACTTTTTGGGAACGGGCACGGGCATCGGTGCTAAATCTGTTCAGTCGCAAACAGAAAGAAAAAAGCCCCGATAGCCTCAGGCCCAAGGAAGCAACTCTATGATGGGAAAATTTATTACCTTCGAGGGGGGAGACGGCGTTGGCAAAACAACTCAGGCGACTCTGCTGGCCAATGCGCTTAAAACTCTGGGACTAAAGGTGAAAATAACTCGTGAACCCGGCGGCAATGTGATCGGAGAAAAAATACGCAATCTCATGAAGTCCTCCAGTCCGTCGGATATGGATCCTCTGTGCGAGGCGCTGCTTATGTTCGCAGCCCGGCGAGATCATTTTGTGAAATTGATAAAACCATTAATAAATAAAGGGTATTTCGTCGTTTGCGATAGATTTTATGACTCGTCTCTGGTGTATCAGGGAGTGCTGAAAAAAATAGCCTTCGAAGACATCATGGCATTGAAAAAAATTACCATCGGAGACTTTGAGCCAGATCTTACCATAATTCTGGATGTCGATTCAGATGTTTCCATTGAAAGACTGTCCACACGCAAGCTGATCCTGGACGAATACGACCTCATGAAAAAAAATGAACACGACCTCATAAGAAAAGGTTTTCAAAAAACTGCAGAAATTTTTTCTTTCAGATCTGTGATCGTAAATGCAGCCGGATCCGAACAAAAAATCTTTGCAAAAATCATGAAAATAGTACAAAAACGCCTGCTGGATATACTTCCGTCTGGCTAATGTACCAGAGCTTAGTCCGCTTCATAATTTTTTCAAATGAAGTATTGGAAATACCACAATAAAATACTAGACTATGTACATACTTAGTTTTGGTGACTTATGTACATACTTAGTTTTGGTGACTTATGAAGATTGGTGCAAACGACTTAAGAAACGGAATGCTCATAGAACACAATGGTAAATTGTGGACTGTTTACAAATCTCAGCACGTGAAGCCGGGCAAGGGAGGAGCGTTCTTGCAGGTTGAGTTGAAGGAACTTAAAGTCGGGACAAAATTAAACGTGCGATTTCGGTCCGAAGAAACCATAGAGAAAGTCCGTCTGGATGAAGATGAACATCAGCTCTTGTATCGCGATGGAAATATGTTTACATTTATGAACGTCGCTACATTTGAGCAGATCCAAATTCCAGAAAGCACCATAGGCGAGTCCGCTTGCTTTCTTCAGGATAATATGGTAGTTAAGATCAGCACCTATGAAGGAGAAATCGTGGGCGTCACACTTCCGGATACCGTGATAATAGAAGTGGCGGAAGCGGACGCAGTGACCAAAGCCCAGACAGCGGCATCTTCATATAAACCAGCTGTGCTGGAAAACGGAGTTCGTATTATGGTGCCTCCGCATATTGAATCCGGAACGAAAATCGTGGTTAATACCGCCGATATTAGCTATGTTGAACGCGCCAAGTAATTGTATTTTATACAAGTAAATTGGTGGTTGTCTTGTTATGTGCCCAGATGGCGGAATTGGTAGACGCGCTAGGTTCAGGTCCTAGTCCATGTAAATGGGTGGAAGTTCGACTCTTCTTTTGGGCACCATTGGAATTTTTTTCATGAATTTATATAAAAACGATTTACCGTCGCAGGTAAAATTTTCCTCCAGCGTTGCCGTCGATACCGAAGCCATGGGACTGGTCCTTCGGCGAGATCGCCTTTGCCTGGTTCAGCTCTGTTCGGCAGACGGGGACGTACACATGGTGCAGATGGAAATCGGCCAAGAACACCAGGCTGTGAATTTAAAAAAACTTCTGGTGGATCAGTCTATTTTAAAAATTTTTCATTTTGCCCGTTTCGACGTCGGACTTTTGAATTATTCATTGGGAATCCGGGTCAACAATATATATTGCACAAAAATAGCTTCAAAATTAGCCAGAACCTACAGCGATAAACACGGATTAAAAAATATTTGTAAAGAATTACTGGGACTAGAAATATCAAAACATGAACAATCTTCCGACTGGGGAAGTCTGGAACTATCACCGGAACAATTGATCTACGCCCAGGGAGATGTGCTCCATCTCCACGCTCTAAAAAATAAGCTGGACAAAATACTCATCCGCGAAGGAAGGCTCAGTTTAGCTCAAAAATGCTTCAGTACCATAGATTTAATCTCGGAACTGGATTTGCTCGGCATATCTTCGGAAGAATTCTTTCTGCACTAGCATCTGCATTAGCATAAGAAAACAAATTCTCTAGAAAAATGACGCGAAACTGGCTATAGAATATACAAAAAAATACTACTTCTTTTAGAACCACGCTGATTAAATAATAAAAATTATGTAAAATCGCCCCCCATGATTATGGATAAAATAGCCAAAACCGAGCTGCAAAAATAAAACCAATAATTAGAGAAATTCACAGGCTACATTTAGAAAGAAAAACAATGTCCATAACGCTTCCCAACGCAGGGTCGCATAAAAATAAATGCAACAAAAACAATTGGTTATCAGGATGCTAAAAAAAATAGCAAACGCTTATTTTGCTATGAAATATGGAGTTTCAAGCGACCATTCCAATGGTTATCCACAGGGTTATCCACAGCTTCTGTTAGTAATTAATTAACTTTTGGATACTCATTTGCTAGTCTCATAAATAGATACATTACTCCTGAAATTTAAATCTGATAAACTAAATAAAATAACTTGAGAGAAAATCCATGAACGAAAATAAAAAAAATAAATATGTGCGCATGGCTAACTGCGGCATAGAATTTGTAGCTGCAGTAGCCGTGGGAATTTTTGGCGGCCTAATATTGGACAAATATTTTGATAAATCGCCTCTCTTTTTAATAATTTTTTTTATATTGGGATGCGGCGCCGGCTATTGGAATTTATTTAAATATGCAGGTTCAATATCGGATAAAATTTCAGATAAAAAATAAAAAAAGCGAAATCATATATTTTTTAAGCCGCAAGTTTCTGGCTTAAAATAGTGTTTCCTTTTTCATCAAATAGATAGCATTTTTCTATTTTTATGCCAAGATATACGTGATCTCCGGGCTTCTCGGTGATATTTCTTCGGACTTTTATGGACAACTGCGATTTATTATCCAGCATAACGTGCACATAGCCGTCGCCACCGAGATTTTCGGCAAGACAGACGATTCCATTCAGCTTATTTCCCGCAAATTGCGTATCGGCCGATTGGACTTCAATGTCCTCTGGTCTAATGCCAATCGCATATTTGTTTAATTTGCTTAGTTCTATATTTCCTCTTGATTTCAGCAAGAACTCATGGCCTGATAATAGCTTAAATACGGACAAATTTTCATCACTTTTGACAAAATCGACCTCCAGGATGTTCATTTCACTGGATCCGATAAACTTAGCCACAAAAGTATTAACAGGCGAGTTATATAGCTCCAGCGGAGATCCCTCTTGTTCTATGACTCCGTCTCTTATGACGACAATTTTATCGGCCAGGGTCATGGCCTCCGCTTGATCATGGGTAACGTAGACCATTGTGGTTTGCAGTTGTTCCTTTAGTTTTGCCAGTTCATAGCGCATCTGACATCGGAGCGCTGTATCAAGATTAGATAGCGGCTCGTCGAAAAGGAAAGCGTAGGGATTTCTCACGATAGCTCTTCCAATGGCCACTCTTTGTCTCTGTCCACCGGAAAGTTCTTTAGGTTTTCGGTTCATTAGATGATCTATTTTCAATATTTTAGCGGCTTCCAGAACACGTTCTTCAATGGCGTCTTTCTTTAATTTCCTTACCTGAAGAGCAAACGCCATGTTTTCAAATACTGTCATGTGAGGATACAACGCATACGATTGAAATACCATTGCTAGACCGCGTCCGGACGGTGGAACGCTGTTCACACATTTGTCGCCGATAAAGATGTTGCCGCTGGATATTTCTTCGAGTCCGCAAATTAATCGCAAAATCGTTGACTTGCCGCAGCCAGACGGACCAACCAATACTGTGCATTTGCCGTCTTCAATCGCCAAATTGATGTCTTTTATTACTCGGCTATCACTGAAGCATTTGCTTACATTCTTTAAAACAATGGACGCCATATTAAACCACTATTATTGTACATTAAGTTAATATAGTATTTACATGACACATAATCAAGAACTGATTTTTGCGTTCTTACCAGCCACATGTAATGCGCAACCTTATAAAAAAACAAAAATGCCCGAATCCCCATAAAAAAATCACTTGCAAAATGCTTCATACTCTAATAAATTTATAGCACATTCTAAAAAAGCGGGTGTAGCTTAATGGTAAAGCTTTGGCCTTCCAAGCCAATGACGTGGGTCCGATTCCCATCACCCGCTCCAGCTATTTTCAAAATTAATACTCTCGTGGCGGTAAATTTCAAATCCAATTGGAGTCGTCTCAGCTAGAAATTATGGGAAGAAAAATTAATTTCCATTAAAATCAATTTCCATTAATTTGTCAAATATTTTTCTGGCGATGGGAGCTGCAACCTTGGCCCCTCCCCCACCGTGCTCTATAAAAACCGCCACCACATAGCGAGGATTTTTATGCGGAGCAACGCCGGCAAAAAAAGCATGATCTCTCAAATGCCACGGAAAATTTTGCTGACCTACGCCGGCTTCTCCCAATTTTATTTTTCTCACCTGGGATGACCCGGTTTTCCCTGCAATTCCATAGTCGGCTCTGCAGGATCTGGCCGCTGTACCGTTCCAGGAGTTGCACACCTGATAAAGAGCGTCTCGGATAATCATCGCATGCTTAGGATTTAATGGATCACGTGTCTTTTCCTCTGATTCATCCGTATTTTTCATCAGAGTGGGAGCGAAGTTATAGTCGCCGGAATACAATTTTCCCAACATTACGGCCGTCTGCAGCAGCGTGGCCAGCAAAGCCCCCTGCCCTATGCTGGTAATGAGTGTTTCGTATGGTTTCCAAGTGCTGCCGTAGCGCAGTAATTTCCATTTTTTATTAGGGAGCAAACCGGCATTTTCGTTTGGGAGTTCCAATCCGGTTTTTTTCCCAAAACCGAATTTTTCGGCATATTCGACGATTTTATCTATGCCCAATTTTTTGGATACCTCGAAAAAAAAACAGTCGCAGGACATGCAGAGAGCGTCGGACACATTTACACGTCCATGGCCATGTCTATTCCAGCAATGGAAAATGGCGTTATCCTGAAGTATTTCTCCGGAGCAGAAAAATGTATCCGACGCTGTGATAACTCCTTCGCTTAGCGCCGCAAACGCTACCACTATTTTGAACAACGAACCAGGAGGATATGTGCCAACGATAGCTCTGTTCATCAGTGGCAAAAGCGGATCATTGATCATGGAATTCCACTGCTCTCGATTTATTTTTGAAGCAATCAGGTTGGTGTCAAAGCCCGGAACCGAGACCAGAGCGATGACTCCGCCGTCTCTAATGTCCAGCACGACGCAGGCTCCTGCTTTTTCCTCCGCTATGAGATCGAACGCATACTTCTGCACATCCGCATTTAGGGTAAGGAAAATGTCATTTCCATTAATGGGAGTCACTTCGTTGAGAATACGCATTTTCCTGCCAACGGCATTAATCTCCGTTTTCACATTACCGATTTTCCCTATCAATTCTTCGTTTTTAGACAATTCTACGCCAGTCTTGCCCGTTAGAATCTGCAGATTATCGTCACTTTTGGCAGCGTAGCCGATCACATGACTGAATTCCTGTGGCAGGCTATACTCACGCATGTACACATAATCTATAGATACATAATTTAATCTATAAAAAATCAGTGATAGTCTTGCATATTCATCCCAGGAGAGTCCGTTTTTTACGACTATGGGGGTATATCTGGAAACTTTTTTTCGTATATTTAGCAATTCTTCTTTTTCGTTTTTTCCCAGATCAATATACGTCTCCAGCAGGCTAAGATTCTCCAGAAATATATTTTCGGCGCAGGATTCCAGAGTCAGTTTATATTTGTATTTGTTGCTGGCGATCTGTTTGCCATCTGCCGTAAATATGCGTCCGCGTTTTGGCAGCAGCGGCGACAGCTTTATCCTGTTTTTTTCCGAGAGCATCGCGTACTTATGATGGCAATCCACCTGCAAAAAATATAAATTGTACACCAGTATTCCGATTAGCAGCAGCACCAGCGATAGCACAATTTTTATGCGCAGTTGAATTTCTTTCTTGGCATTTTCGTTATGCAGCATATTCGTTGTCTCTAATTTTTCTTCTGGCAAACGCTATCAGAAAACAGCAGGCACACTGCAGCATAACCAGGATCAGTCGCATTATGTGATAATGCCAGTCGAATAAGCCTCCCAAGACGGTTGCGACAGCAAAGGCAATGCATTCGGACATACAAAACAAAACACAAAAGTAGCAGCATCCCCAGATAATTCGAGCGTTCAGCAGCAAAGATCTAAACCGGTTCACGACCAGATATATCAGGGAATATTGAAAAAATAGCGCTCCTATAAATTGATGCGCACATATGTCTAGCATTAGCGAAGTAATAAATATTGTGGGCATTGTCACCAATTGTGGACGCGCCAGAGTCGCCATAAAAATAAAACAGAAAAAAAGATCAATGGAAAAATCAACAGAAATCAGCGATAACAACGTAAATATCAACGTAACCGCCGCAGCTCTTTTAAATGTTGGGGAAATATTATATTTCATTTATTTTTTTAGGATGCTCACATATGTCGTTTCGTTAAAATTTACAAACGGAACAACATAGTAGGATCCATCTTCCTCTTCCATGATCTTTCCAACGGGAATTTTATCACGAAAAACATTGCCGTATCCAGAAGTTTCAACGACGTCTTCTTCACTAATGGAAATATCTTCGTAGATCATTGATATTTTTAGAGTATTTGTGTTGTCGCCGGATACAATTGCATTAATCATGCCTTCACCAATTTTTACCGGCACATTGGAATTAGTATCCGTGATGAGCATGACCTTGCTCCAGTTCTGGCCAACTTCTACGATTCTGCCCACTAATCCGTTGGCGTTGACCACAACGTCGTCTAGTGATACGCCATCGGACAGGCCTGCTTCCACAATAAACGATCGCACATAGTCGTTGGAAAAAGATCGCAGTACACGCGCAACGCAAATATTACCTTGCACGTACTCTTTCATGGAAAGCATGCACCGCAATTCGTCGTTTTCCTTCCCCAGATAGATCAATTCGTTAATTTTGTTTTGCAATTTCAGATTTTCTTTTTTTAAATCCGTAATAATCGCGTTTGTTTCGCCGCTAATAGCCAATTGGACAGCGGTGATTCCGCCATCAAGATTTTTGGTTATTTTATCAACATAGGCCACCAGTGACGTAAAAAAAATCTGCATCATGTTCGCTAATTTACTGCAAAATACCGAATGCAGCGCCCAAATAATCAGCATATAAAGAAAAAATTCCACAAGAGAATTTTTTCTTTTGAATTTTCTCAAAAAATTAGAAGGACTGCTTTTAAATTCATTTAGCTTTTTCGTTTTTTTTACCATTAATCGCTAATCTCGCGACCTACCCATTAATTTCAATAACCTCCAAAAAATGTTAATGAAGTCTAAATACAGTAAAAGCGCTCCGATTATAGCTTTTTTCTCGCCGATTTCTGGATGATCGGATTCTAAATAGTAGCTTTTTATGCGCTGCATATCATAGGCAGTTAACATAGTAAATACGACGACGCCAATAGCGGACATCACAAATGAGACTGTGCTATTCATTATAAATACATTTACCACCCCAGCGATGAGGATCCCCACAAGCCCCATCAATAAAAAGGAGCGCCAGCAGGTAAGATCTTTTTCGGTGGAGTATCCGTATATCACCATTGATAAGAACATGGACGACGTAACAAAAAAAGTAGCTATTAAGCTGCTGGGTGAATAAAATGCTGCTAAAGTGTATAATATTAATCCGAGCATGGCCGCATAAATGAAGAATAACACCTTCGCGCTTTTCGTAGATATGTGATCTATCCGAGTTACCAGATATATAGATATACCAAAAGGCGCTAGCCAAAACAGCAAGAATACTTCCTGAGAGGAATATATGAATTCTGCTGCGTTCAATAAATTCATTATATATGCGACGACGGCCGTCAATAGCAATCCGGCAGTCATGTGCGAGAACACACTTAGCATGTATTTACGTAATCCGCAGTCCAAAGCACGCGTGACTCCGGCAAGAGATCCCGTTGACTCCATTTTCATATCGTTTCTCCTAAAAACCATTCTTTGATTATAATAGAAATTTATGATTTTGTCCATTAATTATCGACCAAAAACATCCGGATTCTGTTTTTTTGGACATATGTTGCAATTATTTCCAATGGCGCGCCCGATAGAAGTCGAACCCATAACCTCCAGAATCCGTAGTCTGTTTATGCTGGCTTTCCCATAAGCTTATATATTCATAAGCTGCAAAAATCTGTAACTGAATTGCGACTCGAATGCTCTCGTTTCCATAACCGATCCCATCCATCATAGCATGTGGCAAATTTTGTAAAGCAAAACTTGCAACAATAGCGCTTGTCAATTAAAAGATTCTTCTTCATTTTATCATCTCTAAATTTTGGACTCTTTCCATATAGCGCAAAAATAATGATAGGTCAATATATTTTGTTTGTTTTCAATAGGTTGTTCTTCTCAACCGGACTCAACGCCGCCAATTCCAAAAAACTTTCCATCGACTGCTCCTGCAATTCCTACCTCCCAATACTAACTGCAGTTTAACACTAATTCCACGACTTTTCTGATTTCAAAATATCCTTTACGCAACAATCTTTGACTGTTTATTCAAAACAATTTAGCGATATTTGGGGAAAAAAATATTTTTAAAAATTTTGTATTATTCTAGAAAGAATGAATATTTCCCCTGGTTTTTTGTTTTTTTTTATGTATACTATATTTAGTTTTAAAAAAAAGGAGACCAATATGAAAAAACTAATAGCTTTGTCAGCATGTGCAGCATGTCTTTTAGACTTTGCTGTTCAACCTTGTTTCGGTATGATTGCTTTAAAAAAGACGGCGGAAGAATGTAAATCTGCTAGAGAAAATTTCATAAAACTAACAGGTGATCATCTGCTTGCGGATAAGTTGATCTGGACAAGAGCAAGTAATCTCGTTTATAATTATATCTCACCACAGCGTTATATCGAGTATGCTGAACAAAAAGGTTTTAAAAAAACCATCATTGTAGGAGGGACCAGAGTTAATCATAAAGAATCAGATAAATATAAATATCTTTTTGTTCGGGATAATGGCAATCCAGACGTAGTATGTGATATAGTTGATCTCAAAAGTAAGTCAACATCTTTTGGAGAAGGTATGTACGATACTGTCATTTTTGAGCATGCACTTATGGATGGATTTACATCAGCGGCTGTCATGGGAGCTCTAAACCTTCTTAAGCCAGGAGGTCGTTTGATTTCCGACTGTTATTATGGCCAAAAGGTTAGTAGTGCTTACGAGCTTATTCCAGAAGAACACTTAAGAGTAGAAAAATTCTATTTAAAAAATGATCCAAATGATAGTTGGTATTGGTTTGTAACCGATAATTACTATAATGGAGAATTAATAGGAAAACGGCTTGCGAATTTATGTTTATGTACCAACAATAAAAACAGTACTTTTTATTCCTCAGAGGCCGGTCCAAATCGTTCTACTGCTGAACTGAAATCAGATGCGATAAAGATATTTGAAGAGAATATTGGAAAATTCAAAGAGTTTCTACAGCCAAAAGAAGAAAAAGAAGATATGATAGAAAAGATAGAATTCAAAAATGTGACACCTGGCACGGAAGAATGGCCTGAACAAAGAAATAATGACGTTCCCGTTATGATTATTACGAAAAAAAAATAGTGACTCTAGCAGTGACTCTAGCATAGACTTGTTGCCATGAGATTCCTATAGGCTATTGCCTAGTGATGTATTTTTTGCAAGAACGAGGAGAGGCCGCAGCGCAGGACCGGAATGTACTTGATGTACCTGAGGATCCGTGCAGCGAATTCGATGACGTCAATTGCAGGAAAAAGTCATTAGGCAATGCTCTTGGTACGGCTATCGCCGCATAACTGCGCTGTTGCAATCTGAGATGTGGAAGATAAATCACAAAAGAGTCGAAAGAATATGGCGAGAATTATGGCGAAGAGTTCCGAAAAAACATAGGGAACGAGGTCGATTATATCTCAATGACGGCTCGTATATCAGGCTAAAACCGCTGTATCCGAATCACAGCAGAGCCCTGTGCTCCGACTTTTCCCGCTTCTCTTCTAATGTTAATTTTTCCTTCTGTAAATAACTTCATCTAAGCAAACCTTCTCCGGTTTTCCAAATTTCGGCCTTTACACAAAATTATTTACAGTCTCACCAACAAAGCTTTCTTCTTGCTATTTTATAGTCGTTGCAGTCTTACAGCTGTTCCATAGGCTATAATTTCACTAGCTCCGTCCAGTATATTTGATGTGGCGTAGCGTACAGCGACAATTGCGTCTGCATGAAGCTCTTCAGCCTGTTTTATCATACGATCAGTGGCTTCCTGTCTTGCTTCGTTCATCATATTGGTGTATTTGTCCAGCTCGCCTCCCATAATCGACTTGAAAATCTGTAAAATATCAACAAACATATTCTTCGTTTTAACAATAGTGCCCTTCACTAGCCCTAGTGTTTCTATTTTGTAGCCTGATATAAAATCAACCGTAACTAAAATCATGTCTTATCTCCTGCATATTTTCTTCTGTTTTTGTTTTAAATAATCATTGTACTCCTATCAGCTTTGCCCCATTGGAATATTATTTTCTTTCATTCAGGCGATGTGGCTATCCTTTCCCACTTGCGCTAATGCATTAATTTCTGAATCTCTGGTTCTGCAAGACCGGTTATATCGGTAATTTCATCTATGGACATACCTCTGGATAATAGTTTTAACGC
>JAITBT010000056.1 GCA_031283445.1 Holosporaceae bacterium | reverse complement strand
TTCATCGATTAAAGGAGGGTATCTAAAAAAAGAAACCAGAGTAATTGTGGGAAGAAGCCTAGACAAAGCTCTTGAAACTGTCCTCGCTTTTAAAAAGTATGTTGAGAAAGGATTTCGAGCAAGAGTTCCATTGCCAGACGATCCGTTTGAAATTGCAGATGATAATGATGTATTAGCTGCAGAACTTGTATTAGAAGATAAAATGGACGTTGTCCGTAAAACTGAAAAAAAAGTAATTGTGAGCATAGATAGTCAAGAGGATGAGAAATTTTAATAGTAACCTCATACATCCATCGTTTCTCCGTCTAGGCCGGACGATTCCGGTAAGTTCAACGCAATTTGAGCAATCCAAGCAACAGTAACGTTGGGTAAAAATTTCATCGTTTATACAGCACGACACACTTCGTCAAATCCTTTGACAGCCAGCAATGACGACAGCGGACTGAAGTAAAGCACGAATCGCAATCGACGCAATCATAGCATTGTTGACAATTGCTGTTGGTATTTTGATCTGTATTTTCAGAATTATTCTTCATGCATTACCTCCCGCTCTTCTCCTAATGGACAAAACAATATAGCACATCAACTCCGAAGTCAAGTGCTAAAATTACGGCAATAGCTCCAGTCCCCGGATATCCGGTACTTTCGCAAAATCAATGCATTATTCGCAAATCTGATGCGGTTTTTGCCTTAATATCGCCATATTTTTACAAAATATACCAAGATAAAAAATTAACTTTTCGTTAAAGTAATTGTTGCATGCATGAAACACATGCGCTACGATTAGTTAATATTGTAGTTTTTGTGTGATTTGTAGAAAAAGAGGTGAAACGATGCTTTGAAAGATGATGAAAAGCGGCGGTCGTGGAATTTCTGCTATCAATGTTTTTTACTTTCCTTTTCATTCCATAAAATAAGCGTCGTTTCGTGTTGGTTATTGTAATTTTAGTATCTTCGGAGGTGTGGTATGTTTAAATATAATTTACGTAATGTGTTGTGTGGAATTTGTTGCGCAGCGATGGTGATGTGCGGTGGAGTAAGTGGGATGGACGGTAGGTATATAAAAGGGAGTGGAAAAGATGAGATCACCAGTAAAGCTGCTCTTGCTGAAAAATACACAATGTCTTTTTGGAATACTTTGCCATTGCACTCGAAGATTCCAACTTTAACAGAAAATAAACAAGCTTCCTTGTATTTTTCACAAAAGGATGAAGAATATTTAGCTTTTTGTTGTAAAAAAGATTGGGTTAATGCCTTAAAGGCTTGTGTCTCCCTTGCCGATGTAGGATATGAAACTCATCAAGCAAAAGCGTCGTTTCTTCTTATACATAAGAGCGATAATATAGCAGCCAAACTTATAGGTATTAAGTATTTAATTGCCAGTTTTTATAATAATGATGCTAACGGTGTCAGGCGTGCTCTGTTGGAAGTTATTGAAAATAAAGAGTTAAAAGAAGAATTTTACAACAATCACGAGCAAAAAGATATGATTTTTTCTGATGCATTTGCTTATCGCCTGTTACCCGCATACTTGAAGGAGTTTTCGAATTTGGAATAAAATATTGCTTATTTTTTGGAGATTACAGTCGCAATAGCCTGTGACTCTGAGGTTGGTTGTTGTCGTTGTGGAAAAGTAGGCGCAAACTGTTGATCAAAGTTCTCAGGGATTGCTCTATAATACCATTCCTCATTACTAATTTTTTGAAACAAGTGGCAGATGACCTCACTTACAGGCTGCGCAAAAAAGCTTTTAGATAATTTGTTGTGAAGATTGGTATAAAAATAGGTGAAGTGCTGTAGATCTGCTGATTTTTCAATGGGCGGAATATCGATTGTTTTTGCTGAATTGATCTATCTTTATAGGGCAATCTCTATTCTCACTATTGGGTCGTGTTTTTTTGAATCGTTTACGTTATCGACATGTATATTCTGTATAACAGGAAAAACTGAGCTGCGTCGAAATTCAAATAAGTGTCAAGTATAAGATTTTTATGAGTTTGTTATTTTAAAAAGCACGCGGTACACATGTCAGGAGTAATGCGTGCAGTGGTGGATTCGACATAAATTCTCAAGAGTCGATCATTCTATATCGATCACTGGTGATGTTAATGAAGTGCGATGACAGGCATTGGCGGCAGATGCTCGTTGTAATATTCGCACTCGGAAACGTATTCGTGACCAACAGTGCTACAGTTGTTGCACATGGCATTGTAGGAAAATATTTTACGTTTTTTCTTTGGTTCTGCGGCCTTTACATCATAGTAATACAATAATTCACTGTGAAAAAGTTCATTTATGTTATTAATTACAGTTAGTTCTAAAAATCTAACGTGAGGATTTGGGTAGTGATTATTTCGTACAATATTAACCTGCCGTATCATTACTGCAATTGGATTGACGCCCCTAACTTCGGTGCACTTCGTTTGATAGTACTGTAAATATTTTATGATTTTGTCAATGTAAGCATTTAATGCTTCCTCATGCTCCGGTGTCCAATTCTGTATCGGTCCATCAGCTTCAGGTACCCCGTGCTTCTTCTTTATTTTTAAGCCGCTTGCACATTCCAATAAATGCTCACGTGAAGTTTCCAACCTAAAAACACTAACGGCATCCTTAGCACCAATTTTCCAAGTTGGATTCAAATTACTTATATAGTAATCATCAATTATTTTGATAACGTTTCTAGCTAATGCATGGAGATAAAAAATATTATCAAACTTTACAGCTGCCTCATATTGTGTTGTCGCATGATTAGTAGCTGTTCGAACCTGCCTCACAACACATTGAATATCCTCGATAAAGATACTCAAGAACATTACTAAACAAACAAGAAATTTCATATTTATTCTCCTTCCTTAATATTTACAGCATATACTCATTCCACATGAGAACTCGGATTTCTGTGTCGCAGCGACGCTGAAATTTCAAGCAATTTCATCCTGGTTCTCATTGCGAATGAGAATAGGTGTGTGACTTTAAACGGCAGATCGTATCTTTTTGCTTTGCCGATATATGAAGAGTTATCTTTAAAACCACACGACTATAACTTTGAACACGATTCAGTATCTCACCAAAAAATTAACAAAGAGTAAAGAAATGAAGAAAAATAGAAATATTTTCCTCAAAGAAGAAAAAAGCACATTGCAACACAAATAGATGCCATCATGTACCTCCTCCCAATATTTTTTCGAATTGACAATAATCATATTTTCGCGTGAATCTGAGTGTATCGACAAACTGCGCAGAGTAGATTTTCGATTTCGCTAAAAATACAGGCTATGCAGCGGAAATATCCCGAATTTATCGCTCTGTACGCATTTTTACGCAAACATAATTTTATCTGAAAATTCAACACACTTCACCGTTTCGCGCTTCGTTCTGTGGCACACTCGCTTACCATCCTCATTCTCCGAACCGGTTTTGTCGATTCGACAGATGGTAGCGGCAATGCATTCAATTTTCAACAAATTTAAGAGAAAACTCTTGGATTCTCCGGAGGCGTGAAAATGGAGAATGGAGAGGGATTTTTGGCGGAAATTCGGAAAAATGTCGGTAAGTGTGCGCAATTTTGTCTAAATTTAAAATAAATTGCAAACCGCAGAGGCTTCTGTATCAGCAGGTTCCAGTCATTGTCTTTACTATAGTAAAAAACAATTTTCTCCAATCCCTTAAAAACGCTGGCGGAGGGAGGGAGATTCGAACTCGCGGTGCATCAATTGTCGCTTTTTAGCATAATGTAAATAAATTGCTGTTATTATTTGACTCATATGGTTATTACAGAGG
>JAITBT010000053.1 GCA_031283445.1 Holosporaceae bacterium | reverse complement strand
GGTATGGGTGTAGGCAGTCAGAGGATCGCATTAGAAGATCGCACGTTGGAGGATTCTTTCAAAGTTCGCCGCTATGCTAACAATATTCTACTGCTAGCTAACCTAGGAGCCGTCCAATTGAACTGCGGATATACGGTTAGCGAGTGTAATCGAATCGTTGAAATGATTGAAGCAGATGCTCTTGTTTTACATTTAAATCCAATGCAGGAAGTGTTTCAGGTGAACGGAAATACGAATTTTTCCGGTCTGCTGAAAAAAATAGAGAAAATTTGTACTTCAATGATGTGTCCTGTAATTGTGAAGGAAGTTGGATATGGAATTTCAGCATCCGTAGCTCGAAAATTACAAAATGCTGGAGTTTATGGGATAGATGTAGGTGGAGCCGGAACTGTCTCATGGTCTTCGGTGGAGAGCAAGCGCTCCGAGGATATCGTCGTAAAAGAAGCATCAAACGCTTTTGCAGATTGGGGAAATCCTACGGTACGTTGTATTAAATCGATCGCAGAAATGAAAACAGGGATAAGGATCATTGCTGGTGGTGGTGTGAGAACAGGAGTTGATATTGCGAAAGCCATCGCCTTGGGTGCAGATATTTGTAGCAACGCTTCGGATTTTTTGCAAAAAATAATGGTTTCTCATTCGGATTGTGAAAATTTTGTTGAGACTTTGGTTTTTGAATTAAAGGCTGCTATGTTGTGTACTGGATGCAAAAATATTCAAGAGTTAAGGACCGCAAAGTTATTAAAAGTTGAATAAAATACGGGGATAAAGAATGGCTTCTTACCAGTACATTTATGTTATGAAAAATGTATCCAAGATATACCCTGGTGGAAAATGTGTATTGAATGATACGTGGCTTTCTTTTTATCCGGGTGCAAAAATTGGAATTATCGGGAAGAATGGCTCCGGAAAATCTACTCTGCTGAAAATAATGGCTGGAATAGATCAACAGTTCAACGGAGAAGCTTGGCCCGCTAAGGAAGCGACGGTGGGATATCTCCCGCAGGAGCCGGAATTGGACAACAGTGCTACAGTTTATGAAAACATAATTTCCCCGCTGAAAGAATCTAGGGCGCTATTGGAGGAATTTGAATTAATATCCACAAAATTTGCAGAAGAAATGAGCGAAACAGAGATGAATGACCTCATAGCGCAGCAGGCAAAAGTTCAAGAAAAAATTGAATCGCTGGGATTATGGGACCTAAATCGAACCATTGAGATCGCAATGGATGCTCTGCGCTGCCCGGACCCGGATATGCCCGTATTAAATTTATCTGGTGGAGAAAAAAGGAGAGTTGCCCTTTGTAAATTATTACTACAAAAACCGGATCTCTTGCTCCTGGATGAGCCGACCAATCATCTGGATGCTGAATCCATAGCTTGGCTAGAAAGGCATCTGCAAGAATATAAGGGGGCCATGGTTTTAGTTACTCATGACAGATACTTTCTCGATAATGTCGTGGGCTGGATCTTGGAGTTGGATCGCGGGAATTCCTATCCATTTGAAGGTAATTATTCGGCTTGGCTGGAAGAACATCAGAAGAGAATCGAACAGCAGGATAAAAAAGAAATCGAAAAAAAAAGATTTTTGGATAGAGAATTGGAATGGGTTAGACAGTCTGCTAAAGCTCGTCAGTCAAAAAATAAAGCGAGGATTAACGCTTATTATGAGATGCTGGAGCAGGATTCTTTAAGAGCATATAACACCTCAACCATATATATTCCGCCAGGACCGCGTCTAGGTAATGTAATAATTAAAGCGGATTTACTGGGCAAATCCTTTGGAGACAGAGTACTATTTGATAATTTGACTTTCGATATACCACCCGGAAGTATAGTTGGAGTTGTGGGTGCTAATGGCTCAGGAAAATCCACCTTACTCAAAATGATAATAGGTAAAGAGCCTCCGGATGCTGGTTCGTTAGTAATCGGTGAAACGGTGAAGATGGCCTATGTGGATCAAAGCAGGGATGCCCTTGATCAAAATAAAACTGTTTGGGAAGAAATATCAGATTCGCTGGATGAGCTGGAACTAGGGAAAAGAAAAATCTCCAGTCGAGCTTATGTATCCAATTTTGGATTTAAAGGAGTAGATCAGCAAAAATATATCCATCAATTGTCAGGTGGAGAGCGTAATAGAGTGCATTTATCCAAGATTTTAAAATCAGGAGTAAATGTTATATTATTAGATGAGCCGACCAATGATCTTGATATAGATACATTGAGAAACTTAGAGGAGGCTTTATTGGATTTTGCCGGATGCGCTATCATCATAAGTCATGATCGATGGTTTTTGGATAGGATTTCAACGCATATATTATCTTTTGAAGGGAATAGTAGAGTTGAATGGTTTTCGGGAAATTTTACCGGGTATGAAGAGTATAAAATGAAGAAGAAAGGAATATCTGTGATTACTCCGCAAAAAATTAAATATAAAAAATTAATGCGATAGGAAAGATATGGAAGTAAAAAATGATATTTTATCATTAGCGGATGATTATGAAACATTTTTCATAGATGTTTACGGCGTAATATTTGATGGCACGTCCTTCCATGAGCGTGCTCTTTCAGTCTTAGAAAGATTGAAAAAAAATAAGAAAAAAATTATTATCTTATCCAATTCAACCCAGATCTCAGACGAGGCAAAAATTAGATATGCCTACAGTGGAATGATGCAGAACGTGCATTATGATGAATTTGTGACTTCCGGGGAGTTTTTGCATCATATAATAATGAATCATCCCTGGGAGTTTTCGGAATCTATCGGTGGAAAATCCGAGACTGTCAAATGTATATTTACAGGGAACGGTGATATTTTCGAGGATACTCACATTAAAATGGGGGATCTGCAAAGTGCGGATTTCTTATATGTTGGAATTCCAAGAGCTTCTTACGGTGCTGTTCAGATCGATGATGTCTGGGATTGTAACGGAAATAAAATAAATATAGAAGATGTTTTAGAGAAAGATTGGAATAGTTTGCAGGATAGCCAAGGGCGCAAAGGGTTTGCTGAATTTGCCCATCTACTAAATAACTGTCTGAGGTGGAATAAAACGTTATTGGTGGCTAATCCGGACATTTTTGCACTTTCTTTTGGAAGAGATTCCCGTATGCAAATTTCGATAATTACACAGGGTGCTATTGCTGCATACTACGAAAAATTGGGAGGAAAAGTCGCATATTTTGGAAAACCCTACAGAGGGATATTTGAATATGCCAAACAGATAGTAGATTCTAAAGGGGCGATTTTAATGGTTGGCGATACACCATGGACAGATATTTCCGGAGCTAATGCCAGTGGCCTGGATTCTGCTTTGGTAATGACGACTGGTGTTTCCCATGAATTTATGAAACAGATGGACGATTCTCTCTCTCTGCAGGAAAAATGCCAAATATTATTTGAGAAAATAACTCCTAAAATGACAAAATTACCTTTTAATGTTTGGCCCAAACATTATATAAATTGCTTTAGCAGCAGTGGATGGTAGTAGGATGATAAAATGTTTTGAGTTTAACACAGTAACTTTTATTTAATCTGTAGGAAAAAATAATGTTATTAGATATTTCAAAAAAAACTCCCTATAACTTTTCAAGTGTGGAAAAGAAATGGCAGAATTTTTGGCTGAAAAACAATTCGTTTCGCACTAATCCGGACGCAGCCGGACGGAAGTACTACGTACTTGAGATGTTTATGTACCCCTCCGGCAAAGTACATATCGGGCATGTACGGAATTATATCATCGGCGATATAATCGCCCGCTATAAAAGAGCATGTGGATTCTCGGTTCTTCATCCTGTGGGATGGGATGCTTTCGGACTTCCAGCGGAGAATGCAGCCCTGAAACAAAACGGTCATCCTAAAGATTGGACTTACAAAAATATAGAAATTATGAAAAAGCAATTGTTGTCTTTAGGTTTTTCCTATGATTGGGAAAGAGAATTTGCAACGTGCGATGAAAAATATTACGGGTTTCAGCAAAAAATCTTTCTGGCTTTCTATAAAAAAGGACTGGTTTACAGAAAAGAGGCGGAGGTAAACTGGGATCCTGTAGACAATTGTGTACTAGCTAATGAGCAAGTTATCGATGGTTGTGGGTGGAGATCCGGGGCTCCGGTGATAAAGCGAAAACTGGCGCAATGGTTCCTGGGAATTACCTCTTTTGCCGAAGAATTATTGTCTGAAATTGATAATCTGGATGGATGGCCAGAAAAAGTGAAGACAATGCAGCGAAATTGGATCGGAAAATCTGAAGGATGTTCCATTAACTTTCAAACCAACTGTGGAAAGGAAATTACTATTTTCACAACTCGTCCAGAAACTATTTTTGGTGCGACGTTTTTGGCTATTTCGCCGGATCATCCCTTGGCACTGGAGCTTGCTTCCCGCAATGAAAAAATAAAGGAATTTGTTGAAAAATTCAAAAAGGGATCTGTGGCCCGAGAAGTTTTTGATAAGCAAGAAAAGTTAGGAATAGATACAGGCCTGGTCGTAAATCATCCGTTTTTAGATAAAAAGCTTCCGATTTACATGGCGAATTTTGTTCTAATGAATTATGGTACGGGCGCTATTTTTGCAACACCTGCTCATGATGAACGTGACTATGACTTTGCAAAAAAATACAAATTACCGGTGATACAAGTTATTGCTTCGCCAGAAAATAATAATGACTTACCATATTTGCATGATGGTATTCTCATCAATTCAGATTTTCTTAACGGATTAAGGGTTGCCGAAGCGAAAGAAGTAATCATTGACAAGCTATGTACAATGAAAAAAGGAAGACGAGAAGTTTTTTATAGGCTTTTGGACTGGGGAATATCAAGACAACGATATTGGGGATGCCCCATTCCAGTGGTACACTGCGATAAATGCAGTATTGTTCCACTGGAGGAAAAAGATCTGCCGGTTACTCTTCCCTATGATGTGATTTTTTCCGAAGCTGGTAATCCATTGGACAGGCATAAATCTTGGAAGCATGTAAAATGTCCCATCTGTGGAAGAAATGCGCTGCGGGAGACGGACACTCTAGATACATTCTTCGATTCTTCTTGGTATTTTTTGCGCTTTTGCGTCAATGATTCCAGTAATGACAATCTATTGGAAGAAAAAGATATTTCCCAATGGATGAGAGTAGATCAATACATCGGAGGAGTAGAACATGCGATTTTGCACCTCTTATATGCGCGTTTCTTTTCAAAAGCCCTAAATGAGTGTGGATTTGGAAATGTGCGCGAGCCTTTCGAGAATCTATTCACCCAAGGTATGGTGTGTAATTCCACCTATCGTAAAGAAAATGGAGATTGGTTGTTTCCAGAAGAAGTGCAAAAAAAAGCTAATGGTGAGTATGAAATGATCGCGACTGGAGAAAAAGTCATTGTCGGTCATTTTGAAAAAATGAGTAAATCAAAAAAGAATGTAGTGGATCCGGATACCATTGTAAAAAATTATGGAACAGACGCTCTTCGGTTATTCGTAGTTTCGGATACACCGCCGGAGAGGGACTTCCCGTGGTCTGACGATGGGCTGGAAGGATGCTGGAGATTTATCAATCGAGTCTGGCGTTTATTCATATATATGAAATCTTGCGGCATCTGTGCTCCGGAAGCGGGCTTACCAATCCCGGCATTGGCATCGGATCTGGAAAAATTATATAAAGATTTCCACAGGACTATAAAAAATGTCACAGATTCCATGGAGGATAGGTCCATGAATAAAGTGGTAGCTTACCTGCGAGATAGTGTAAATTCGGTATATTTATTTTTGGAAAAAATCAAGGCTAATAAAGCGCTCTTCTCTCATATTAGCAGAGACTTGATAAAATTGATGGCTCCGACTATTCCACACATATGTGAAGAACTATGGAGTATATTAGGATTTGCAGGGCTAGTTTCCGATAGCCCATGGCCTGACTATCAAAAAGAATATTTGGAAGTTGTCACCATCAATTTACCAGTCCAGATTAATGGTAAGTTGCGAGGCACCATTAGTGTAAATCTTGATGATAGTGATGATGTTATCTTTCAAAAAGCTATGCAAATTCCGTCAGTACAAAAAATTATTTCGGAAAATCTATTAAAAAAGAAGATTTTTGTGAGGGGGAAAATAATAAATTTTGTTGTATAAGACGCTGTTTTTTCTACTATGCATAGGATGTTCCGTAAAACCGTTGTATAACAGCGAGACGTTACTAAGTACTTCAATAGATGTTGATATAATTGCAGAACGGGACGGCCAAAAGCTACGGAAATTTATTTTAGATTCGCTGCGGGATTTGGGTTTTACATCTAAAAAATATCGCTTGATGATTACATTGAAGTACACAGAGAAGCTATTTGCTTACGTCGATGATGGAACCGCAAAACGGGTACGTTCCTCCTATATAGCGGACGTTATTCTGAAAAATGAGAAAAGGGAGATTCTTTTTAAGTACCCTATTTCCGTTTTCACCAGCGTAAACATTTCTAAGGCTCCGGGAGAAGTACTACTATCATTATATGGTCGTAATAACAACGCTATGTTAAAAGAGCTGAGTAATCGTATTATTGAAAATTTGAAAGTGTTTTTATCCAATGAAGATTGACTTTAAGAGCATTACAGCGGACAATATAAAAGATGGTAGTATTTTTTATTTATACGGAAATTATAAAAAAACATTTGAAGTGTTTTGCAGTTTTATGCAAGATAAATTTCGAGAAAAGGGAACAAATGTTGATATTTATTTATGCTCTATCTCCGAATGTTTGAAAAAAATAAATAAGCAATGCGATTTGTTTAGTGGCGCAATTAGTTGTTTTTGCATAAGAAATATAGAAGATGACCATCTGGAAAAAGTTCATGATTTTTTAAATTGCCGAAACTGTATTTTTATATTAGAAAGTGGAAATTATTCTAGATCTAAGAAAATCACTGATTTCTTCTGGAAGAGTAGAGTTTTTGCTATAGCATCTTTCCATAATGAATTAACCATCAAATCCCTAATCAAAATGCACTTTCCCCATATTTCTTCAAAAGACTGCGATGAGCTCACAAGAATTATCTATAATACAGATGAAGAATTATACTCTGTCTTTAAAAAACTATCCCTATTATGGAATGATCACGGTTTCGAATATTTAAAAGACTATTCAACCTATCGTCAGACATTTTTAAGTGGATTAGACCAAATTCCTCTAATACGATTGCTATTACAAGCAACAATAAAAGAAAGAATTACAAAATCCACTGATTTTTCCCCCATTAGCATTCAGAGTAAGGATGCGATTTATCACCTTTTAAATGCGGAATTAATTCAAAAATCAGGTTTTAATATTGGTAGAGGTTATATTTACGGCCCCTTAATATTGGGTGATAATCTAAAGTGTTAGGAAATGAACTGAAAGCTTATTATATGCCAGAGGAAGAAGCTGAAGAATACACAGTTTCTCGGCTCTCGGCGTTGATTAAGAGATCTATGGAGCAAAACTTTAGCGGAATTAAATTAAAGGCGGAAGTGAGCGCTCTGAAAGAGCATACCTCCGGACATTTATACTTTACCCTAAAGGATGCAGACGCTGTCATCGATGCCGTATGTTGGAAGGGCATAGTCCAAAAACAAAAGATCAAACTACAAGACGGTATGGAAATAAGATGTACTGGGCAGGTTACTACTTACGCTATGAGATCGAAGTATCAATTTATGGTGGAGCAATTTGAGCTGGCAGGAATTGGCGAGCTCTTAAAATTGCTGGAAGAGCGCAAAAAAAAGCTGACAGCAGAAGGGCTATTTGATTTATCCAGAAAAAAGCCCATTCCAAGGTTGCCGCGACTAATAGGTATTATTACATCTCCAACCGGCGCTGTAATAAAAGATATGCTGCAGCAGATACGGCGAAGATTTCCTCGGGATATCCTACTTTGGCCAGTATTGGTGCAGGGAGCGGAAGCTGGTAATCAAATTATCGATGCTATAACTGGCATGAATTCTTTGCCCGACAGCAATCGACCCGATGTGCTAATCCTTGCCCGCGGAGGAGGAAGTTTCGAAGACTTAATGCCATTTAACGAAGAGAATGTTGTGCGGGCGGTAGCTAAAAGCGATATTCCTATTATCACTGCAGTTGGCCACGAAACCGACACTACTCTTGTAGATTATGCAGCTGATTATCGTGCTTCCACACCGACAGCCGCCGCAGAATATGTTGTACCAGAAAAAATAAAACTGAAGATTGATATTAGTAAGCTTTTCTCCAAATTGAATATGATTATTTTGGCCAATTTGGAAAATAAAAGATTGTTTATTCGGTCCAACAAGATACTAAATATCCGTGGAATAGTTTCCGAAAAAATCCAACGCCTGGATTTTGCTTCCGATAAAATAACGTCTGCGATGAGAAATATCTTAATGCAAAGAAAATTTTCTTTGGCCAAAATTATAGTTACTAAACCAATTTTTACCGAAAATATGGATAAAATTTGGCAAAGATTGCATTTCGTGTTTTGCGGAGTTTTCGAAAGAAATAAAAATAATTTCCGGATAATTTCCAGCGCCCTCGAAGCTAATTCATTTGCTAAAATTCTAAACAAAGGATT
>JAITBT010000065.1 GCA_031283445.1 Holosporaceae bacterium | reverse complement strand
TAATGCCGATTTCCTTGACATAATACCTCATACTTAATAAATACGTAACATATGTTATATCATTAACTGATAAATGTTACCTGAAATTTATCGTTAATCAGTAGTGAAAAATGGTATGATCTGTGGATACGAAGCTGATATGCTAGAAAGAACATTAAAAAAAGTTATTGAAAATTTATCGCAATCATTTCCTGTCTTACTTTTAACGGGACCAAGACGAATCGGCAAAACGACGCTAAAAGCTTAAGGGAAAAGGGAAATTGCCCAAATAATTATTGTTGTATAATTGGGCAATTGTTGAGTTATGGAGCGAATTGATAAAAATAGGCCCCTCCGAAAAATCCAAAAGGAATTGAATATACTTTTCCTATACTTGTGCTTTTTCGTCCCTTTTTGGTCTCACCCTGGAAATAAGAACATAAATTATGGGAACTACAAATAATGTAAACAATGTGCCGAACAACATTCCACCGACGATAACTATTCCAATTTGCTGCCGAGCTCCAGCTCCGGCTCCGGATGCGAAAGCCAGTGGAATGGATCCCGTAACCATCGCGAATGTGGTCATGAGAATGGGGCGCAGACGTAGATAGGCAGCCTGCTTCGCTGCTTCCAGAAGGTCCATTCCTTGCTCTTTTAAGTTATTCGCAAAATCCACAATTAAAATGCCGTGCTTTGTTATCAATCCCACCAATGTTACTAGACCAACCTTTGAATAAACATTCAAACTCCCGTTGGGAAATAAATACAAGGCCAAAAGTGCGCCCGTAAGGGAAAAAGGAACGCTCAGCATTATTATTAGAGGATCAATAAAGCTTTCAAATTGAGCGGACAGTACTAGGAATACAAAAATTAAAGCCAGCATAAAGACCATCACTATCTGCTTACTTTCTTCCAGATAGTTCTTAGTTTCGCCAGAAAAAGTTAATTGTATCGTATCTGGCAGATGCTTATCCTTAATTTTTATTAAATCTTCCACCACACCACCTAAGCTAAAGCCTTCAGTTATATTACCGTATGCAATAATGGATAACATTTGATTGTGATGATTGAGCCCCATAGGAGAGGATCGTTCTCTAATAGCTATTAGATCTGAAACTGGCACCATTTTAACTTCATTATCCCAAGAAATTAGTTTCGATTTTACTTGGAGTCGGGATAAATCTTCCGGTGATCGACGAAATTTCTGCTCTGCTTGCACAAATAATTCATCCCGGTTAGCTTCGCGTTGAACATTTGCCGCTTTGATACCTTTTACCGTGCATTCCACCGCTTCAATGACATCCCGGACAGTTACTCCCAATGAAGCGGCCTTGTCTCGATCCACCTCCAACACATATTCCTGCTGCGGGGGAAGGAGAGAAGATTGCAGAGGTGCCTGCAATCCATTATAATCAGCTTGTAGTGTCCATAAAAATTTTCTGCCATATCTTTCCAGATAATCATAGCTTTGATTGGTTTGTAAAATAAAGTCGACCGTAGTTTGTCCTGACGTGCTATGCCCAGCGGAGGCCGAACACGGGACACCGGGGACGCTCTTCAGTAAAGAGCAAACTTTATCGGCTACCTTGCGAGAATCTAAGTTCCGCTTGAACCAGGGTTCAAGTTGCACGAATCCCTCAATCTTATTGGTATCAGCAGTAATCCAGATATTACTTAGAAATGGAGTATCGGCCAAAACAATATTAACTTTTTTAGCCGTATCTTCCATAAAGCTATAGCTTGCACCGACAGGGCCATTGCCATTGATGCTAACGTAACCGGTATCCTCAAATGGCCTACTCTCAGACGGCAAGATCTGGGACAAGAAAAAACCTAAAATCGCGACAGCACCACCAACACCTAGAACTAAAATTTTTTTATTCAAAGCAACAGTCAAAAGGTCTAGATATTTTGATTCTATCGAAGTTAAAACATTCTCCTGATAACGAGCTGCCTTCTCCCAGATCCCCCGCGCCTTTTTCCTTCTTTCGATGCTAAGCAATTTTGAACACATCATGGGAGATAAAGTAATAGCTACAAATCCAGAAATAAGAACGGCCCCCGCCAAAGCTAAGGCGAATTCCCGAAAGCAACGCCCAATTTTCCCGGGAGTAAGTGCAATCGGAATATAAGTAATGGCCAGAGTTAAGGTCATAGCAATGATGGAAAAAAATATCTCTTTTGAGCCGATTATAGCGGCCTTAAACCGAGCTAAACCGCCCTCCATATGGCGGTGTACATTTTCTAGGACGACTATAGCATCATCCACCACTAGCCCAACGGCCAAAACCATAGCCAAGAGGGTGAAAGTGTTGATGGAAAAATTAAAAGCCCATAGCAAAATCAATGTGCCTAGCAGGGATACCGGGATCGTAATAATAGGGATGAGCGTAGCACGGAAAGACCATAAAAAGAGGAATACCACCAGCACAACTAAAAATGTCGCCTCAAAGATAGCCCTATAAACATTGTTTAAAGATGCTCTAATGTCATCGGCTTCATCCATAGCTATAACAGCTTTAACACCGGTGGGCAAAATGTCCTGGATCTCTGGCAATGCTTTTTTTATGGCAGCACTTAATTCAATTGGGTTAGCCGTTGACTGCTTAGTAATGGAGGCAGTCACGCACTCTCGCCCGTCAAACCATGCCCCGGAGCGGATATCATCAGAAATAAGCTTTGATGCCCCAATATCTTTAATGCGAACTATTTTCCCTCTGCCATTGGTAGGCAGCACGATCTCGTCAAATTCTTGTGGTTTCGAAAGTTCCCCATTAGCGGTGAGCATATACTCCCGATCTTTACTTATGAGCCGCCCGCAAGGCCGTTGGATATGCTGAGACATGATAGCCTCCACTACATCAGCTGGAGAATAACCATAAGCAGCTAGGCTTTGCGGATCTATGAAAACGCGCATAGTTTTTATATTTCCACCAGATAGGAGGACATGTCCGACACCGGAAAGCACTTCAAACTTGGATTTAACATATTTTTCTACGTAGTCGCGAAGATCATCGATAGAATGGTGATCACTGGTAAAACATATGTAAACGCCGGGGCTGGAGTCTGTATTACCTTTCCGAATAATAGACTCCGGGATTCCATGGGGCAGCTGATTTCTGACCAGTGAGAGCCGATCCCGGACGTCCGAGGCGGCTCCATCTGGTGTTCGCTCCGGTGCGAACTCTATAGTTATTTCGCTCTTTTGGTTAGTACTCTGCGATCTTATTAACTCTATGCCGGGTATGGTCGCAAATTGCCCTTCTAATATTTTTGTAATTTGTGTTTCAACAACTTTCGGACTGGCCCCAGGAAATTCGGATTCAATGACAATAATTGATCTTTCGATTTCAGGGTCACGACGTACCTGCAGTCGAGTCTGGCACACCATTCCCAGTACCACAATTATTAATGTCAAAACTGTGGAAAAAACAGGCCTTCTAATGCAGAACTCAGTTAACTCCATATCTCCCCATCATCCGTGTGTTGCCTACCGTTTACCGGGAGCCTGTTGCCGTTTACGAAGCTCCTCCTTAACGGCATTCACAATATCCGCCGTGGAACTACTCTCCCGGATAGTAACTTCTTTTCCATCCAAAACATTGGCCTGACCACTGGTAATCACTATATCGCCCTCATTTACACCGCTGATTATTTCCACGTGTCCATCGCGGCGCATGCCGACTGTTACTAGTGTTCGAATTGCCAATCTCTCTACTACCCGATACAAAACATCTTCGTCACCAATCTTTTCCAACGCGCTCTCGGGAACCAAAATACCTTGTTGATCTCCGTCGATAGGGACTTTCACACTTACGAATCTCCCAGGTCTAAGAGGAGAATTCTTTATCATATCTTCCGGAACATCAAGAGTACCCCTCACGTCAAAACAGTGCGTAATCTTATCACATTCCGGGTCAATCGCCGTTATCTTTGCTGGGTAAACATTGATCTTATCACTTCCCACCAAAACCTGAATTTCTTGCCCAACATAAATCTTTTCAATGTCATTTTCCGCCACTTTAAAGTCAACTTTTAACGGATGGCAATCCACGATTTTCAACAGATCATTCCCGGGCGAAACGAATTGGCCTTTGCAGATTTCACATAGTCCTATAATGCCACCGAGAGGAGCAAGAATCTTATGCTTTTCCAGAAGAGTTTGATAAGAGGAGACACGAGACGCAGCCGCATCCATTTCGGCTTTCTTAGAATCCCTTTGAATACGAGCCAGAACACCTTTATTAGCTAGTTTATCAATTGGTTCAAACTCAGCAACGGCCTTCCTATACTGAGCAGTTGCCTCGGCGAGTTGAGCTACAGCCGAGGAATCATCTAGCTCCACAAGAAGATCATTTTCCTTTACAACAGAACCTTCGGAGAAATTGACCTTAATTATACGAGCGTTGACTTCTGATTTTATTACGACAGAATCAAACGGGCGCAAGGTTCCAATACTATGCACATACTTAGAAACTGGACCGAATGCGGCCGTACTCGCCGTTACAGTTGGCGGAGAAAATGAAAGCTCATTATTCGCGCTACTACTCACTTTGTGCCAGATCCACAAAGAAAGAAGTGCTAAGATGGCGCCAAATAGTGCGATTATTTTTTTTCTACCGTTAAAAAGATTCACATCATCCACCAATTATATGGTCGGAGCAAGAGGATTCGAACCTCCGACCCCAGCCTCCCGAAGGCTGTGCTCTACCTGGCTGAGCTATGCTCCGACACAATGAGATATCAACAAAAATAGCTTTTTACTTCGCCATATTCATTCACGACCCCAGAATATATCATAATTTTCTAATCAATTAAAAACATTTGTAAAAAAAGTAAACAGGTCGTCGATATTTTTCTGTATATGTACATCCTACTGCCGGTATTATTCCATAACCAACTCAATGGCGTATTTTTTTTCAAAACGACTCCAAAATTTCAGTTGTTCGCCGCGATTTTGGAATGATTCCAGCTCTAGCGCACATCATCCATTACTTGTTAGGATGCTCCAAATACATTAAAAATTGCTAAAAAACTAGAAACTCAGTGCATTTATTTTTGCATCACAATATTCATTCAATTAGTTGTGGAAATATACGAAACTATCCCGATTGAGCATCTACGCGGACGTTTTAGGGAAGCTAATTGTTTTTTTTTACTATTTGGGACAATTTATTTGGGCCAAATTACTGCAACTATATCTTAATTCTCGAATAACATTCGAATAATTAGAATTTTTAAAGATATGAGATCCTGAAACAAAGCTGTTGGCTCCATGGAGAGCACATGCTTTAATAGTTTCTGCAGTTATACCACCGTCTATATTAATTTCCATCGACAAAGGCAAAACTCTCCTAAGAGCGGAAATTTTTTTTAACTGTGATTTTATAAAGTTTTGTCCAGAACTGCCAGGATTCACACCCATTACCAGTACCATATCTATAATATCGGCGCAATATTCTACCACTTCGATGGTCGTGGCCGGATTAAGAGCCAATCCACATTTTATACCAAGAGATTTTATATTACCCAGAGTACGATGCAAATGTTTGCAAACTTCCGCATGCACAATTACTACATCTGCGCCTGCCCGAAAGAAATTTTCTATTTGCTTATCTGGATTTTCTACCATGAGATGCACATCAAAGCGGAGGTGCGATAATTTTCGATGCGCCGCAACGACGTGATGACCAAATGTGATGGCATCCACAAAAGTACCGTCCATGATATCCCAGTGAATCGAATCAGCTCCAGCCTTTTCAAGACTAACTAGCTCATCACCAAGCTTTGTAGGATTGGCCGATAGCATAGATGGGCAAATAAACATTATTATTCCTTAAAAATGGACCAAAACTCTTGCCATTCTCCTCTGCTCAATCCACTTTCCTCTGGTGTGATTGTTTCACCGCGCAGCATGCGTTTTATTAATTCTATATTTCCTTTCGGCAAAGAAATTGCTTCTTTTCTATAGTTGAGAAAGGCTTCGTGGGTCAGCGGCAACCATTTTTCTAGAATTTTCATTATGGCATCAGCATAGCACCTTATCTCATATTGAGCATGAGGATCTGTTCTGAGCTTAAGAAAATTCATCAAATTATGCAGATCTATCTTCCAGTATATTTCCGTGTAAGCATTAAGAGGCAGAACTATCCTCGCTAACTCCCGCGTTAGTGATAAATCTTCTAGCATATGGGAATATTTTTCATAAGCATCCGTGCAGGATTGTTTTAAAATTCCTATAATTTCTTCGGAATGACTTTCGCTCAATTCTTCAGCAGATTTTCCTTGCTTATTGACTTCAGATTGCGTGGTAAACTGCGAGATCTCAGGAATATAAAATTCTTTACTTAAAACAGAATATCTCGCAGAATACTCGTTCAAGCTAGCCGTTCGATGCCGAACCCATTGTCGAGCGACAAATATAGGCATTTTAACGTGCAGTTTTATTTCACACATTTCAAATGGAGTAGTGTGATGATGTCTCATGAGATAGTTTATAAGCCCACGATCTTCTTGGATTTTCTTTGTCCCCGCTCCATAAGAAACGCGAGCCGCTTGAACTATAGAGGCATCCGTCCCCATATAATCTATTACTCGGATGAAACCATGATCCAGAATTGGAATAGGCTTATAGAGCATTTCCTCCAAGCCCGGAGAAGTTACTCTGACTGTTTTCGTTTGAAATTCGTCTCTTATCTTGTTAATTTCCGCTTCAGAAAGCTCTGTCGGAAAATTGTGCATTTTTTATCCCCCTAAAGTCGCTATTTTATTATATGAGATCATTATATAGAATATCACTATATATAAAAGTAACACTAGCGGATGGAAAAATGAAGATAATATCCTGGAATGTAAATTCTATAAGAGCGAGAATTGAAAGCATTTTTGAGGTTGCCCAAAGGGAAAATCCAGATGTGTTCTTGTTGCAGGAAACTCGCGTTGAAGATTCTCAATTTCCAGCGGAATCTTTTGAAGATTTTGGCTACAACCTTGCCTTCAAGGGGCAAAAAAGCCGAAATGGAGTAGCAATTTTCTCCAAATATTTGCTAGAAGAAGTAAACAGCAGTTTCTCAGAAGAAGCCCGTTATATAGAAGCACTCACAAATGGAATATTTGTAGCTTCTATATACGTTCCCAATGGGCAGGAAGTAGGCGTTCCGCAATACTTCGGTAAGTTAGATTTTTTGCGAGATTTAAAAGAAAAATTTTTAGATTTTAAGAATGAAATTTTTATTGCTGGCGGAGATTATAACGTCGCCCCCTACCCAAAAGATATTTATATTGATGGATATGAGGGAATAGCTGGAAGTATGTCAGAGAGAGAAGCTATAAAATGTCTACGAGATGTCGGATATAAAGATCCGCTGGAAGATCAGGGATTCACCTGGTGGAGTTATCGGCAGCGTGGATTCGAAAAAGACAACGGCTTTCGGATAGACCAGTTTTATTTATCTCCACAAGCTCAAGAATTGTTTTGTGATGGAGGGGTTTTACGTTATGCAAGGAAATTAAATAAACCGTCGGATCATGCTCCGATTCTATGTGAATTGAAATGAAAAATTCTAGATCCTTGAATACCGGAAAAGTTGGAGCTTATTTAATCAATCTAGACAGAGCAACCGAGAGATTAGATTTTGTCAGACCATTTATTGAAGCTTTGGGATTATTAACCGAAAGAATCTCAGCAATTGACGGCAAAACTCTATCGCAGAAAAAAATCAAATCTATTACTGACCTCGAAAGTTACAAAAAAATTTTCAAAATGTATCCGGAAGCTGGCACTATTGGATGTTCCTTGAGTCATGAAAAAGCTTGGCGGAGATTTCTTGAATCCGATAATGAATTCGCAGTTATTTTTGAGGATGATGTTCAATTCAATCCTCAAGAATTACTGGAGACTATAGAATTGTTAATAATAAGAAAAACTCTTTGGGACATAGCAAATTTCGAAACAAAGCACAGAGGTTGTCCCGTAAAAATATCTAAACTGAATAATCATAAACATCTTGTTTTTTATCTAACCAATGTAACTCATGCCGGATGCTATATGGTTAATCGAAATGCAGCCCACCAACTGTTGAAAAAATTTTATCCCATAAAAATGCCACTGGATCATTATTTTACATCCGCCTGGGAATTTAATCTGAAGTTCGTTGGAATAGAGCCCAGAATGGTTTTGCAAAAATTTGGAAATTCCCAGATAAAAACCTCCTCAAGTGAAAAAATAAAGACAGTAAAGATAAGGATAATTAGCGCCGGTTATAATATTCAGCGCGCTATTTTTCATTTTATATATAATTTATACTGTTTTATTCGTGTTAAAGCTAATTTATATTGGAAAGGAGATAACTGAGGTGTAATCTGTCCTCTACGCTAATGAAACCATTTCGGAGATAATTAATGAATATTTATAGAACTCATAATTGTGGAGCATTGAGATGCTCCGATGTTGGGAATATTGTGAGATTATCAGGATGGGTGAATAAAAAACGAGATCATGGAAATCTTTTATTCGTTGATTTAAGAGATCACTATGGAATAACTCAGTGTGTAGTGGACTCAACAAGCGAAGTCTTTCGTGATGTTGAGAAAACGCGTCACGAATGTATTATAACCATTGATGGAACGGTTGTTAAAAGAACTCCAGACACCGTTAATCATGGTAACCCTACCGGGATAATAGAAGTGCAAATCGAGAAATTCACGATGCTTTCTTATGTGGAAAATCTTCCCATAACTGTGGGAAGCGATTCCGATTTGTCAGAGGAAACTCGCCTGAAATATCGTTTTCTAGATCTTCGGAGAGAGCAAATCCATAAAAATATTGTGTTGCGCTCAGAAATTATATCCAGCATTCGAGAAAAAATGAGAAAATCTGGCTTTCTGGAAATTAATACGCCGATTTTAACTTCCAGCT
This sequence comes from Holosporaceae bacterium, assembly GCA_031283445.1. GTDB lineage: Bacteria > Pseudomonadota > Alphaproteobacteria > UBA3830 > UBA3830 > JAIRMQ01. The sequence goes on along the minus strand of JAITBT010000065.1, from coordinate 2,133 downwards.
CACCAGAAGGAGCACGGGATTTTTTGGTGCCAAGTCGACTGCATCCAGGACAATTTTATGCTCTACCACAAGCTCCACAGCAATTTAAGCAGCTTCTTATGGTTGCTGGATTTGATAAATATTTCCAGATAGCCCCATGTTTTAGAGATGAAGACAGCAGAGCAGACCGATCTCCCGGAGAATTTTATCAACTTGATTTCGAAATGTCATTTGCTACTCAGGACGATATATTCAACGCCATTGAACCAATAATTTATGAAATCTTCAAGGAATTTTCGGCCAAATCGGTGTCTCCATACCCTTTTCGTAGAATCCCCTACGATTATGCTATGCTGCGCTACGGATGCGATAAACCAGATCTGAGAAATCCTCTGATAATAAATGAAGTAAAAGACATTTTTGAAGAATCATCATTCGCGGCTTTTGTAGAGGCGATAAAGAATGGAGGTGTAGTCCGCGCCATCGGTGTTATTGGTGCAGAAAAGCAGCCGCGAAGCTTTTTCGAAAAACTCAATGACTGGGCTAAAGAGCAGGAAATTCCAGGATTAGGATACATTATTTATGATGGAGAGGATGCAAAAGGCCCGCTGGTCAAATTTCTAACCGAGGAAATGATTTATGCTATAAGGGAGCGTGTCCTGGCATCACATCATGTTACGGTAGAGAAAGATGAGTGTAAGAGTCGCGTTGGCATGGCCTACAACGGAGTAGTGTTTTTTATTTGTGACCAGCGTAAAAAAGCAGAAAAAGTATCTGGATTATTGCGTCAAAAATTAGGAACAGATCTGGGACTATGCTCCGATCAGTTTGAATTCTGTTGGATAATAGATTTTCCGATGTACGAATTGGATGAGAACACTGGTAAAATAAGGTTTTCGCACAATCCTTTTTCTATGCCGCAGGGTGGAATTGAAGCACTGGAAAGCATGGATCCTTTAGAGATTAAAGCGTATCAGTACGATATAGTTTGTAACGGCGTCGAGCTTTCCAGTGGAGCCATCCGTAATCATTTACCGAATCTCATGATAAAAGCATTTGAAATTGCAGGCTACGATGCAAAAACAACAAAGGAGAAATTTAAGGGCATGTTCAATGCATTCCAATATGGAGCCCCACCCCACGGAGGTTGTGCTCCTGGAATAGATCGTATGGTTATGTTAATAACAGAAGAGCCTAACATCCGCGAAGTGATCGCTTTCCCATTGAATCAGCAAGCTCAGGATTTGATGATGAATGCACCATCCAGAGTAAGCGACAATCAATTGAAAGAACTTCACATTAAACTTGACTTGCCGCCAAAAGCATCTCTAGAATAACAATATGGAGTTGTATAATGAAATTTTTATTATCCACCTTGACGGTTTTTTGTTTTTTTAATACCTATGGTTACACTTTAAAAATCACATGCCGCGCCAAGGGAATAGAATTGGTTTTGTTGAAAGAAGCAATAGATGAATGGAAAAAGGAAACAGGAAACCTATGTGAAGTAGAAATTATCGCTCTTCCTCACGCCAGTAATGAGTGTTTTGCATTATATAAGCAATGGTTAAGTGCCGGGTCTTTTGATATTGATATCTTACAAATGGACGTAGCTTGGATCAGAGTTTTTTTTGACTATTTGGTGAACCTAATGGAATTCTATGGCTCAAGTGAAATAGACATAAAAGATTATTTTGATGCAGTCTTAAATAGCATGTACGATGGAGATCGGTTAGTAGCACTGCCGTTGTATACAGATTGCGGTATAATTTATTATCGTACAGATTTAATGGAAAAATACGGAAGAACCAAACCTACAACGTGGCAGGAGCTATTCGACACGGCGAAATATATTCAAGATGAAGAGAAAAAAGATCCAGAAAAACGAAATAGATTTTGTGGCTATGTTTTTCAGGCCAAAGCTTATGAAATTTTGACCTGCAATTTCGCCGAGGTAGTTGATTCATTTGGTGGAGCGATCGTCAAAGATGGTGTTGTCGTCGTTAATTCAGACGCAGTGGCTGATGCTATTTCATTTCTCATGGCGTGTCTGAACAAGATCTCCAGTAGGAGTGTTCTGAATTACACCGAAGAAGATGCGCGGGGCAGGTTCCAATCGGGGCAGGCGGTATTCATGAGGAACTGGCCATATGC
>JAITBT010000063.1 GCA_031283445.1 Holosporaceae bacterium | reverse complement strand
CCATGGTTCATTCCGGAAACGAAGCATCTATTGGATCAACTCCAAGACTTCCGAAAGAGAAGAGAACATTTCGCGCTAGTGGTAGATGAATACGGTGATCTTCAAGGTTGCATAACACTGGAAGACATACTAGAAGAAATCGTAGGAGAAATAGTAGACGAATATGACTCTCTGACTAACGGTGTAAAACTCCAATCAGATGGAACGGTTGTTGCGGAGGGAGTCACGTCGATACGGGACCTGAATCGTGAATTCGATTGGAATATTCCGGAAGAGGAAGCAGCTACCATTGCCGGTTATATTATGCATGAAGTTAGAAAAATTCCAGATGTGGGGCAGACATTCATGTTGTCCGGTTTTAAGATTGAAATCTTGAAAAGACAGCGCAATCAAATTGGACTAGTAAAGATTACACCACCTTTATAAAGGTTCATGTAAACTTGATGGATTTTTTTTTCTGTTTATTGTATAAATTCTTAACATTAAGGGAGTGCGACAATGGATGGAGCTGCCCATAACCACGGCAAAAAGGCTGCCGGAGTGAAAGAGTATGATGTAAGTCAGGGACAAGATCTCCATTCAAGCTGCCCGGTAGGCGGCTTTTTTTTTGCGCTTAAAAACTTGCCCAAAGGTATCTTTCCAATCTCATTGTTTGGGCTTTTTCTCGGTCTATCCACAACTATGGTCTATAGTCAGCTCAGTTTATTCTTGAAAAATGAGCTCGGTGCTTCAACATCTGATATACTGCAGCTCGATGGTGTCGTAGAGTTTATATCCTTTTTAACGAGAATCTTTTCTGGTCCCATTAGCGACTTTCTTGGAGAAAGAAAAGTGATTCTCTATGTCGGATGTTTTATTACGCTGTTCGCCAGGTCGTTTATTGCTGTTGTTGGCTCTTGGTGGTCTGTATTAATTGTCCAGTCTGCCGAACGGCTCGGGAACGGGGTACAAGCGACGCCACGGGATGCGTTGATTGCAGATATTACTCCCAGCAATTTTCACGGTAGATCTTACGGTTTTAGCCGTTCCCTGAAAACAATTGGCAGCTTTTTTGGAACGTTGGTTGCGGTCCAGATAATGTTATTTACTTCTAATAATTACCGAATTGTTTTTGGGTGTGCAGTGATTCCTGTCATCATTTCTATATTTTGTCTTTCTAAAGTAAAAAGTCCGGCCGAACTTAATTTAGTCACTGTAAAGACTGCAAAGTCCGAAAACCCGTTCAAAAGAAAATACTTAAAATCTTTAGATGTGCACTTTTGGAAATTGATGTTGCTGGCTTTGGTCTTCGAACTAGGACATTTTAGCGAGCACACGTTTCCGATCTATGCTAACAATTTCTTATCGACCAGCTGGGCTGGGTCTGTTAGCTCATTAGTTAGCGCGGGACAGGTCTTGATGTCTTTTCCCATCGGATTTTTGGCGGACAAATATGGAAGAGGAAAGCTCTTGGGCGTTTGCATGGTCATAATGATGATGGCAAACATCTCATTTATGGCAGCGATGTATGTTAATTTTTGTCCTGTACTTTTTGTGTATCTGGGAGCTTTTTTATGGGGTGGACAGATGACAGCGATCCAAGGACTATTTTTATCGTTAATCAGTGAACGCGTAAATGAGCATTTGCGAGCGACTGCGATTGGTATATACTTCTTCATCCTGGGGGCTGCGTACTTTATTGCATCAGCAATAGCCGGAAAAATCTGGACTACCGTCGGTAGCAATTTTGCATTTCTCTACAGCCTAATGTTCTCATTTTTAGCCCTCAGTCTGCGAAAACTATTGCTCCCTAAGAATGCGGACACGGTGCAGTAATGCTTTCGTGGAAGGCTCCGCGTTTTTGGTATAGATCCCCAGCATTGCTTCTCAAGATCATCCTGAAGCCAATTGCTAAAATCTACTCTTTCATATCCACCAGGAATTACAAAAAAGAATACAAGTACAGAAGTTCAAAGGCCAAAGTAATAGCTGTTGGTGGAATTACGGTGGGTGGATCCGGGAAAACAATGGTGGTTCGATCTATTTGTAAAATTTTGAAGGCCCAAAACAAAAAAGTAGCAATCCTAAGTCGTGGATACGGAAGATCTGGTAAAGATACACTACTGGTAGATGGTAAAATTCACTCGTATCAAAATGTTGGTGATGAACCATTCCTACTATCATCCGAGGTTCCAGTTTATGTGGGGGAGGATAGATTTGAAAGCGCTATGCTGGCGGAGGCGAGCGGTTATGAATTTTTGATTCTGGACGACGGGATTACTCAAAAATTTCTAAAACCAGATATTAAATTAGTCGTGGTAGATAATGAACAACGTTTTGGTAACGGAGAAATGCTTCCACTGGGCCCAAATCGTTTAAATTTTGAAAAAATAAAAGAAGATATTGATGGAATAATTATTTTGGGCAGGGGAAAAAAAAGGAATTTCATTAATGCATATGATATTCCCGTGTTTTATGGAGAAATTCACCAGGATTTTTCTAAAATCAAAAAAAAGAAGATTATAGTTTTTTGTGGAATCGGATATCCGGATAAATTCTTTGATTCTTTTGTAAATTTCGAAACAATAGAAAAAATTGCGTTTTCGGATCATTACCCGTTCTCGAGCGATGATATGGAAAAGCTAATTTTAAAAGCAAATAACTGCCATGCACAATTGGTCACCACCGAAAAGGATTTCGTACGTATTCCTGCAAAATATCGAAGTGCTATTATTGCTGTATCCGCACAAATATTCTGGGAAGATTCTATTGATACAATCATAAGTTTTTAAGATCATTAGTCAATTAACAAATTAATCTCGAAAATGTGTTGATTTTTTATCAATTATTTTATAATTATAAAACATCTTTTGGAGAAAGGGGATGGCTTGAGAAAAATAGTATTTTCAATAATTACTGTGCTGATAACGCAGCATATAGCTACTGTTAGAGCTGAAGATGAGACTCCTTTTGATGGTCTGTATTTGGGAGGGGGAGTTGGATGCTCAACTTCCAATAGCAAAGCAAAGATAATCCCAGACGGAGAAAGTGCGTCGGCGAATACCACTCGCCCCTCGGTAATTCTTTTTTTCGGCAACGGGAGAGTATCAAATTCTCACCGCATATATTTCTCCGGTGAGGTTTCTGTTGATCTTGCGTTGGCTCGGCATAAGAACTGCTCACTGGGTGACCAAAACATGAGTATCCGAAATAACGGCATAACCCCATCTTTGGGGTTCCGCATCGGCCGCTCGTCAGCGAAAGAATTGCACTGCATGAAAGTGGGAATAATCCATACGAAGGTTGTCTTGATTAATGACAAAGAATCTCTGAACGTTTCCAAGTTAGCTCCAATAGTCGCCTATAGCCTTGAAAGGCGCCTTCGTAAGGGATATGTACGCTTTGATTTTACATATAGAATGAAAACAAAAAGAAAAAACCGTTACTATGAATTGGAGAATGGGCATGGATTTTATGCGTGTCTATGTTTTAGCCGCAGGATAAAATTATAAATTTGTAATAATAATTTAATCTATAATCATTACTAACAAGATACAATTTTATGTTGATTTTTATTATATTGTTTTTTTTGCAAATTCCTAAAAATCATGATACCCTCCAGCAGGGTTTTTAGTGAGGTTTTCGTGTTTAAAACATTATACATTTCATTGATATCAGGCTTGATGTTTTCATATGCGGCTGCGACTGAGCTAGCGGATTCTTCTGATGATAATATAGAAATTAGCTCGAGGTCTGATAAAGGTGACGAAACAGATCCAAAAAATGAAAGCTTTTTAAACATTAAAGCCGCTCATGAGCGAAGCAATGAGCATGCCTTTGGTGGAAAAAATACATCAGCAATTGCTTTGAATCCCGTTATCTTTTTATTTTCGGAACAAGTTGTTCTTGAAGGCGATTTATATTACGGACGTCAGTTTTCGTTGAACGGCTTTATAACTAGTGCTGAGTATTGGGGTTCGGTATTTAATGATCAGGAAGAGCTTTATGAAAATTTCGGTGTACATAAAAAATCGCTGACCAAAGCAACGGAAAATTCATGTAAAAGACCTCATTTTTACAGAAATTATACTCGCTGCACTTATAAGAATAATGATAATGAATTTCGCATAGTTGTAGGAGATACAACAACCAGAAATACTATCGGATTTCAGCAAGCCATGTCCGGTGCCGGTATTAGCATTTTCCGACAGAGTGGAAATGGTAAAATCATTAATGGAGGCTCTCCAATAGTAATTACAAGGATCAGCAAAATCGAATATCAATTGAATGGGAAGGTTATTGCATTTAGAATTCTAAAACCTGGGATTTATACTCTTGATGATTTGGTAGAAGAAGCTAAATTGCCTGGGATTCAAATAAAAATAAGCGATCAGCTCAGCAGGTCAGAAATACTAAAAGTCGAGTACTTCAGTGGCTATGGAATGCTGGATGCTGGTAAAGATGATTTTGACATCACTGTTCTTTATCCACATATATGGAATTTGGAAGATCCTATGCGAACGAGGTATAAAAAGAAACATCGCTACAGTGCGAATTACAGATACGGATATACAGATCGTCTGACACTGGGAGTCGGCGGCCAAGCCTATGACGACTCCTATATTCTAGATGTCACGGCAATATATTCTGGTTTTCTGGGAAAAATCGCTCCAAATGCTGCCTTCAGCTTAGATAGCCGCGCTGGCCGTCAGACTCGAAAGACAGGGGGCATAGGGCTTTTCTATGCCCTTCCGGAGAATGAAAAAGGTATATTCCTAGAGGCATCTGTAGGGTTTAAAGGTAGAGGGTTCGGAAGTCTCGGCGCTTCCGAGGATCAGGAAGAGGCTGAGAACGCTTTCATCGATACATACTTTCCTACCGCAGCGGTGAATCGGAAGTTTAAAAAATCCAGCAGATCGTCGTCAATACAACAGGTCACGATCCGTGTATATTCAGAGCCGATACGAGGGATAACACCGACCTTCGTGTTTAATGGTGAATGGCATAATAGTGGCGAAAACCAAGCTTTAGATAAGAAATTGCGAGAGTACACTATAAGTCTGTCCGGGAAAGCATATGAACGGTACAATTATGCTGTTTCTGTCGGAATTACGTATGACGATCCAGCTGCCGGCAAGCATCGCGGAGCAATCAGAAAAAGGCTTACAATGTCCTGCTCCTATGCTTTATCTCCAGAGGTTGAACTGCAAACGGATTATACACAAAATGGAGCGGAGCAGAGAAGATGGCATAGTGGTTGTACAATCACAGGGGACGATGGCGAAGGAAATCAATACGAACTAACAAGCGAGATGTTTGGTAGACCAGGAATGCGTAATCCAGTTTTTGCACTCAAATACGATACTAAGTATTTAGGTCTAAAACTAGATCAATCCACTACAAACAACTACGAGGACAAAGGAGCGGCTAAAACAGCAAGTAGTCACACCAACCGTCAAAGAGCATTATTGGGGACTAGTATATCGCAGAGAGGGTTCAGAGCATATAAGAAGGGTGGTTTCAATACGCTGAGATAACGGCGGCTAGGTACGAAACAGTAGCACGTTAACACAATATGCGGTATAATTTGTCTCTTCATATTTTGGAGGAAGAGGTTGTCTAAAGAACTTAGGAATTTGGCCATTATAGCTCATGTGGATCACGGCAAAACGACGCTGGTGGATGCCATGTTCAAGCAAAGTGGTATATTTAGGGATAATCAACAGATCGAAACCTGCGCCATGGACTATAATGATCTGGAAAGGGAACGTGGGATCACGATCTTAGCCAAATGCACTAGTTTTATCTGGAATAATATCAAGTTGAATATAGTAGATACACCAGGACACGCAGATTTTGGAGGCGAGGTAGAGCGTATTTTAAGCATGGTGGAGGGAGTACTACTATTAGTGGATGCTTCCGAAGGGCCTATGCCCCAGACGAAGTTTGTCTTGACTAAAGCATTGGCCCTAGGGTTAAAACCGATCGTGGTAATAAATAAAATTGATAAACCGGATGCGCGCGTAGAAGAGGTTATAGATGAAGTATTCGACCTATTTGTAGCACTGGATGCCTCAGAGGAGCAGCTGGATTTCCCAATTATTTATGCTTCCGGAAGGAACGGATGGGCGATAAATGATCTGAAAGACGAGCGCAAAGACCTGAATCCGCTCCTGGAAGCAATAGTACAATACATAAGTCCGCCAGAAAACAACATAGAAGCTCCATTTCAAATGTTGGTTACAATGTTAGACTATGATCAATATTTAGGTAGAGTTTTAACCGGAAAGATCCTTAAAGGTGTCGCTACCGTCAATAATTCTGTACATGCGATTCGCGAAGCATGCGGCACTGTGGAAAGATCTCGACTTACAAAGTTATTATCTTTTGAAGGATTAAAGCGCATTACCGTTGATCACGTTGAGTGCGGAGACATCGTAGCCATAGCCGGATTTCAGATTGCAACCGTCGCAGATACCATCGCTTCAACGGAAGTTTCTACCCCCATAAAAGCTCTTCCCATTGATCCTCCCACGCTGTCCATGGTGTTTTCTATAAATGATTCTCCATTAGCTGGAAAAGAAGGGAAAAAACTCACTTCTCGCATGATTTGGGATCGATTACAGAAAGAAGCCGAGGGAAATATCTCAATTTCCGTAAAAAGATCGGACAATCAAGATACTTTCGAGGTTGCAGGTCGCGGAGAGTTGCAGCTAGGTATTCTTATAGAAACCATGAGACGAGAAGGATTTGAGCTTTCCATCAGTCGACCGCACGTTTTATACAAAACGGACGAGACGACAGGACAAAAACTGGAACCTATGGAAGAGCTCTATATAGATATGGATGATGAGTTTACTGGAATTATTGTGGAAAAAATTACTCTGCGTAAGGGATCGTTACTGAATATGCGACCTTCCGGAGTCGGCAAGACAAGACTAAAATTTTCAATCCCCACTAGAGGATTAATTGGTTATCATAGTGAATTTTTAACGGATACCCGCGGTACGGGCATTATGAATAGGTCATTTAGCGGGTATGAACCCTATAAAGGGCCAATTGAAGGAAGAACCAAAGGCGTTTTGGTCTCGAATTCCAGCGGAAATGCTGTTCCCTATGCGCTGTTTTTTCTTGAGGAAAGAGGAACTTTATTTGTTGATCCAGGAGCCCCTGTTTATGAAGGCCTTATCATAGGAGAACATAATAAAAGTAATGAATTGGATGTTAATCCTACCAAAACAAAGCAATTGTCCAACATGCGGGCTTCGGGAAAAGACGACAATATTAAATTATCTCCACCTAGGTCTATTTCATTAGAACAAGCATTATCCTACATTCAGGATGACGAATTGGTTGAAGTTACTCCCGGAGCCATAAGATTGAGAAAAAGGCATCTGGATCAAATTACTCGAAAAAAAATGAGTAGATTGGAATAATGAAATTAACGTCCGTCATCGACGATGTTATAAAAGCCTATCTGCATTCTGGAACCAGCAGCAAGCTTTTTGTAGGATTTACCTGTGGCGTTCCTTTTCTTCTGAGATTGACAATTTTAGATCTTTGGTTAAAAGAATGCGGAGTATCCAACACCGTTATAGGGTTGTTTACTCTATTACAATGGCCATTTATGCTAAAGTTTCTCTGGGCTCCGTTCCTGGAAAAAATGGATTTTCCGATTCTATCTAAAATGTTCGGCCGGCGCCGCGGATGGGCCATTGCCAGTCAGTTGCTGCTGTTTTTCGGATTAATGGGAATGGCGTCAATAACTCCGCAAACCAGTATTATAAGCTTGATGTGTTATGTTTCATTGGTGGCCTTTGCAGATGGATGTCAAGATATGTCTTTATATCCATACCAGTTGGACAAGACAAATGCAAAAATGTTCGGTCCAACTGCCGGTATTTTTGTGTTTGGATACAAAATTGGAATGTTTTTTTCTAAAAGTATAACTCTATACTTTGCCCATTATTTTGGATGGAATTTTGCCTACGCCTTCATGGCTTTTTCGATTTTTCTGTGTACAATTTTTATTTTTTGTATTGACGAGCCACAGATACCAAAAACAAGAGAAATCAAACGAATAGAAAAAATGGTGGAATCTTACGGTAGAAGAGAGAAATCTAAATTTGAATTTATTCGCATTATAAAAGCCACATTTTTTGAATGTCTCGTATGCCCATTTAAAATATTTCTGCAGCGCCGAGATTGGCACAAAATAGTCGCGATAATCATGTTATATCGTGCCGGAGATCGAATGGCTCAAAAAATGGCTAAACCTTTTTACGTGGATATGGGTTTTTCAAAACTAGAAATAGCCAATGTGGTGCAGGTATTTGGAACTATTGCTGCACTTCTGGGAGGTATCATCGGAGGATATGTGGTTAAACTGCTAGGTATAAAAAAGGCGATGTTCGTGGCTGGTATAATCCATGCTATCGGTTGCCTGTCATACGTAGTACTTTCTTGTACTGGACATAATGTTAGAATGTTATATTTGACGGTGTTCATTGAAGATATCACTTGTGGAATCATTGCGACGGCATTTATTTCATTCCTCTACAGTCTATGCAATAAAAACTACGCTGCAACTATGTATGCTTTGCTGTGGGCATTTTTTGAGCTAGGTGGCATGATATTTAGAACTATTTCCGGAATTATAGCTGATGCCTTGGGATGGGTTGTTTTTTTTCTGTTTGTACCTTTTGTATTTATTCCAAGTCTTTGGATTCTGTATCAGATGATAAAACAAGAGGAAGAAGTAAAAAAATAAAACATACACGTGCATGAAATGATGCCGTGTATTTTCATTGATGACATTTTTCTAACTTTATAAAAGGAAAAAGTAGGAGGATACATGCTTTTCGTATTTCCGGGTCAAGGATCTCAAAAAATTGGAATGGGTAAAGATATATACGACGCTTTCCCATCGGCGAGAGACGTTTTTCACGAAGTGGACGACTCCATTTCATTCAAGCTATCAAATTTGATTTTCAATGGCACCGAAGATGAATTGAAACAGACAGAAAATGCACAACCGGCTCTAATGGCCACTAGTATGGCCTTTGTTAGGATTCTGCAGAAAGAATTTGGTGTAGATATTTGCGCTAAAGCTAGATTTTTGGCTGGCCATTCTCTGGGAGAGTATACGGCATTATGTGCAGGTGAAGCGATTTCCATAGCGGATACAGCAAGAGTTCTGAGAGTTCGAGGACAAGCAATGTCTCGTGCATTTCCCCAAAATGGCGCGATGGCGGCGATTATTGGATTGGATCTGGAGACCGTCGAGCAGATAGTATTCGAGTGTTATTTAGATGAAGAAATAGTTCAAATTGCCAATGATAATTCTGTTGGGCAAGTCGTGATTAGCGGCCACAAAAATGCCGTGAATAGAGTGATGGAAAAAGCGTCTCGATTCAACGTCAAAATGATCATGCTGGATGTTAGCGGCCCCTTTCATAGTAAATTAATGGAAAATGCCGTTGAAGAAATTTCCGAGGCCTTAGAAAAAACAAACTTTCGATGTCCTTTAAAACCGATCATTTCCAATATTACAGCACAGGCAGAAACGAATAATTTCAAAGAGCTGCTAATTAAGCAGCTCACAGGCCGCATTCGATGGAGGGAGAGTATTTTGTGGGCGGAATCCCAGGCAGTCTCCAAATGCATCGAAGTTGGATTCGGAAAAGTCCTCATTGGATTGATAAAGCGTATTACTCCTAATATGAAGCTGATTTCCATAAATTCTCTTGGTTCATTGGAGAACTTTGCTGATTATTAACTACTTCTATGCTTTCATAAATTCATGAATAACGTAGCTGTACTTATTCCGTGTTACAATGAAGCCAGTACCATAGCAATGGTCGTAAGATCTTTTCGAAAGTATCTACCGCACGCTGCCATCTATGTCTATGATAATTGTTCCGAAGACAATACGGCAGAACTGGCTAGAAACGCCGGAGCAATAGTTGTGACTGCCAGAATCCGAGGAAAAGGAAATGTCGTACGTAGAATGTTTGCAGACATCAATGCTGACATATACATAATGGTAGATGGAGACTTGACATATACGGCAGCAGACGCGCCTAGCATGATTAATACTCTAGTTAAAGAAAAAGTGGACATGGTAGTAGCAGTTCGGAGAGAAAAATCAGGAGCAGCATTCCCTATGGGACATAAACTTGGCAATCGCGCATTTAATTTTATTCTAAAGATATTGTTTCATAGTACATTTCAGGATGTTTTTTCTGGATATCGAGCATTTTCTAAAAGATTCGTGAAAACATTTCCAGTCACTAGCAGTGGATTTGACATAGAAGCAGAATTATCGATCCATGCTTTAACGCTGGCAATTCCTTGTTCCGAGATAGAATCCATGTATTTGGAAAGACCATCCAATTCTAGCAGTAAACTAAGCTCCTTCAGGGATGGATTTCAAATTCTCATAAGAATAATAAAATTATTGAAGGAAACGAGACCGCTATTTTTCTTTGGTATAATTTTTTTGTTATTATTTTTGATTTCTATTATAATATCATATCCTGTAGTAGTTACGTTTATCAATACAGGATTAGTGCCTAGATTCCCAACTACCATCTTATCATCTGGCCTAACGATTCTCTCTTTTTTAAGTCTCGCTTGCGGTATCATAATGGATAGCATCAGTAAAGCGCGCAGAGAGGTAAAAAAACTACATTATTTGCATTTTTCTTAAATTTTATTATTTTCGTAATGTGTGTTTCTTTTACAACACTGCGAGACTAATGTAACCTTATAAGTTGCCAACTTTAGATGTATTTTTGTAATATAGTTTATTTAATATGGAGATTTATGAATGAAGAATATATTATTAGCAGGCATTTTGAGTACTTGTGTTATTTCTGCCAATGCAGAAGATACTGACTCGTCATCAGAAGACTATACTGGGCCATCATCGGAAGTTACACAAGAAGGGGAGCGGAGTTCCGGACCTATCTTATATGTCGGCTTAGGCATGAACTCTGCTTCGTATAAAAGAGAATACAACAAGGGTGGAGAAAAACGAGGTTCGGACTCGGAGACAGGCAATCAGGTGGCGGGCAGCTTCGGAGGTGGTTGGCGCCAGGAACTGGCGAATGGGTTACAGGCAAGCGTGATAGCGGGCGTGGTGTGTGGAAAATCGAAAAATATCGACATTAACGCGTCGGGTGAAAAAATTGGCCAAACCAGACAAGGCTGGTTCAATCCTGAGCTCGGTGTGCGTATTGGAAAAAGGTGCGGAGAGAAAAAAGTGTATATCTTGATTAATGGACGCTATCTCAACGACAAAATACGTAATAACGAAAACAAGGAGTACGCTGAGCACAGCCAAATGGTCGCTAGTGGGGGATTAGGTTTTGCATGGATTGTCAGCGCAAGATATGAATTATTCGTCGAAGCTGACAAAAGTTTGAATACTTCGAAAACGTCTACGGTAGACAGTAAAGAAACGAAACACCTTCGTGAGGATGGTTATAGCGTCAGAATGGGCCTAGTGTGCCGACTTTAGCACCGGAGAGCGGAAAAAAAAAGACCCGACAGAAAAACTGTTAAATACTGATTTTCCACACTGTTCCGGGAGCCTCTGACTAAAACATTTCATCAGGCGAGCTTTGATTGGTTTCAGAAGTGAATTGTTTCAAAGCTTCTTGATTTATTTTTATTTCAAATCTTTTTGATAGATATCCGACCAACTGCTGACTCATATCATCCATTATTTCATCTCTAAGCAAATCCTTGTATTTCCGCTCATCCTCTGGATCAATTTTAGTTGCCGACAAAACATCATTCACTTGGTAAACCACAAAAGCACCCTCTATCTCCTTATAATCGGCTTCTGTTTTTTCTAAAGTAAAGGCATTTTCATGAACTACATCAATAATACTTTGGAATTTTTTATTCTTCTCGTCCTTAATATGACCCAATCGATCAAAGTACGGCGAAACCCGGTATTCCCGCTTGTCTTTTGAAGCTATTTTCTCCAAGCTTCCGCCATTTTTTAGTTGCTGTATATAATTTGAAGCTGTTTCCTCCGCCTTTTTCTTTTGCCAATGGATTTCCCATTCTTGCAGCACTTGGCCAGAGCACTCTTCCAACGGAATCAGATGTTTTGGAGTAATCTTATCCAAGTGCAGCAGCCAATACACCTTTTCCTTCTGCTTTTCTTGCACTTCTGAAAATGAGCTATCGGTTCCTTCATCCAGCGAAAAAGCAACCGCTAGAATATCACCCTTGTATGGAAGCGAAATAACAGCATTAGATTTTGCGCTTTTATTTTTTGAATCTACATCTTCGATGGCAATAACATTCAGGTTAAATTTTTTTACGACTGCGTCAATCTCCTCTCCGACCATGAGAGCATCTTCTATTTGGCGCGTTACTTCATTGACTCTACTCTGAATACTTTCCTGTTTTAAAGTTGTTTCCAGCTCGGCTTTCATATCGTCGTAGGTGCGATCCTCTTTTTCTGGTGAATTATCATATGCTTCTTTTATTTCTTCCTCCGAAATCTGAACATCTTTCTCCACAGAAGCTTCCTTAAGCTCTAGGATTCTGAAGGAGCGTGTCTCTTCTGCCATAAATAAGTCCGGATTATTCTTATAAAATTCCTCTAACGCCTCTTTCGTTGGTTTTTCAGTAATTTTAAAAGAAGACGGTTTAAGCTCCACAATTGCGAGACTCCTTTTTTCCAGATTTGCATGCATAAATAGGTCTAACTCCGCCGACATATCAACATATGCAAATGGAAATCTTATCAACATATTTTTAATATCCTTTTTGACGGTTTCTACAAACATAGCTTCTGGAAGCTGAATCCTTTGAAGAAATCTCCGCAATAGATTGGCATTAAAACTACCGTCCTTATTACGAAATACATTCATACCGTTGATATAATTTTTTATGGCTTCCTCGGAAACAACTATTCCATAATCTTGCGCTGCTTGATCGATGATACTTTCCCAAATCAACTGATGCAAAATAACGTAAGTTAAATTTTTATCTTCGATGTCTTTTCCTTGCATCTTTAGCATTGCAGCTCGTCGAGCTTTTTCTATTTTTAATTCGAGTGGACTTATTTTTATGGATCCGATCTTTACTACATAATCTTTTCCGGTAATTCTTCGTATAACATCTGAAATTCCGAAAAATAAAACAAACGTCAATGCTAAGATTGTCAGAAAAGCTTTGACGATGATCGACTGTGAATGTCTTCTAATTAATTCCAGCATTGCATTTTTCCCATGAATAGCATATTGCTATATTATTAGTACTTGTTTTCGTGAGCAACCCAATCTGAGGATTTTTATGAAAATTGTCGTAGCAAATTGGAAAATGAATGGGGATTTTGAGTTTGCCGATAAGTTTGTGACCGAAATAAATACTTTGGATTTGAAAAATACTGTTGTAGTTTGTCCTCCGGTCGCTCTAATTAGTCGATTCCATGGTTTTCGGTACTGTGTTGGAGCTCAAAACTGCTTCTGCGAAGAGAAAGGCGCTTTTACAGGAGAAAACAGTCCTAAACTCCTAAAAGACGCTGGTTGCGAATATATTATTCTTGGACATTCGGAACGGCGGTCTATTTTTCACGAAACAGAAGATCTAATTTTCCGAAAATGGCAAGCTGCTCTCCTGCAAAAATTAATTCCCATTGTTTGCGTCGGTGAAAACACTGAAGATCGTTCTAATTGGAAGCAGGTCATCCGTTGCCAGTTAGATTATTTTTTAAAAGAACAATTGCATAATACAATTTTCGCATACGAACCTGTTTGGAGTATTGGCACTGGTTTGATTCCGACAATTGAAGAAATAGAGATTGTTTTTGAATTCATTCACAATCTATTAGGCAATAAAGTTCATCTAATCTATGGCGGATCCGTCAATTCAAAAAATGCGAAACAGATCCTGAACAGTAACAATGTGGACGGCCTACTTGTGGGGGGGGCTAGTCTAAAAATCGATGAATTTAAAAGAATTTTAATTCAAACTGAAAAAATATAGAATTACGGAAACGACGATCAACTAAAATAATCAGTTCTTGGTCATGCGGAGATTATTGTCTCGCTTATGGCGTGATAATGCCAACATTATTAACGTATCCAGTAACTCTCCGTATTGGACACCAGATGCTTCCCATAATTTCGGATACATACTTATTTCTGTGAAGCCTGGAACGGTGTTGATCTCATTCAACAGTACTTCGTGATCGCCTCTTAGGAAAAAATCCACTCTTGCCATGCCTTCGCAACATAAAACCCTGAAAGCCTTCAGAGCTGTTTTCCTGATTTTCGCTGCAATTTCGGGTGATAATTCTGCTGGGATTTTTAAATCAACATCATATTCATTAAGATATTTCGCTCCATAGGAGTAGAAACATCCTTTTACGACAATCTCTCCTGTACAAGAAGCTTCAGGATATTCATTACCCAGCACAGCACATTCTATTTCCCTTCCCTGTATGAATTCTTCTATGATAATCTTGTTATCATACAAAAATGCTTCATTAATTGCTTGGATAAAATCTGCTTTTGTTGCTGCTTGGCTTACTCCTACCGAAGATCCTAGGCTGGCTGGTTTTACAAAAACAATATCGCCTAGCGTAGAGGTTATCTCTTCATAATCAATACATTCATACTCTTGCCGACGGTATGTCCGATGGTTAGTTATTGGTATTCCTGCGTCTCTTAGTATCCGCTTGGTGATATCTTTATCCATACCCATAGCAGATCCCAGCACTCCTGTTCCTACAAAAGGTACTTTATATGCTCCTAACAAACCTTGAATTGTCCCATCTTCTCCGCCAGATCCGTGTATGATCGGAAAAGCTACATCAATGCTTGTTCCCAAATTCTCGTCGAGTCTGTCCGGCAGTTTTTCTGAGAATTCCTCGTGATCACCAGAACATAGTCTCACTTCATTCAACATCTGTGCAGCCAACGGCATATGCTTGGATATAGATTCTTCTCCCAAAAAAAACCTTCCATCACTATCGACACCTATGAGCAAGATCTGGTACGTGCTTCTATTCAAGTTTTTTATAATGCTTTTGGCTGACTGGATAGAAATTTCATGCTCTGTTGAACGGCCTCCGAAAAATATTCCGACTCTAATTTTTGTCATGGCGTCCTATGGCCATCCCTAGAATATCGCCTAGACTGGCTCCGCTATCCGAAGAACCATACTCTGCCATTACCTGCTCCTCCTCATCGATTTCCAGAGCTTTTATTGATAAACCAACCCGTCTGCCATTTTTATCAATGGCAATAACTTTCGCATCCACTTTTTCTCCCACTGCGAATCTTTCGGTGCGGCGATCGTGCCTATCCTTGGCCAGGTCTGTTTTCCTGATGGTGCCACTGATGCCGTCTGCTATTGTCACCTCTATTCCATCATTATCTATGGCAGATATCACACCTGTTACCACAGTTCCCTTTTTGATATTGCAACTTGGCCTTCCTTGAGTAACATCTAATTGTTTAATTCCTAAGGCGATTCTCTCCTTGAGCGGATCGATTTCGAGAACTTTAACCTTTACGGTATCCCCTTTATGATACTGCTCTAGACGCTTTCTATCATTTTCTGATTCTGGAACATCGTTAATGTGGACCATTCCGTCAATTTCATCGTACATATTAACAAACAGTCCGAAATCCGTAACACTAGTAATCACTCCATCAAATACATGGCCCACCGGGAAATTTTTTACCAAGTCGTTCCAAGGATTCGGTTGCAGTTGTTTGATCCCAAGCCCCATTCTTCTTTTCACCATATCCACGTCCAGGATCATGACCTTCAGCGCTGCACCGACAGCCGTAACTTTGGATGGATGCATGTTCTTTTTCCAGCTCATTTCCGAGATGTGTACCAACCCCTCTACGCCTTTCTTCACTTCCACAAAAATACCGTAATCAGTCACGTTGGTGACCACTCCATCGGCGTGAGTACCTACTTTAAATTCTTCTACAACTCCACTCCATGGATCTGGTGTTAATTGCTTGAGGCCAAGAGATATGCGTTTTGCTTCTATATTACATTTAACAACTATCACCGTCACTTTTTGTCCTACGGCGAGTACTTCTGCTGGGTGGTTGACCCTCTGCCAGGAAATGTCGACATTATGCAGTAATCCGTCCACTCCTCCTATGTCGATAAACGCTCCATAGCTGGTGATATTTTTTACTATCCCTTCAACTTTTTGCCCTTCTTGCAGATTTGATACGAGTCTCGCGCGATCCTCAGCGTTGGCTCCTTCCAGAATGCCGCGCCGCGAAACAACTATATTCTCGCGGGCTTTGTCCATCTTCAAAATCAAAAATGGCTGCTCAACACCCAGCAGAGCCGTTATGTCTTTAATTGGTCGCACGTCCACTTGACTGGCGGGCAAGAATGCTGTTGCACCACCAAGATCCACCATGAATCCGCCTTTTACGCGACTATATACGGTCCCCTTAACGGGAGTTCCATCCCGGTAGGCCTTACCAAAATCATCCCAAGCAGCTGCCCGCAAAGCCTTCTCTCGGCTTAGCACGATTTCGCCCGATTTGTCTTCATAGCGCTCTATGAATATATCTACTTTATCGCCTTGCTTCAGTTCAATTTTTTTCCCACCATGCTCGAATTCCCCTACGGGGACTCGCCCCTCTGATTTTAGTCCCACATCCAGGGTGATGAAATTATCATCTACACTGACGACTATCCCTTTCACGACTTTTTCTGCACAGATTTTTTCACTACAAACTAGTTCGAAAAGTTCCGAAAAATTCTCATCACGAGAATCCGACCCACTTGTCATTTAATACCCTCTTGTATTGTTTATGTTGATTATAATTAAATACATAATTAATAAAAATCTATCCCTGTCTCGCTTTGAAACGCGGATTCGTTTTGTTTATTATATAAACTCTTCCCTTACGCCGAATAAGGCGACAATTCTTATGCCTCGATCTGATAGTTTTTAAAGAATTTACTATCTTCATGAAAAAAACTCCCTTCCGAAATCCTTATCCCGCGTTTTTATGCGCAAGTCAAGCGTTTAAATAGAAATTAATCTCAAAACGCAAATAATGTATTATTGGGCGCAGTAATTCATCAAAGCTTATTAGTTTTCATCAAATCCGCAATTTTTTACTAACTCTTTGAAAGATTGAAATCTGTATAGAATTCATATTCAAAATAATTGCAAAGATCCGCTAGTACGCAATTCCAGCAGTCTAATTTTTTAGCCTTACAAGTATATCTCCCGTGATGAATTAGCAGATTACTTATGCTTTTTTTATAAATAGTTGGAATAATTTTTTCCAGATCCATTTCTATTTTAATTGGATCATCGCTTTGTGAAAGTCCAAGTCTTTTACTTACGCGTTGCACATGGGTATCCACTGCAATGGTTGGTTCATCAAACAAGGTATTCATGACAACGTTGGCAGTCTTGCGGCCGACTCCCGGAAGCGATTCCAAATCTTTCCGCGAATTCGGAACTTGGGAGTGAAATTTCGACTTTAGTATTTTGCTCGCTTCTATGATGTGTTTTGCTTTGCTCTTATATAAACCAATGGAACGAATTTTTTGCATTAGTTGCTCCAATCCAAGGCTCAAAATGTCATCTATGGTTTTGTATTCATCAAATAATTCAGACATAACTTTATTAACCTGTATATCCGTCGTTTGGGCAGACAAAATAACTGCAATCAAAAACATGTAATCGGAGGCGTATTTTAATTCTGTTTTCGGTTCTTTTAGTGATACTTTTAGCCTTTTACAAATTTCTTCTACTTTAAACATCACAAATGCCTATACAGGATTTAATTTTTGCGATGGATCATCATGATGAATTAATTGGTGTTCTTTTATCAATTGTAGTACGTATTTACTGTACTTCTTATCGGTTCCATAGTTTTCAATGTAGTGAGCCAACTCTTTTCCTTCTATTTTTCCGGATTCATTCATCATTTGCATTCGCCGTTTTCTAAATCCTTGATATTTTCCATTAACGTTAAGAGTTTTTACATAGGCTATTGCTGAATTGAATAAGTTATCAAATTTAAGTAGTCTAGTCTTAGTTTTCGCCAATCCAAAGTAAGCATTTTGACGTTGAATATTCTTGTCACTGCCAAATTTACTTTCGTGGATAGCCTGAGCAACTGCTAATGATACCGGGACAGGTGCAACTCTTTTTAACAATTCAAGAATATCACTGGTTTGATAAAAACTACAAATTTTATTGAATTGTTCTTTTTCAGCAGTCGTTAATTCCATGCATTTTTGCCGCTTTTCTTTAATAAAAAGTATAAATTCACGTTGCTTCATAACAATTTTATTTACTTTGTCGATTGCAAATGCAATTACTCTAATAAAAAAATCTCGATCCGCTTTGGAAAATGAATTTAAAAGTGGAATACCTTTTAGATCTCCTTCTATGCGATCGCATTCAAAAATTTCATCCCGGACACTGGTTCGATTGTTGGATTTCTTTTCTTTTTGGCTAGAACCACCAGAAAATACTGCAGAAGCAGCCAAACCTAGTAAAAATGCGAAGAATATCTTTTTCATTTAGACGGAAACTACAACTATATCTTTCGATACTAACTGATTAATGGTCCTCTGAATGCCATATTTTAATGTTTCTCCGGCACGAATGCATCCGCTGCAAGCCCCTTTAAATTTTACTGACAAAGTATTACCAATCAGCGAAATAATTTCAACATCTCCGCCATCCATATCCAGTGACGGTCTGATATGCTGATCAACTACTTCTATTATCTTTTTTAATAATTCTGGATTAGGATTCATAATACATTCCAACTTCTTATCTGCCTTTCACTATAGCCGGAACCATCAAACTTTTCAAGCTTCTTGACTATTTCCGAAGCGAAACTGTATCATCAACTGGTTTTGTAAGGAATTGGTTTCATGGACAAAGAAAAAGCTCTTGAATCAGCATTATTGCAAATAGAAAAAGCATTTGGAAAAGGTTCCGTAATGAAGCTCGGGCAGCGGGGAAAAATCGAGGACATGGAGACTATTTCCACTGGTTCGATTGGACTTGATATGGCCCTGGGTGTGGGTGGATTTCCTAAAGGCCGTATTATCGAGATTTTTGGTCCAGAAAGTTCAGGAAAAACTACGCTAGCTTTACATGCCGTAGCCGAGTCCCAGAAAAATGGTGGGAATTGTGCTTACATTGATGCTGAGCACGCTCTGGATCCCATCTATGCAAAAAAACTCGGAGTCATTGTGGAATCATTAATACTATCACAGCCGGATACCGGAGAGCAAGGACTGGAGATCGCAGACACGCTGGTTCGTTCAGGAGCTATTGATGTTCTCGTGGTGGATAGTGTAGCGGCACTGGTGCCGAAGGCAGAAATAGAAGGTGAAATGGGAGATCCTCACATGGGGTTGCAGGCCAGATTGATGAGCCAGGCACTCCGCAAGCTGACGTCCACCGTTTCTAAATCGAAATGCATCATGATTTTCATAAATCAAATCAGGATGAAAATAGGGGTCTTTTTTGGTAATCCCGAGACTACTACCGGCGGTAATGCGCTTAAATTTTACTCGTCCATAAGATTAGATATTCGCCGAACTGGAACGCTGAAGGAAAAGGAACAAGCTATCGGGAATCAAGTTCGTGTGAAAATTGTAAAAAATAAAGTCGCTCCTCCATTTAAAATCGTAGATTTTGACATTATATACGGAGAAGGAATATCAAAAACAGGAGAACTGTTGGATATAGGCGTGAAAATAGGAGCTGTGGAAAAGTCTGGAGCTTGGTATACCTTTGAAGGGCAAAAATTAGGGCAGGGAAAAGAAGCGGCGCGACAG
>JAITBT010000041.1 GCA_031283445.1 Holosporaceae bacterium | reverse complement strand
GACAAAGCCTTATCTGGTAAACCAGAATTCCTTGAACTCTTGATTAAATATGGAGCTAGAATAGAATTTAAACATCTCCATGAAGTTGTTTATCAGTACGACAGCGACAAGCGCATCATAGAAATATTACTAGATAATTTGCTAGATCAAGGGTTAGATGTTAATTATCCAATCTTTTTCCCAGACAGTGACTGTACTCTCGTGGATATGGCTATTTCCCGAAATAATTTCAACGCTGTTGAAGCGTTGATCAATCGTGGAGCTGTGCTGACCAAGCCCTATGGCGAAGTAAATATGTCGGAAATAAAAAATGAATTGTTGAATGCTCATCGCACCTTTGTAATTCATGCAAGCACATCGGAAGAATGCGAGAGTCTATCCGTAGAAAACGAATTGGATAAGTTGGTGCTTATGCCTGGAGAAAGAGAATATTTATTGAATCTATACAAACTAGCATACTCCAAAAAAAAGGAAAATATATTTTTTCGTCCAATAGAGAATTGGCGTCGTATGTACTACGTAGATGAAGAAATGTACGCTGAAAATAAATTGCGCACAGCAAATTTAGTCAATACTACGTGGGAGGAACAGCAGGCAAAGATAGCAAAATAGTGATGAATGCAAAACATACGATGGTCTTGTAAACGAGAAATATGATTCGCATCGTGCAATTACATGTAGGTCTCCGTTAGTAAGTTTAAATTCTTTCTATCTGGAGACCTCCTTGCTTCTCTACAGGCAAACATATCACTAAAACATGCAAAATCCGTGTATTGCCTCATTTTTCAGCATATTCCCCCCACATCTCATATCTCTCTGAACTTGGACAGAAAGAAAATTCTGCATAATGCTGAGCCAATGATTGAGAAAGAACTGTAAACGGCGCATTGGAGAAATATTTGATTGCTAAAATCATCATCTCCGGTATAACGATAGGGTTTTTCCTAAACAAAATAATTCGCTATACAATATACAATATGGTAAGCTAATAAAATGTAGCCACTGTCTTTTTCCAAAAATAATGCTACAATAACAACTATGAACTGTTTTTCTTATAAAACAATATTGGGAAATATTATAATCTATGCGAATCAACACGCAGTAACGAAAGTGTGCTTTGAAAAATACTGTCGTGAAGAACAATTAGAAACTTCTATCATAAAAGAAGCATATACCCGGCTAAATGAATATTTTTCCGGAAAACGAAAACAATTTGAAATAGAACTAGAATACCAGGGCACGGATTTTCAATTGTCGGTTCTTGAGCAATTAAAGAAAATTCCATACGGAAAAACGAGAACCTACCAAGAGATTGCCTGCAATATAGGCAATCCTAAATCAGCCGTTGCGGTGGGGCAAGCCTGCGGCAGGAATCCGATTCCGATATTTATTCCGTGTCATAGAGTTATAGGGGCAAATGGAAGCCTGGTCGGTTACAACGGTGGTATAAGCATAAAAAAGAAATTGCTGGAAATAGAACGATGCAGTTGTCTTACCACTCTACGGATTCTGGGACATCCTGATTTTTAGACTTATTTTACATATTTACAACTCCAGCGTTGTGTGCCAACACCTTCTCCACCAGTTACCATAATAGCAGAAAAATGTAAAATTTCCGTTAACGGCAAAAAATTTCCATAAATTAACGAATTTTTAAGATAAGATGTTTGGATACTATGATATGTGTAGGAGTCTGTGCCGCGCGCCACTGGAGGAACTATATATAAAATAAATATGGAGAATGAGCCTCAGAACCAGGATGTTACAGAATCCATAGGCGGTGAGTATTCGGCGTTCCAAAAATGACAACGCTGTCGAAAAGTAACAGTGCTGTCATTAATGTTTCTTTAATGCCACGTTAGCAATGCTACGTTAGCTTCATATTGTTTCATTCTCTACATCTGACTCTGCACTGTTCGCCTCTTTTAAAAGATCTTCCACACTAGTGCATTCTATAACAAATTTTGACACAGCGTTCTCATCGTTTTTATTGAAAAAATACCGCGGATTTTCTAAGGGACCAACTACATAACCACCTCGAATACTGGCTTTAAGTTTTGAAAATTCCCTAAGCATAAGCAATGGATCAAGATCATTATTGTAAATAAAATCATATGTTGGAATTCCATCTGGTTGATTGCCGCACGTATCATTACAAACGTTGCTACTTGCATTGGATTTGGATGCTGCCTTTTTAAGTTTTCGTTGTGCGTCAATAGCATTTTTGCACGTATCATTATAAAATTTGCTACTTGGCTTGGATAAGTCCTCTTCACATTTGGATGAGACCTTTCTACAAGGTATGCATCTATCTGGATCAAGTTGCCTCATCAAATATTCAAAATCCTTCTGCAATATACGAGCTGTTTTTATTCTCGGATGATGAAATTCACCCTTGGCAATTAGCGTACCCAAAATCGTGACCGGCGGAATGAATATTGGTGAAAACATCTTATTCCCACTGTCATCATATGGCAGAATACTAAAACGTATGAGCTGTGACTTCTCACCACGCCTTAAATCACAAGAACCTGTAAGATACGAGAACACTGATCCATTAAAAAAGTCTCCTACCAAACCCGCAAGTAGATTGCTGCTAAACGAAAGTGGACATTCCATAGTGAACACATTCTTTTCATTGATAATATATGGGCTACAGCGATACACACTAAAGCTTTTGGCCATTCCTGAATTTATCATGATATTGTACTCCATTTTCAGCAATAGTCTTAGAAGCGGTTTATTTTTTGTGTTGATATCCTGTAAGGGACGCAGATCGGAAAAACTGATATTGTCGGTTCCCTTTACTTTTTTATCTAATTCATCAAATTTTGTAAACAGAACATCAATTATTTTTGTGAGGGTATCCTGATTCAGTGAGATAGCCATCTTAATATCGTTTTGCCTCATGAAGTCAATTATTGAATCGTTAATTCTCCAAAAAAGTGCTTGTACACTATGCCGTTCTGCATAACTCTTGCAGTACGAAAAAAAGCTACCATCATCTAGAAAAAGTTTTACACCATGACCATTACAATCACCATAATCAAAAATGTAGCTATCAGCACAGTGAATATTAAACAACCACATAGCTTTATAGTTTTCACCTGGTGTTACATCTGATGTTACATCCTTATAATACTGCAGCAGAGCAAAAAGTTGATATAATGATTTTGGCATGTAGTAGCTTTTAATATCACTGGAACAATGAGTGAGTTGCTTTTCAATTGTTTCCCATTCGTTGCAATATAAATCGGACACGCTATTTTCTGTAGACAAGAGTAAATTTGTGATATCTCCTATTAATAGCGGATTACTATTCATTGGAAAAGGCAATATGGATACGATGTGATATGCGTCATTACGTCTATCTGAATCAATTAAGGAATTGATCGAATTGGAAGAAAAAAGTACGCGCTCAGCATCTCTGCTAAATATTTGCTGATTTTCCTGCTCTTCTTTAATGATAGTTAATGCATTGAAATGCAAAAATACTAACGCGCAACATGATACATTGCGCAAGAAACCAAGAAGGCTACATTTTCTCGATGTAGTTGATTGTTTTTTGATGGTCATAATATTCTCCATTGTTATTATCTATACATTATATATATAGTAAAAAAAATAAATTTCCAAGCAGAATATGCAAAAAAAATTTTGGCTTTAAAAATTCGGGAATACTATACATTTTGTTGACTTTTTTTGAACAATTAGAACTACACAGTAACCTTACATACTTCGAGGTGGTCTCACATCATGGTGATTCTATTGGATGCACGAGGATGATGGCGGACGATGTGATCCCAAAGATGTTTGGCAAAATTAGTGCTGATATGATCTGGCTGTTTGCTAGTCACAGAAAACAAAAAAATTAGGAGGGATACGGCTTCCACCATTGACAATTTCCCCAACAAACGCCGCTGAGTACTTGACCGTGAGTCAGTTGACTATTGTATATATGGGATCTGGCATGACATTGCAAAATCTCTGGCGAGTATTATTCAGTGGTCACACACACCGGACGGTGTGGCGATAGCATCAGCACCTGCGCAGATGACCCAGCTCCATAGTTTGCGCTATTACAGTGGTCACACATCGACCGGTGGCGATAGCATCAGCACCTGCGCAGATGACCCAGCTCCATAGAGTTCGCGCTATTACAGTGGTCACACACACCGGCCGGTGTGTGGCGATAGCATCAGCACCTGCGCAGATGTGCACCACCCGCTGTGGTGGCGATATACCGCCACCAACGACGAACTTGGGAGCATGTGAAAACTTTACCTCTATGCGCTTATTTTCGTTTTTTTCTTATTTTTAAAATCGCGTTCTTTATTGTCGATGAGAAATTTTTTCGCAAACTCAATACAGTCTTCTTCGGAAGCGTCATCCTTGGATTCCCAATATTTTCTTGTGCTTTCCATCAGGGCGCCTATTTTCTTATTACTTTCTTGCTTGCGAAGATCGACGGCAAAATCTGACTTTGAAAAAGTAAATTGAGAGTATTTAGAATTGCAAAAATCAGTTAACTCCGTAAAGAGAGCGCGAGCGGCGTCCAAAGGAATCTGTCCATCTTTGCAGGGAATCTTTCCATCGTTGTACAGCTGAATAACAATATATTTTACAAAAAGTGCCTTTGTTTTTGTGTCATTTGCGTAGGCATTTTTTACCTTCAGACTCTTTTTTATTTCAGATATGGACGGACACCTAAATTGCAACACATCGTTAATGTATGCTGGAGGGTTATCGTTATACTTATATTTTTCTCTTATCTTTGCCTCGTCGGAAAACTTCAAGAGCATGCACAGACGTTCTTTAGCAGAATCGAGTTTTATTCCCAAATCATGGCATATTTTAAGTGGATCGCACCTTAGTCCAAAAATTTCTTGCAAAACAGGGAGCATCGGAGCAACCATTTTGTAAGAATCATCGCTGGAAAATGTTTTTTCTAACTCCACCAAAATGCGCTGAATGGAAATTATTGATAGGTTGCTTTTGAGTGAATTTATAATTTTTAAGCATTCCTCATCGCACTGAAAATTTCCGTAACGAGCTACAAATCTGAAATATCGCATGATTCTCAGATAATCCTCTCTAATGCGTTTTTCAGCACTCTCAATGAATTTTACTCTTCTCAATAGTGCGTCATTTATACCATCGTTATAATCGAATATTTTCCCGTCTGCCCCCATATACAGTGCATTGAATGTAAAATCTCTGCGTTTGGAATCAAGCTCAAACGAATCAGTCTGCTCTACAATGGCCTTACGCCCGTCAGTTTTTTTGTCAATGCGCAATGTTGTTATCTCATATCCCTCGCCGTTCAAAACAACGGTGACGGTTCCGTGCACATCACCGGTCTGTCTCACGGTACAATTTTCCGATTCAAAAATCTTAGTTACGACATCATGTGGAGCAGTGGAGGCTATATCTATGTCAGTGTCGGATGTGCTAGTGCCCATAACAAGATTTCGCACTGCGCCGCCAACAACTCGCCCCTCGTATCCATGATCCTTCAGACATTTCATAATGAATAAAACGTCTTTGGTTAAGATATGTTTAACATTTTGCCGAATGGTGTCACTGACTCCAGGTAGCTCTTCGACAGTGATTACACGCTCAGTCGCTCCTGCCAAAGCCATCAAAAAAACGGCACAGGCAGCTAAAGTTTTCCAAAAGACTTTCATTTGTTCCTTCTCCCTTCAAAATTAAAATAAACGACACATTACCAAAACACGTTTTGCTGATCATATGCTCATTTGCAATAAAGTACAATATATTATCAAAGCATAACATATTATCTGCGACTTTGTCAAGTTTTTTTTAAAAATTTTAGGAAAATGTGCGTTTTCTGAATTATCGAAGACGTACAAAGTTCCGTCAGGAGCAATAAATCGCTGGGGGAGAGAGGCAATTGAGGCCTTGACGCAAAGTTTTGGCAGACGAGGAGAAAATAGAGAATTTGGAGAAGAAAATCGGGCAACTAACAATGGACCACGATTTCTAAAAAAACTAGGTGAAATACAACCGGAACTTACCACCCTCGGGATTCTGAAACGTCCTGATATGTGAAGAAATTTAAACGTGTTACTTGGTCCGATACATTTCTCGTAATTTCTTAAAAAATTCTCTAGCTTCCATTTCATTGAAAATCGCCATTCCGTTGTTCATTTTTGGTTGTATCAACGACTGTATCTTGGAATTTTTGTTTTCATTGGAAAATGCTGTTATGGACAAAATTTTCATCTTTTCTTCCACGATATCATATATGCACTTTCCAACAATTCCATAGCATGCGTAGCAGGTAAAACCGTCGTCGCTCTGGATTATTTTCTCGTCGAGCCCGGCTTCTTTAAGCAGTGCAGCGTTTGATAGGTGCATGTAAAAATAGATTTTCCCTTCGTTGTCGAATATCGGATGAGCCAGCATGCCCTCCACTGCTCTGTCACCGAGAAGTATTGTTTTATGAATATGCAATTTTCCGGCATTGAAGGAACAGAACACAATATCTGAAAAATGACCGCTGCCACCTGTCCCATAATGGCGAGCAATTATGTCATGACCATGCCAATTTCCAAGATACTCGCAGACTACTTTGCCTCCGTTCGTCTCTCCACCTTTTTTATGACGATAGCTGCACGTAAACGAATTATTGAAAACGTCGTTTCCCGATTCCCAGGTATATTCGCTGCGTAATTTTTGGATTTGTCGTTCAACATCGATTTCCGCAGCATCTAAAAATACGTCGGAAAAGTAGAACGCATCCAGCGATTGAGGAAAAGTAGATATGATTTTATGCTGGCGTTCCATATTATTAGTGCATCCAGCAATCAACAATAGCCAAAATAGTTTTTTCATGCGTTTTTTTGAATCTCCCTAGAGCTCGTTAATGCTACCATAGAAAATAGCTGGAAAAAACATATTTTAAATTGATACTTACCACCCTCGGGATTCTGGAACGCCCTGATTCCGAAGCTTATTTTCCACATTTACAATCCCCCATCCCGAGTTATACGCCGGCATCTTTTCCACCAGCTATTATAATAGCTGAAAAATGTAAAATTTTCGTTAAGGGCGAAAAAAATTTTATAAATTAACGAATTTTTAAGATATTTGAAAGAATATATAAATTCTCTTATGTTAATATCGATATAAAAAAGCTAGGGAAAAAATATTATGGCAGCCAATTGGATAAAAGTTGAAGGTGTGAAATGCATAAGTTACAGAGAACACGCTACCAGAATTTTTAAAAAACATAAAGATCGCTATTTCACAGCATTTTACAAACTGGACGGAAAAACTAAATGTGAAGCATTCGGCTGGGAATCCGACGGATGGACTATTGAAAAAGCCTCTGCAATAATGAACGAGTTGAGACAAAACCGAAAAATAGGACAAGGCCCCCGCACTCTAGCAGAAAAACGCGAAGCCGCAAAAAAAGAAAATGAAAAAGCCGAAAGCGAGCAAAAAAAGAAAATCATAGATGAGCGCACATTCCACGATTTATTTGATGCATACATGGAGCAGGTGAAAATAGAAACCACACTAAAAACCTATAAAACAAGACTTAGCATATACAGAAACCAAATTTCAGACTGCATAAAACAAAAGACTTTGTCCGAAATAAGTGTTCAAGATGTCGAAGATGTAAAATCACACATGATAGAAAACAACATGTCGGCAGACCATATTAAAAAAGCCGTAAATCTTATCGCTCAAGTGTTCAAGTTTGCCATAAACAGATATGGATATGACGGGGAAATCCCAACGACAAATGTTAAATTATCTAAAGAAGATGATAAGCGCGAACGTTTTTTAACCAAGAACGAAGCCGAATCGCTTCTGAAAGTCTTGAAAGAATCAAGTGAACAGATACATGACATAGCTCTCATTTCTTTATACAGCGGTCTGAGAGCCGGAGAAATTTTCGATCTGGAATGGCAGGATGTAAATTTTGATAACAAAAGACTCTTCATAAAAGATCGCAAAAATGGCGGCAATGCATTGCTGCCGATGCATGACAAAGTGGAAAAAATGCTACTAAAACGAAAACCCGAACACGCCGCAGGTTACGTATTCAAATCCATTAACGGAGAACAAGTGCGTGATATTTCTAATTCCTATGAGCGAGCTGTCAAAAGGCTTGGATTCAACGCAAACGTAGCTGACAGACGGCAGAAAGTCCTGTTCCACACACTGCGCCACACCTACGCCAGCTGGCTCGTGATGAATGGCGTTGATTTATACACCGTGCAACGCCTCATGGGGCACAAGGACATAACCATGACCAAGCGATACGCGTACCTGGCTCCTGAGCATCTGGACAAGGCGGTTAGTACGCTGGATTAA
>JAITBT010000034.1 GCA_031283445.1 Holosporaceae bacterium | reverse complement strand
GTACTCCATTACCTTCTTCCTAAACTCTTCCAGATATAACATCATGCCTCCAAATACACAAATAAAACATCTTTATATGACAAAAACTTCAGTTAATCAAAGATGAATATGCTATATTTGAATTAAGAAAAAATTCCAAAATTATTCAATAAAAAGATACCAGATGGTGTCCAGCCTTGGAAACAGTAGAGGCTAGCATCATACGGTTAAGGATTCCCCGGTTGGAGGAGCAGCTTAACATTAAATTTCAGGACACAGATGTGCACAGACCAGAATCTTTTATTAAAAAGACGGCTTCGTCTCCGAAGAAAGAACAAATTCCTCCTTCCACATCTACCATTAATGGAGGTCCGTCATTTGGTTTAAATACTTTTATTATTCCCTTCCTGAGAAGAGTAATAATTGAAATATGGTGAGGAAGGAGGCACATTTCCCCTGTCACAGCTGGCAACACAACTTTTTCAGCTTCTCCATCATAAAGCTTTTTTTCAAATTTCAGAATTTTAACTCTCAAGTCGAAATTCCCATATTGGTTGCTTTTTCATAAACATCTTCGATAGTACCAACCATAAAAAACGCCATCTCGGGTAGATGATCACATTCACCAGAAGTAATGGCACTAAATCCTTTAATGGTATCGGCGAGGCTGACAAATTTCCCCTTCATGCCCGTAAACACTTCTGCTACATGGAAAGGTTGTGAAAGGAATCTTTGGATCTTCCGGGCACGGGCCACCACAAGTTTATCTTCTTCCGATAGCTCATCCATACCCAGAATAGCTATTATATCCTGAAGAGATTTATAGCTCTGAAGAATTCGCTGAACTTCACGTGCTATTCCATAGTGCTCTTCACCAACAATATAAGGAGATAGCATTCGGGAAGTAGAATCTAGCGGATCCACCGCCGGATAAATTCCCAACTCTGATATTTTCCTGCTGAGTACGGTGGTGGCATCCAGATGAGAAAAGGATGTGGCTGGTGCCGGATCCGTCGGATCGTCTGCCGGCACATAAATCGCCTGAACACTTGTGATAGAACCCTTAACAGTGCTAGTGATGCGCTCCTGTAATTCGCCCATATCAGTTGCCAGTGTCGGTTGATAGCCGACGGCCGACGGCGTTCTGCCCAACAGTGCAGAAACTTCGGATCCTGCTTGTGTAAATCTGAATATATTATCCACAAACAGCAGGACGTCTTGTTGTTCGTAATCCCTAAAATATTCAGCCAAAGTAAGTCCAGTTAAAGCAACGCGCGCGCGAGCTCCAGGAGGTTCATTCATTTGTCCATATACCAAAGCAGCTTTCGAGCCTTCTCCTTCGATATTTATGACTCCGGATGCAATCATTTCATGATACAAGTCATTACCTTCCCGCGTTCTTTCTCCCACTCCGGCAAAAACTGAGTAGCCACCATGGGCTTTTGCAATGTTATTTATCAATTCTTCAATTAAGACTGTTTTTCCAACGCCAGCGCCGCCAAATAAGCCGACCTTTCCCCCCTTAGCATACGGTGCTAAAAGGTCCACCACTTTTATGCCAGTTATTAAAATTTCGGCCTCTGTAGCTTGCTCCACAAAAGAAGGAGCTTCCCTATGTATGGGGAGTAGAATCTTAGATGCAATAGGACCACGCTCATCGACGGGATCCCCGACTACGTTAATAATCCTGCCCAGAAGTTGCTTTCCGACCGGAACTTCTATCATTTTCCCTGTATCCAAGACCTCCTGCCCTCTTTGTAATCCGTCTGAAATATCCATAGCAATGGCGCGGACAGTATTTTCACCTAATTGTTGCGCTACTTCGAGTATTATCTTTTTGCCATTATTTACCACTTCCAGAGCATTCAAAATATCTGGAATTTTTTTTTCAAATGTTACATCCACAACTACGCCCAGCACCTGAGATATACGTCCCTTATTCATTTTTTTATCCTTTTGCTACAGCAGCAGCTCCTGAAACTACCTCTACGAGTTCCTGTGTAATATTGTACTGCCTTACTCTATTATACGTCATGGTTAAACGCGACAATAATTCATTAGCATTCCGAGTGGCACTGTCCATGGAAGTCATGCGACACCCCTGCTCGCTGGTTATGCTCTCGAGTGCAGATTGATAAATTTGGATGGCAATGTTGTATGGAACAATGTTTTCGAGAACATCTTCCACGCTAGGCTCAAAAACGATCTCAGTTTTATCTCTGCTAGGCTCGCTGAGAATCGGAACGATACTTTTTATGTAGACTTTACGTTGCATAACTGAATGGCTTTTTGTATATACTACAGAAACGTTATCCACTTCGCAGAATCGGAAAGCAGTAATAATCTTCTCCGCTAATTTTTGTGAATTGAAAAACAACTTTTCACTTTTATAGAAATTTTCCACCGATTCTATAATGTCGTTATTCGCTAGTTTCTGACATATAATGTTAAATAGCTTAGCTCCCACGCAAATAACATGAATTCTTTTATTTTCTGCATGAATTCTAGAAATTATACAAGAAACCTCCTTATTAATCGAGTAATTAAAATTACCACACAGTCCTTTATCCGAGGCGAACACTACCAACATTTCCGTATTAATTACACTTCTTCCGAAAAAAAGGTCACAGTTCGCATCCCGAAGTTTTTGACGGATTTTCGATAAAACATGACCCAATTCTGAAGCGTATTCCCGGGAAGCGGCTGCCTTTTGTTCTGCTTTTTTTAATTTAACGCCAGCTACAAGCTTCATAGCTAGAGTTACTTTCCGGGTAGATTGAATAACGCTTATTTTATTCCGTAGTTCTTTTAAATTAGCCATTCACTGCCTATAATCCATTATTTTTTTTAAAATCGCTCAAATACTTACTCACTATAATTCTCATTTTTTCATTCACGTCATTTATAATTTCCAGATGGGTTCTAATTTCGGAGAGAATTTCGGATTCTTCTGCTTGTATGCGCTCCAAAACATACTTTTCAAACTTAGAAATAGCTTCCAATTTTAATTCATCCAAATAACCGTTAACACCGAGAAATATGCTTATCACTTGCGCTTCTACATTCATTGGAGCATACTGCCCCTGTTTTAAAATTTCAGTCAATCTTTCTCCCCGGGATATCAATTGTTTACTAGAAGAATCCAGATCGGATGCGAACTGCGCGAAACTCGCCATTTCCCGGTACTGCGCTAATTCCAACTTAATTTTACCAGCCACCTGCTTCATACATTTTGTCTGGGCGGCAGATCCAACACGACTGACCGACTGACCGACATTGATTGCTGGACGGATTCCCCTGTAAAACAAACCACTTTCCAGAAAAATTTGACCATCTGTTATAGAAATAACGTTTGTAGGAATATAGGCAGACAAGTCACCAGCCTGCGTTTCAATTATAGGTAGAGCTGTCAATGAACCCCCACCCGTGGCATCGTTCAACTTTGCTGCTCTTTCCAGTAATCTCGAATGCAGATAAAACACGTCGCCGGGATATGCTTCCCGGCCGGGAGGTCGTCGCAGCAGCAGCGACATTTGGCGGTATGCGATGGCATGTTTGGAGAGATCATCATAGACGATTAAAGCATGCATGCCGTTATCACGAAAATACTCACCGATAGTACAACCGGTATAAGGAGCAAGATATTGCATTGTTGCAGCTTCGGAAGCTGTAGCCGCAACAACGATTGAATATTCCATTGCTCCGGCATCTGTCAAAGTCTTTACTAGCTGCGCAACGGAAAATCTTTTCTGGCCAATAACCACATAGATGCAGTATAATTTTTCTTTTTCAATATTTTTATCGAATGCATACTTCTGATTCAAAATAGTATCGATTGCGATTGCCGTTTTTCCTGTTTGCCTGTCCCCTATGATCAATTCTCGTTGTCCTCGTCCGATGGGAACTAAAGCATCTATGGCTTTTATTCCGGTTTGCATCGGCTCCTGTACCGATTTTCTTGCAATGATGCCAGGAGCTTTAATATCCACAGGCTTAAGCTCTTCTCCTCTAATGGCCCCCTTTCCATCTATAGGCTCTCCAAGGGCATTTACAACTCTTCCCAACAAGCTCTTTCCTACTGGTACTTTCACAATGTTGCGAGTCCTCCGCACCTCCATACCCTCGAAAACTTTGCGATCCTCACCAAATAGTACGACATCTACGGTATCTTCCCCTAGATTCAGGGCCATTCCCTTTATTCCGGAATCGAAGATAACCATTTCTCCCATAAAAACATCATCTAGCCCGTAAATTTTGGCAACACCATCACCAATGGAAAGAACACGACCAACTTCAATGAACTCCGGGCCGGAATTAAAATTCTCGATGCGTTCCTTTAATATGGAAGTGATTTCGGAAGATTTAATCTTCATAGCTGCCTCCTTTGATCGCTTGACGTAGTCGCGCCAATCTGGATTTTATAGAATAATCTAGAATTTTCGAGCGAAATTGTATTTTTATACCTCCGATTAGAGATAAATCCTTTCGGCTAATGCACTCGATTTTTCCACCGAAAACTTTGCAAAAATTACCAATTAATTGCTTTTTGTCTGCTGCTGAAAACTCAGCGGCATGAGTAATAAAAAAAATTTTCTTTCCCTTTATGGTGTCGATAAACAAAAAATAAGCATCGCAAATTTCGACTATCAATGACAATCTTTTATTTTTTAACAGTAAAGCAAGAAAATTACCAACTTCCTTTAACAATTTCAATTCCACTTTCAATTGTTCAATAAAATCTTCTCCATACTTAGGAACTAATGAAAATTTTTCCAGGATTTTTTCGTGATTGTCGAGTGATAAAACACAATTCTTTAGGGATTTCAGCTGAGCTACCACGATCTTTTCAATTCCGTAAGATACGGAAACCTCGTATAAAGATTTTACGTATTTATTAACGATGGAATTTCCAACCCTAAAGTTCCAATCTGCCATTGTATTCACCAAACGTCGCAAAATATACCACAGGAAAGATAAAATGTAACCCCAAACTTTCTTCCATAATTTTGTATACTTCTCGACATAATTTACGAAACAATAGCATCGAGGATAGTTTCGAACTTGCGATACTTCATCTTCTTTTATACTATCAACCCATTAAAAGGAATGGGAGTACTTATGTCAGAGGAAAATAATCAGACTTTTGGGATAATAGCCCAATACACGAAGGATCTATCATTTGAAAACATTGGTTCAACGGCAGAAATAGAATCTTCCCAAAAACAGCCTCAGATCGATGTACAATTGAAGGTGAACACTGAAAAAGGGAAAGAGAAAAATGTATTTTTTGTGGCTTTAATAATAGGAATTAATGCGAAATTTGATAAACCCTTATTTATACTAGAACTAAATTACACCGGTGAATTTATCCTGGAAGGATTCTCGGATGATCTCATAGATACTATTTTGTACGTGGAGTGTCCACGGCTGTTGTTTCCTTTTGCCCGCAGTATCATTGCCAATGTGACCAGTGATGGTGGTTTCCCTCCATTATATTTAACTCCAATTAATTTTGCAGATTTGTATCAGCAACAGAAAGAATCAAAAAATCAGACTTTACAATAAATTATGAGTAAAGCCCTTGCTATACTGGTGGATGGCTCCGGTTTCATATACAGAGCTTACTATGCTTTGCCACAGTTAACTAATAAAGATGGACATCCAGCTGGGGCAGTTTTCGGATTTTGCTCCATGCTGATTTCTTTGTTAAAAAAACACAAAGTCCTCACAGAAACTATGTTCGGATCTGATTTGTTCTGCGTAGTGTTCGATAGCGGTAGAGATACTTTCCGCTCCAAGATCTATTCGGAATACAAAGGTAATCGCCAAGCGACTCCCGAAGAATTAAAGTTACAAATTCCGATGCTTCGAGATGCTTGTGAAGCTTTCGGTATTCCAACTGTCAATAAAAAAGGATTTGAAGCTGATGATATAATCGCTACCTATTCTAAGAAATTATCAGAACGAGGATATGAAGTAAAAATTATATCGTCGGATAAAGATCTAATGCAATTGATTACGGATGATATTTACATTTTCGACCCCATAAAATCAAAAGTAATAAAAGCAGATGAAGTTTGGGAAAGTTATGGTGTTTTGCCATCACAGATGATTTTTCTACAAGCTTTAATGGGGGATATATCTGATAATATTCCAGGAATTAAGGGAATTGGCCCCAAGAGAGCAGCAAAGTTGGTTAACGAATTTAAAACGCCGGAAGCTTTGTGCCGTAATATTAACAATATTAAATCTACTAAAATTAGGGAAAGTTTTTGTGAGCAAAGAGAACAGTTTGACATTTCCCTGAAGTTAGTCACTCTAGAGAAGGATGTTCCCCTCAATGAAGACTTTAACAATTTTAAAATACTTTATAATTCAGCAAAAGCTGCTTTTTTTTTAAAAACGCACGGTTTTAATTCTTTGATAAAAAGGCTAGATCAGCAGTTAACAACGATTTAGTAACGTTTCCGCATATCAATTGTTTCTCTCTTCAAGGTGAAATACGTCACTTTACTAAAATAAAAAATCTTCTATTTTATAAAAGGCCTCATACAGACACCACTTATGGCAAATAGCAGAGCTATTATCATAGCTGAAATAGAAGAATTTACTATCATGGCGATGCAAAACGAAAATGCCGCTATTCCTAAAATAACTCTAAAAATCTTTCTGGAACTCATATTAACTTTTATAAATGCCAAACAGGATATAGCATAAACCAGTAGAAAAATTTCTACCGAAAAGTTTATTATATTATTTATTTGTTCTGCTAGATTTTGATTTTTAGAAAGCAGCAGCAGTGGAATCATCCCGAAGCTACTAATCAAAATACTAACATAGGGAGCAAGACTTTTGTTCTTTTTCGCAAAAAAAGCCGGAAGAAGCTTATCCTGGGCTAATCCTAGAGATATTTGGGCAGATGCTAATGTCCAAGCGTTTGCAGTCCCGACCATTATTACAAAAGCGATTACTGATATAATCAGCGACAGATTTTTCCCAAATACAAGATTGATGGC
Source organism: Holosporaceae bacterium (assembly GCA_031283445.1). GTDB lineage: Bacteria > Pseudomonadota > Alphaproteobacteria > UBA3830 > UBA3830 > JAIRMQ01. The sequence goes on along the minus strand of JAITBT010000034.1, from coordinate 1,008 downwards.
ATCCACATATGGAGCACTACTGCTCATCAGCACACTACCTGGAATTACAGCCATAATAGCAAAATTATTAATGAAATAAACCATAGCAACACCCAATGTTCCAATAATTATAGCCCGAGGTATTGTTTTCGTTGGATTTTCCACCATGCCCGCGGGAGCCGTCGCGCACTCTACTCCAATAAATCCCCAGAAAGATTCCATCGTCGCTATTAGAGCTAATTTCAGCGCAGAAGAATTAGCGTACTGTGGAGCTATGATTATATTATCGCTATTAAAGTTACAAAAAAGCACAGCTGGAACAAACACAAAAGGAATAAATTTAAGGAGCGCTAGAATAACCCCAATATTTCCAGCAAAGCTAACGCTGTAGCAGTTGACAGCAGCGATAATGCAAAGTAATCCAACTTCGCAAAGCAAATACGTTAGTGCAGACACCTTGCCACCAAAGAATACGCCTAAACTGGAGACGGCGGCGATGATAACAACCGATGTGCTCGTCCAGGAAACTAGCCAGTAGATCCATCCTGAAAAAAAACCAATCTCATTTCCGAAGACTTCCCGAATATACACATGCGGACCACCAGTACGTGGGAAGCGAGAGCACAAATCTGCGAAAACGAAAGCCAGCAGCATCGCACCGAGGCTGGCAAGTCCCCACCCCCACAGGCCGTACATGCCATAGGGCGCTAATGTTGCTGGTAACACAAATATCCCAGAACCTATCTGACTCCCGAACACCAACGCTAGAATCGCCCCAAATTCCATTTTTTTGGACATACTTATCCTCAGATGACCATAATTTATAGAACACATTTTTTACTAAAAAACAATCTTATTTAAATATGAAATGACCTGAGGCGGCGCCGGCAGTTAGCACCAGTACTATTCCCCTACAATAGACCTCTTTCGAAACGGAAGCTATGTATTATAAATACATAGTTGTTTTGATGGAGGAAGTTATATGAGATATGAGAGGTTAAAAGATTTATCGCCTGGAGGATTTCGCCG
>JAITBT010000006.1 GCA_031283445.1 Holosporaceae bacterium | reverse complement strand
GCTGACATAGCGGCAGAATTGCTAATTTAGTATAATTTTTTATATGTCCTAAAAAACGAAAATGGGACTGTCGATATCCGGAAATTTATGCCTAGCAACGCATCAGAATCAAGCCCGCGGACTCAATTGTGAAAAAAATTTCTCGGATCTCGACAGTCCCCATATGCATCTATCAAATAAAGATTATTCCATCACATGTCAGAATCTGCGCTGTCAAAATCTACGCTGTCAAAATCTACGCTGTCAAAACCTATGCTGTCAAAACCGTCATCGTTATTATCATTTTTTAATGGATTTTTCAAAAAATCAACAAAGTCGTGCATACGATACATGAATGTTGCTCCATATAAACTCGGAATTTTAGGCTTCTTCACGGAAGTAGCACTTGTTTCAGAGGAGCTAGAACTGGAGCTAGAGCTAGAACTGGAGCTAGAACTGGAGGAAGTAGCACTTGTCTCCGAAGAACTAGAACTGGAGGAAATAGCCTTCAGTTTCATCTCGTTTTTCATGCTGATCTTCAGATAATTTCTCTCGTCATTCATCAATGTCAAAATACCATAGTCACATGGTTCGAAAATAAAATTTTTCATAATCTGTGCTCCGTGATCGTTCAACATATTTACATAGCAGTTTTCGAAGGGTCTCGGATATTTTGATGGTGCAATAGCAAGCGATGATTCTCCCGCCAACTTTTCATTTGATGGTCTTGAATACTGTATACCTTTGCCACGTCCACTCGGTACAGCTTTTTTCTTGTTCGGCAAAATATAAAATGGCATTAGCAAAGTTTCATGTTGATTTTCGCCATCTATATACATGCTATACATTGAATCTTCCATAATTGACTTCGCAGATAGAGACCATTTAGAAAATTCCCTATTATAAAGATGTTTAATCCATGGAATATTTTCCAATGTCTGTAATATTTTCTCATGAACGCCCTTACCATATTTATGTGATGGCGGCGGCGTTGATGAAAAAAAGCTTGGGAAATGGAACATTAGTGCTGGAGATTCAGACCTTTCATCATCAAGCATATAACTGGAAGCTTTTGTATAGGTGGAAGAATGCGTATTACTAAAATCTCCTAAGATACACCTTGGCATAAAGTTACTATATGGTGGTGGCGAAATTTGCTGCGTTGACATTGCCCATTCTGGATCTGGCGATGCATTACGTTTAGGTAAATAATCATCATCATCATCATCGTCGGAATGTTCAAAAGTATTGTCTTTTATAACTTTGCGTCCATAGATTCCGCTTAGACTATTCCAAACAATTTTCATATTTAATGGTTTATCTAAAGGAGTATCTAGATTTTCCATATTAATATCGATTAACGCTTTCGGAATAATTGGAGATAATTCATCAACTTTCAGATTTTCATATTCCTCTCCCACCAGAACTTGAGTATTCCTTACACCGAATTCCGTCAAACTCTTTTCCGGCGAAACGTGACTAGGTGAATCGTCATTATCATCATTGCTGGATAAAAGTTCATTCATACTTTTCAATAAAGCGTCTTTCAAAAAGTCTTTTTGGATATCAGGAGCATCTGCCGCCGTTTCCGGATCATTGCTGAGTGCTATTTTCCGTTTCTGGTACATATCTATCATTGCATCTATTATTTTCACTTCGGAAACATCGTCGTTACTCAGATGTTTTCCTAGAGCGGTAAATTCCTCGAGAGTAAACGGCCTTTCCTCATGTTCATGTATGTAATCCAGTAGCATTGTTAACAAATGTTTCTGTTTTTTAATGTGTGTTTTTAATTTTTTCAGCAATAATTCTTTGTAGGCGTCTGGAATTACATTGCCTTCAACCATATAAATAAGATTGCTTTTTGCTTCGAGGTGGTCGTCATTTTGATTTTTAAGATTATTTTCTATTATTTCGGCAAGACGCTCAGTGGAGTACTCTAAATTCAGTTCCATATAAAATAGATGCTTATTCATACACGATAGTAAAAATTCCTCTAATTCAGGAGTCATTTTATCGCCCGCGGCGTCTGCCAAAAGTGCTACAATCTGATACTCTTGCTCCGAACGTCCGATAACATCAATATTGTCGAAAATAGAATTATTCTTAAATCTATGGATTAAAATTTTTGAAATTATTGGCAAATCCTTCTTCAAATTAGATTTTTGCAGTAGCAGTGGAATAAATCTCGTAGGTAATACTCTAAGTAATCGGCCTGCCAACTGCACGTCCAGATAGCCGTCGCCACTCATTTTCGCCAATTTTTCTATAATTGTTGACCTGGTGCAATTTTGGGCACTTTTAGTGTATGATGGGTAACTTCTATTCAGAATAATCAATTGATCTAGGATAGGGTTTTTAAAGGTAGTTTGCTCCATAAGCTTTTCGATCACTGTATTAGATGTCACATATTGCAGCAAGAAAATGGTTTGCCCAATGGTAAATTTTCCATCCCAATGGCTGACTATGTTATTGGCCGTTTCCGGAGGCAGGTATTTCAAAGCGTCTCCGAGCAAAATCAATTCATTTGTAATGTTGTGGAGTATCTTATTATCTACTTGTAAGGTTGCCGAAAGAGAATTAT
>JAITBT010000067.1 GCA_031283445.1 Holosporaceae bacterium | reverse complement strand
GCTTTAACGTTTTGTTGATCCTCTTATTTAAATATCTCAGATCCAATCCCTTATATGAACAATAAGGTCTTACTATACTAGTCTCCATAATACCTCTTCTGAATTGTTAACTAGTAATCACTAATTGCCGCACGTAATCCATTAACATTAAATGAAATAAAAAGCATTGTGTAAAATTTATGTTTTTTGCATGTCTATTGAAATACTATAGAATACCTTAATATTCAATAATAATTCTATTTTTAAATATGTTTTTTCGTTCAAATTTCACTATTTTCTTCTGTCATTTCGAGCAAAGTGAAGTAATCTAGAAAGGGTTGATAATTACTTTGATCGGACTTACATGCCCCGAGTTTTTGCATTTAATTCGGCATCGTTCTGCATTCTCTAAACCAAGCTTGGCTACTCTGGTCTAACAGCTCAGAAAAATCAAGTTTATAACAAATAAGGTCTTAGATATTAACGTCTGTAGAGATTGTATTTCGCGATCGAAGGTCAATGTAGCCAACTCTCCATTTACCCGTTTGAAGAGAACGATGGCGACCAGCGCGGTGAATATTGTTTATCCCTAACAGTAATCGAGATCAGGAACAGCATTGATATCGCGTGGCAGAAAAGTAGCGGGAAATATTTCCCGCTCTGATGGTCGGTCTCTTCACTGTGTTGCCGGAACTGTATCCGGACGGCTAACAGGAGTTCCCTCTTCGCTAAAGTACTCGATTCTCGCTCCTTTTTTAAGCCTATCCAGAAGTTTTGACATATACTCGTAAACGATAGCCCGCCTCAACATCTGAGCAGCTTCCTCAAAAGACTGCGGCTTCGACTCCCGAGTATCCAGTAATTTTAAGATGTGATAGCCATCACTTGCCTGTATAGCTTGCGTTGTATACTCGTTTTTCTTCAGGGGTGTCAACTGGTCTCGGATAGGTTGCTGTATATCCGTTATTGATATAAACCCCTCGTCTCCACCAGTCGACTTTGATGGTGCTATACTATGCTTCCGAGCTAGCTCCGCAAAATCAGATCCTTTCTTCAGTTCATCCAGAATCCCCTTGGCCTCCTCTTCGGTACTGACTAGAATATGTTGGAGGAGGAACTCGTTGCCCTTTTTGAATTCCACCAGATATTTGGTATATTTTGCCTTCAACTCCGTTTCATTATCTGCATGAGGCGAGGTTTCTATGGCGATAAGTATCCTAACCAGAAGGTCATCTTTGAAGCGAGCCAGCTCATCAAGGTATTGCTTGCTCTGATCCAGACCTCGTTTCCTACCTTGCTCGACGAGCAGAAAAGAATTCAACAACTGATCTCGACTCAACTCATACAATTTTTCAGGTGGCATATGCTGCAGTACTTGTGGAGGGAATGAAGCTAGGATCGCCAGAATGTCGCTCCGCCTGAATTCTTTCCGGCCATTTATTCTCAATATCACAGGATCTCCGGATATTTTTTTCTTTTCAGTCTTAGCATCAGGGGTACCGTGGGAAGGCAGGACGCTCGCTGGAGGAGTAGGCGGAGCTACTGGTTCTGGCGAAGATGAGTCACCATCATTTTTATTGTGATCATTCAGCGGAGGAGTAGATGGCTGCTCGGCAGCAGGCTCCGCAACAGAATTACCTAATTCTTCCGAAGTCTTTGACTCTTCTATATTGATATTCTCCGACTGCTCGCCTTTGGAAAAGTGCTTTTTCAGAGCACCACCAAAGGCAGTGAAAAACATCACTGTTCCTATAACCACCAAACTGGCTCTTCTTGTTTTCATAATCATTCTCCGCACAAGTTTGAGGCAGGATAACACCGTCGCGGGAAACTTGCAACAACGAAGAGGCTACAAGATATGAATTTTATAGACAAAAAAAATATCACAAGAGTAATGTCAAATAACACATTCAATTGAAAATATTCAAAAAAAAATTAGTAACCTTTTATTAATATTTTTATTGTACTCATAATTATTAATGCATGAGGAGTAGATGATATGCAAGCGAATTTGTTTAAAAAATCCGCCGTTTTAATAGAAAAAAATTCTCCACACCAAAAGCTTTACAGAGATGTTTTGATTGCCAATAGTTTTGATGTTTATGTGGCAAGATCTGCGATGGATGGACTGATTAAGATAAAAGAAACCCAGCAGGATTTGGCTGTGATTAATACAGAAATAGCAGAAGAGTCTTTTATCGAAAAATTTGTGACCAAAATGAGAGCTATAGCACAGTCGAAAATAATGCCCATTATAGGGTTATCAGTATATAATCCAAAAAGCAAAGAAAATATTGTAAAAATATTAGATGCATTCTTAACAAAACCTATTTCTATTGATAAGTTTGTAAAATCTATATTTGCATGCATAGAGGACAGAGCAAATGGTTGCAAGAGTCCTGATAGTTAATGAATATAAGCTGGATGTTTATCAAATATCATCGAAGCTGCAGGAGTTTTATTACTCTACACTGTTTTCGAAATCGCTGGAAGACTCCCTAAGGATCATTGGGACCAAATTTGTGGATGTAGTTTTTTTATCTCTTCCAAAAGATTTTTCGGAGAAATCCTCTAAGTTGTTTTTTGATTTTTTTTCTATTCTTAAACAGCTATGTGGAGTTATTCCGATAGTCGGCCTGACGGATTTTGAAGAACAAGAGCTTCCGCCTATTGAATTGGAAGATGTTATTTGCATCAACATTGATAAGTCAGTTCTATTAAAAAGGGTAAATACCCTAATAAAAATGAAAAATTTATTTGACGATAATTTGTTGAGTAATATGTATATCGAAGAGCATGGTGCAAAAAAAATAGTCACGATTTTTCATAATAATATTGATTTTCTGCATGAAAGCATTATCAAAAACTCTGAAATTGTTTCGCTACGGACTTGGCCGACGATAGATAATGTCAGTGATTCGGATTTATTCATTATAAATATAAATCATGCTCAAGCAAATGAGTGCTGCGCGGATCTTCGTTTAAGAGAAGCCAATAAGCACAAGCCCATAGTTTTTACTTTTGATAAATATAATGAGGAAAAAATTAAACGATCCATAGAATTAGATATCGGGCATACTGACATTATAGATTCCACTTCTAATCCAACCATAATCAAATATCGTCTGAATTCATTTATAAAATACAAAAAACTATATGATGCATTTTCTGAAAAATTGAAGAAAAGCTTATATTTATCTGCTATTGATTCCACAACAGAGGTATATAACCGTTCTTTTTTTGAAGATTATTTGAAAAGCAAGGAACATAGCTTTTCAAACTCTGCGATTATCATGCTGGATGTGGACAAATTCAAACTAATTAATGATAAATTCGGTCACTCTTTTGCGGACTCTGCGCTGAAATACGTTTCCAGTGTAATAAAAAAACACATACGATCGTCCGACGTCGTTGCCAGATATGGAGGAGATGAGTTCATTATCCTCATGGATGATGTTACAAGATCTACCGTCGAAAATATTGCTAATAGAATTCAAAAAAAAATTAGCGATTTCCCATTTAACAATGCAACATGTACTGTCAGTGTTGGTGTCTGCTATATTGAACACATGCAAAAGACTTCAATATCTGAGGCAATTTCGATTGCAGATAAATTCATGTATATTGCCAAGCAAAATGGGGGGAATGCCGTCAAAGTTTGTACATAATTGATCGATTTTTTTAGCAAAATTATTGTCATTTGGCCAAAATGCTAAAAATTTTTTCTTTTTTACGATAAATTTGTTGCAAAACCTCGAAAAGGAATATATCTTTGTGAAAAATGTGATTGTAAAATGAAAAAATATTTATATATTTCGCTGTTCGTATGTTCAGTATGTATTCTAATTTTCATTGACAATAATTACAAATTAGAGAAATCCGAGAGGGCAGCGGAAACGGAAACTAAGCCGGCAGCCAGTAATTTAATCGTGGTGGATCATCCGCTGATACAGCATCATTTAAGCATAATTAGAAACAAAAATACAAAATCAAATGAATTTAGAGAGTCTTCGCAAAAGATAGCTGGAATGTTGATTTTGGAGGCGACTAAAAATCTACCAATGGACGAAATTGACGTTTCGACACCGATAGAAAAAACAAAATGCCGACGTGTTGATCCGAATAATCCAGTTGTCGTTATATCAATTTTGAGAGCCGGCCTTGCGATTTCGACTGTAGCAGAACGCATAATTCCGGGCGCGGTAACGCTACATCTTGGTATGTATAGGGATGAGAAAACCCATAAACCAGTTTGGTATTATAATAGATTACCTAAAACTTTTGCTAATCAATTCACGAAAGTTTACGTTTGTGATCCAATGTTGGCTACCGGTGGCAGTGCATATGAAGCCATAAAAGAATGTATCACCAGAGGCGCAAATGAAGAAAACATCGTTTTCGTATGCGTGATAAGTGCTCCAGAAGGCGTAGCAAAACTTCTCAAAGCATTTCCGAAAATAAAGATAATAACGGCTAGTGTGGATAGCAAATTGAACGACAAAGCTTATATAATTCCTGGTCTGGGAGATGCTGGAGACAGGACATTCAATACCACTAATATAGAATAGCACAGATCACGACATTAATTTTTTCCGGGAAGATTTTCGCAGGACTGCGGAGAGGTTTGTATGATAATTTGTGAAAGTTCGTTTACGATCTGTTCTAGTTCTAACTGGTCTTGACCCTCTGCTAATATCCGAATAACCGACTCGGTTCCGGACGCGCGAACCACAAGCTTCCCGCAACTCCCTAGTTGTTTTTCGAATTTCCGAATCGTACTTTGCAACAAGGGAGTATGGATTACAGATTTATCAAGAACGCACAAATTTCTACTAACCGTTGGATATGATTCAAAAAAATGCAGTCTAGGGTGTACTTCGGGAGTTTGGGACAGATATTCAAGAACTTTTAGGGCAGCAAATAACCCATCACCCGTGGGTGCATGGGACTTTATAATAATATGTCCCGAAAGTTCTGCACCAAATCGTGCATCGCTATGATGCATATAGTCGGAAATATATCTATCTCCAACATTTGTTCTCACAAGTCTAACATTAATAGAAGACAGGTATTTTTCCAGGCTGCAGTTAGACATAATTGTGGACACAACTTCCGAACTTTCGCAGGACTGAGCTAAGATAGCGAGGATATGATCTCCATCTAGAAATTTCCCATTTTTATCCGCAAGAATGACACGATCACCATCTCCATCGAAAGCGATTCCCAGATCAGCTTTATGGTATAAAACAGCTTCGCTGAGAATAGATGGATTGGTAGCTCCGCAATTCTCATTTATATTTATGCCGTTCGGAGAATCATGAATAGAAATTACCTCAAATCCAAATTCTTTCAATATGTCTGGGGCAATGTGAGAAAACGAGCCATTGGCAGAATCGACAACTATTTTCCCCATACCTCTAAAACCAAACGAACTTCTGACTCGGGTGCAGTAGGTATCCAGCGCAGACGGAGTATATTCCACCTGACCGAGATCGGATTTTATAGCTTTGCAATATGGAAGCTTTTTCTCCATGATCTCTTCTAATTCTGCTTCTTCATCGTCTTTCAATTTTAATCCGAATTTATTGAATAGTTTTATGCCATTATCATAAAATAGATTATGAGATGCGGATACCATAATCCCCATAGAAGCCTTTGCATTGTGTGTTAAAATAGAGACAGCTGGAGTAGGGACAACTCCGAGTAGCTTTACATTTATTCCGCAAGAACAAAAAGCTGCTGCCAATGCGTGCTCAAACATATCACCGGATAAGCGAGGGTCTTTACCAATAATAACTGTATGCTTTTTCTCCCTGGTTTCACAGTATTTTAAAGTAATCGCCTCCGCTAATTTTTTGCAGAGGTCAATGGTTAGTGGATATTCGTTGGCAACTCCGCGAATTCCATCTGTTCCAAATAACTTGCGCACAAGATCTCCTTTACTAGTAAAAATTTTCAAGCTATATGATACTAGCAAGATATTATAATGATAAATGCAAAATATAACTCGTTATCTAGAAAATAAAAGAGATCCTAACACCATAGATAAAATAAAGTGTGCGCTAGAAGCTCTACATTTAAAAATCGATCCTGCTAAGGTAATTGTCGTAGCTGGAACCAATGGTAAAGGAAGCACTTGCGCTACTCTGCATAAATTACTTATAGCATCTGGAAGGAACGTTGGTTTTTTTTCATCTCCGCATCTGATAAAAGCAAACGAGCGCATAAAATACAACGACAAAGATATTTTGGATGAAGATTTTTATAAAATTTTTGAAATAGTACACAAAAAAGTTTGCGATTTCAATTTAAGTTACTTCGAATATCTTACGTTGATGGCTGTTCAATACTTTTTTGATGAAAAAAATGTAGACTACGCGATTTTTGAAGTTGGCCTCGGAGGAAGTTATGATGCCACCAATGCTATTCCCCATGACATTAGCGTAATCACAAGACTAGGGATGGATCATGAAACAATACTTGGCGACAATCTGTTGAGAATTGCTCAAAATAAACTGGGGATTGTTTCCTTCAGAAACAAAGTATTCCATTCAAAATTTCATGATGAAAAAGTAACAGAATTATCTCAGTTAATTTCGGAAAAATTACAGGCGGAGTTAATAGAAGCTTATACCTACGACTACACTGTTGATAAAACTAGCAAATATCCATCTTTTGGGATAAGAACCCAATGGGGAGATTTTAAAATGAATCTACAGGGACAAAGAGCTGCGGAGAATACTTCCCTCGCTTTAACAATTTTTAATTATTTGATTGACGGAAACATTCAGCAATTTATTCCCGCCATAGCGGAAGTAAATTGGCCTGGGCGTATGGAAATGATCCACTACAAAAATCGCGATATCTTTTTATCAGGAGACCATAATCCACAAGGAATTCAAAGCCTATTGGATATTTTGCAATTTTATAATTTTAAAAACATACATTTCATAGTTGGCATCTGCAATGATAAAAGATATTCCGAAATGTTGCTAAAATTAACAAACTTCGAGAAGTCGCATATTTATCTTACCGAAACTCCAGAAAAAACTTTAGCTATAAAAGATTATGATGAAGTTTTTAGGAAATCAGCAATATTTGTCTCCGCCAATCCTATAAAAGCTTTGGATGCCGCAATTTTAAATGCAAATGAAGAGGATTTGATTATTATAACAGGTTCCTTGTATCTGGTTGGCAAGATAAAAAGTCTGATCCAGATAGACCCTCTAAGCAGGAAATGACATCAAAAGTCCCGCGGGTATATTACATGGGTAAAATACAATCCATGGGCGGGAGCTGTAGCTGCAGCTTTTTGTCTATCTTTAGCCTGAAAAACCTTATAAAAATCCTGCTCGCTCCATTTCCCACATCCCACAAAAACTAGAGAGCCGACCATGTTTCTTACCTGATGATATAAAAATGATCGAGCGGAAGTTCGAACGGTAATAATATCTTCTAGGCGTTCGATAGAGATCATATTCAAAGTTTTTATAGGTGAATTCGATTGACATCCAGCTGCCCTAAAGGATGAAAAATCATGTTTGCCCACCAGACACTGCGCCGCCGTATTCATCTTCCTATCGTCGATATATGGAGTAACATTCCAAACTCGTAGTGTATCTATACATGCCTTCATCCGTCTGTTCAGAATTTTGTAGATATAAAATCTCTCCAATGCGCTGAATCTTGCATCAAAAAGTCTCGAAACTTTTTCGACCGCTAGCACGGCAATTGGTACTTTTCGTAAATAAGCATTCATACATTCCTGTATGCGGAAACAATCGATATCATTTTCCGTATCGAAATGGGCTACTTGAGCCAGTGCGTGAACACCAGCGTCCGTGCGACCAGCTCCGTATATAGTAGTCGAAACTTTCGTCAGCGGTAGGATAGCTTCTTCCAAGCGCTGCTGAACGGTATCCAAACCCTTTTGCCGCTGCCAACCGAAAAATAAGGAACCATCGTACTCCACCGTAATTTTATAACGAGTCATTATTATCGACGTTACGTTGTCCCCAAACATTGGATGATATGATCCACTTTCTGAATCTTTTCATTGATGTCATTTACCCTTTTTTTGTGTTCCTGAATAACTTCCTCGTCGGCTTTATTCAAGAAGTTGTCATCAGCTAATCTGGAAAGTGCATCTTCCCTATTCTTTTTAAGTTTCAAAATCTCAGTGTTTAATCTTGTTTTTTCTTCAACGATGTTGATCTTATCTCCTAGATCGATGCGAATTATTGCCTTATTAATAACGATGGAAACCGTTTGCCCAGAAATTTCTTCATTATAAGCACCAGCCATTCGGCATAAAATTTCATTATGTCTAGAAATAACATCCATTACCTTCGGATCTTCGCTTTCTATGCGGATTTTTACCTTTTCTCCGATGGGAAAGTGCAAACATTGTTTCACTGACCTCACGGAAGAAATTATAGTTTTCAAAAACTCTATCTCTTCAACAGCATCCTTGAAATCTACGTTTATGTCTGACGGCCATGACATGTCAGTAACTCCCATTTCTGCCGAAAGCTTTCGGGATATGAATGGAGAAATCGGATACAAAACTCCTAGAAACTGCAGAATAGCCCAGGCGGTGGTGGTTCGGATCTCCTTTTGTAGCGAAGTACATGATGAATCACAACATTTCTCTGAGGTGGAATATGATTTTTGCAAAATGGGTTTTATAAATTCCATATACCAATCGCAAAAGGAATTCCAAATACAATGATATAGATGATTAGTCACTTCATCAAATCGATAATTCTCCATAGAGTTTTCTACGTGCGGAATCATTTGTTTTATCTGATAAATGATCCATTTCGCCATTGGATGAGAAGCTTGACTTGGGTGGAATTTACGATCGTACTCGCAGCCGTTCATCTGAGCGAATCTAACCACGTTCCAAAGTTTCGTGAGAAAATTTCTCCCTATTTCCACTGCTTGCTCGCTCATTTTAATATCTCTTCCGGGTGAAGATAATGATACGAGGGTATATCTAACGGCGTCCGCACCATATCTTTTGCATAGATCCAGCGGATTTATGACGTTGCCCTTCGATTTGGACATTTTGCGTCCTTTTTCATCCCGAACTAGACCATGGATGAAAACATCCGGAAAAGGAATTTCTCCTAGACAATAGATACCCATCATTATCATTCGAGCTATCCAGAAGAAAATAATATCAAATCCAGTTACTATTATCATTTTTGAGTAAAATCTTTTCAGCTCTGCGGTATTGTCGGGCCATCCTAGTGTAATAAAAGGCCACATTCCGGAAGAAAACCAAGTGTCGAGGACATCTTCGTCCTGGGTCAACTGAACTTCCTCTTTTCCGTAAAATTTCACCGCTTGCGCCCGGGCTTCTTCAAAACTTTCAGCCACAAAAACCAAACCGTCTGGTCCGTACCAGGCCGGAATACGATGCCCCCACCAAATTTGACGAGAAATACACCAAGGTCGGACATTCCGAAGCCATTCGAAGTATAAATTCTCCCAGCGTTTAGGAATAAATTTAGTTTTGCCTTCTTGGACAACTTTGATGGCCGGATCTGCCAGTTTTTTAGCGTCCACGAACCATTGGCACATAATCAAGGGCTCCAGAACAGCGTCTGATCTATCTCCATATGGAATTTTTTGGCGGATTTTCTCTACTTTTTCCAGTAATCCCTCCTGTTCCAGTAGTTCGATAACTTTACGACGAGCTTCAAAACGCTCCATTTTTTGAAAAAGTACCGGAACATTTTCGTTCAATTCACCTTTGGTGTTCATTATTTCAATGATGGGTAGGTCGTGGCGAACTCCTACTTCATAATCTTTAAAATCATGAGCCGGCGTGATTTTTACCGCTCCCGTTCCCTTTTCCATATCCGCATAGTCATCTGCAATTACGCGTATTTTTCTTCCCACTAACGGAATGATAACTTCTTGACCGATAAAATGCTTATACCTTGGGTCACAAGGATTAACAGCCACTGCGACGTCGCCAAACAATGTTTCCGGCCTGGTAGTAGCCACGGAGATGTGGCCACAGGAATCCGCTAGCATATATTTGATATACCAAAGATTGCCGTCCACTTCCTTCTCTACAACCTCCAGGTCCGATACGGCAGAGCCAATGAGAGGATCCCAATGGACCATCTTTTTTCCGCGATAGATAAGTCCATCATTAAATAATTTTACAAATATTTTATTGACTGCTCTATTGCTATTCTCATCCATAGTAAATCTTTGACGAGAAAAATCGCAGGATATGCCCAAAGCTTTCATCTGGCCTACGATAGTGTTAGCGAAATTTTCTTTGTAAAGCCATATCTCCCGAAGAAGGGATTCGCGCGTTAAAGTACCTTTTTCTACGCCTTTGTCATAGAGATGTTTTTCAACCAGCAGCTGCATAACAATGCCTGCATGATCAAGCCCCGGCTGAAATAAGACATCATATCCTTTTAACCTTTTATATCTGGCGATTATATCCTGTATGGTATAACATAGGGAATGTCCGATATGTAAAGACCCAGTAACATTTGGTGGCGGAAGCAACACCATAAATGGCACTGCATCTGGCTTTTTCAAAGAGGCTTCCGCTTCGAACGAAAAATTTTTCTCAAAACACTCAGGGTTGAAATTTTTCTCTAGCATTTTTTCCTCAAAAAATCTGTCTTTATAATATACTAACAATCCATTACCATCAACAATGAGAAAAAATCGGGATTTCAGTCCAAAGTAATATCAGTTTTAGCGCATGGACGTTTAATGATCACTCCTACTTTGCTGTCTTTTGCACCTCAATGAACTTGAATGGTTCTGTCTGTCATGCCCCTCTTGTTTTTTTCCCTTTCCTAAGCTGTTGGATTTTCCAGTGTGACGCTGTACCTATTTTGGTCAGTCGTTTGCATTTTTCTCTGTGTGATGGTTCGCTCCTAAGACCTAGGTTCTCGTTGGCTAATTGTCCGCGTAGCAGGAGGAAGTCCTCTCCATCAATATGGCAATCTCACTCCGGGCATATTTGAGCCATCCAATATTTCCCGTCCTATGGCTGCGAGTATCGTTCCTATTTCGAACGTCAATTTAACCAGGCTTCTGCACTCTGCCAAGCAGCGATCGCCCACCTCTTTCAACCTTTTCGTAAAATTTAGTTCTCTCACGCCGCTTCTCTGGAACGCGCGTGCGCTTAATATGCCCAATTCGCTTCCCGGTCCAAAGATCACTTCTGCCAAATGTATACAGTCCTCGAAGCATCCTTCTCTCAGAATATACACTTTGTCTGGCACAACGATACTGGTCAAGCCGCTTCCTCTGAAGCATCCGCTCCCCAGGGATCTCACATGCGCCGGCAGATCGATTGTTCTAAAAGTGCACCTCTCGAATGCCTCTTCTTTTATGGTCGGTCAGTGCGCTTCCCTGTCCGAACTTCACCAGCCTCAAGCTCCTACAGCCCGCAAAGCTGCGTCTTTCTATGGTGTGTACCGAGTTGGGTATTTCAATTTCCGTCAATGCGCTTTCTGTGAAACAACGAAGTGGTATCAGCGGTAATACCGATCCTGCTCTGAAAGTGCAGGTTTCCAAGCGACTGCACTGTGCGAAGCAGCCCAGTCTGAGAGTTTCTACTCTTCCTGGGATATCGAAACTGTCCAAGGCGCTACGTATGAACGCATCCATATTTATCTCTCGCAGCGCGCTCCCCTCTTCCAAACCCACCTCGCGCAAGTTTCTGCAATCAGCAAAGCTTCGGTCACCCACAAATTCCACGGAGCCAGGTATCTGGATGCTCTTCAAAGCGGTGCAATGGAAGGCTTCCTGACCTATCATTTTCAGTGTCGTCTGGCTTCTGAAGCAGACTGTTTTCAAGGCTAGGCAATGGCAGAAGCACGCGGCGTGTATTTCCGCTACTGTTGCCGGGATTTCCGCGTACTCTAACCCACTTCCGTACCAGAGTTCGTATGGCAATCGTGCCAAGGCAATGCCTCTCTCGCACTGAAATTCCGTTAGGTAGGTGCAAAACTTGAAGTTCCTGTGTCCCAGGCACCTTAAAGACTTCGGGAGCAGGGCGCTTCTCAAGCCACTGTAAGACAACGCGCCCTCTTCAAGCTTCTGGAGGTTCGAGCCAGCTTCGAAGCTGATGTATTGCAGATTTTTACACCTGCAGAAGCAATCCATCTCAATTTCTTCCACGCTCTTCGGGATTGCAAGCAGCTCTATTTCGCTGCACAGAAACGCTTGGCACTTGATCCGCTTCAGGTTTGAGTTCGTTTGGTAAACCACCGTCAACCAGCTTTTCCCTGTTCTCGCACGGGGCCCGCCCAGTTCTTCTCCGCTAACTGCTATCCATATTCTGCAGCCGCTTTTTTGATATGTTTCATATGTTGACTTGTAAACCAATCCGTCCCTCACCTCCACCTGTCGCTGAGCAAACAGTGGCACCCCCCGACCAGCAACGCCTACATCAGCGCTATATTTCAGATAAGCTGCCAGCTTCCCCGGGTTGTCTTCCCGCATCGCCCCCTCTACGTGTCCGAACATCATCATAGACACAGCTGTCATCATCATCATTTTTTTCATTGCTTGCTTTCCTCTTTATGCTTTTTTGTTAATAAATTTTAATTGCTGCTTTTTTAATAAAAATTCTAGCAGTATTCAAGATATTTTTTATATAGTTCGGAGGATTTTTAGTCAGAGAGGGAGATAATGTCGGCTGCGCAGTCCACCCTCATCTTTTAGTTTATTAATTTATCATTGAGTCCAGTCTCTGCCGTGACGTGGCATTAATCTTAACGCTACCACAAAATTGTTGAGGACAGGAGGCCTTCGAGGAGCTTCATAGGCTCTTTTTCTTGAAATTTTGGATGGCGTCCCCAACGAGATTCGAACTCGTGTTGTCGCCGTGAGAGGGCGATGTCCTAGGCCTCTAGACGATGGGGACAAAAGCGATGAAATGTTACTGCACTAGAGTGATTAAATCAATAAAAAAGGCTCAAAATGAAGATTGGAGTACATCAAAAATCAAACGATCTTCCGATAGCTTAAAGCCTCGGAGATGTGATTAATTTCTATGGAAGCGGACTTTTCCAGGTCTGCCAAAGTTCTCGCTAGTTTTACGATCCTATAATATCCGCGTGCTGAAATTTTAGATTTATCGATGCATTTATAGAGAATTTCTTTAGCAGAATCAGTTAAATAATGTTCCAATTCATGTCCATTTGCTTCGGAATTAGTTCTAATGGAAGAGTTTTTATATCGATCCAATTGAATTTCACGGGCCATTACCACTCTATTTTTAATGGATGCTGATTTTTCTATTTCGTCTTTGCTTTGAACAAAATCTGAAATTTTCACATCTGGAACATCTATGAATATATCCACGCGATCCAGTAGTGGACCAGATATTTTCCGCAGATAATCTTTCCCACACTTTGGAGCTATATTACATTCCTTGCAGCTGTTTCCCAGATACCCGCAGCGGCAAGGGTTCATGGCTGCAATCAATTGAATTCTTGCCGGATAAGTTACGTGATTACTAGCGCGGGCAATGGCAATTTTTCCAGTCTCCAGCGGCTGTCGGAGTGACTCCAATGCTTGTCTAGAAAATTCTGGTAATTCGTCCAAAAATAAAACACCACGGTGTGCCAGAGAAATTTCCCCGGGTTTCGCTGTACTGCCTCCTCCCACCAGAGCCGCTAACGATGCCGAATGGTGCGGCGCTCGATATGGTCTTTCTGTAATTAATCCAACCTCTGACATTTGCCCTGCTAGGCTGTGAATCATGGTTACTTCTAGTGCTTCTTCCGATGTTATAGGAGGAAGGATACTGGGAATTCGGGATGCCAACAGGGATTTTCCCACACCCGGAGGCCCGAGCATTAGCACATTGTGTGCTCCGGCAGCAGCAATTTCCATGGCGCGTTTCGCCATTATTTGTCCCTTAATATCGCTAAAACATCCGAAATCAGTTGGCTTTATCAATCTAACCGAGAATGGCGTCGTAATTTTTGGAAGGATCTGTTCACCTTTAAAATGATTCACAATAGCCAACAAACTTCCAGGAGCTAACATGGCGTTTTCTCCAGCCCAAATAGCTTCTTGTGCACAATCTTCAGGACATATTAACGTTCTATTTCGAGATTTCGCACAAATTGCAGCTGGTAAGACACCTGGTACCTTGGCGACGGCACCGTTTAGAGAAAGCTCACCTAGAGCTAGAACATTTGCAACGTCTTCCTGTTGAATTATATCCATAGCGGCCAAAAGAGCCAATGCAATTGGCAAATCATAATGACTTCCCTCTTTTTGGACGTCCGCTGGCGCTAAATTTACGGTGATTCTTTTGGTAGGAAGCGAAATCCCCATAGAAAATAAGCATGCTCGGATTCGTTCGCGAGACTCTGCTACAGTTTTATCTGGCAAACCGACGATTGTAAAAGCTGGAAGTCCATTTAGCAGCTGAATCTGAACTTCTATTTCTATTGGCGAAATTCCAACAAATGAAACAGTTTTTACGCTAGCCTGCACTAATTTTTCCGTTTTTTGTATTTATCTTTACATAGGAAATGACTTTTTTAACTCCGGATGTACTTCTAGCATGATTCAAAAGTACATCTCTTTCATATTTTGTTTTGGCTGTTCCGCAAATATATACAATACCTTTAACCGTTGTAATATCATAGTTTAGGGATGATATATTTCCATCAAAAATCAACGAAGACTTTATTCTAGAAGTAATAGACAAATCATTAACAAAATCCGAAGCACAAGGAAATTTTTGCACTTGTATTTCATCGTATGCTTCTTCAACTTCATCTATATTTCGCACTATTTGCATTATTTTGTCGCGCTGCGAGTCGTCTTTAACATAACCGATTACGATTACTGTTCCATGCTTTATCGACAACTCAACCATATCAAAAAGATCTCTATCTTCATCAAACAGAACCTTATTTATCTTCGCGCGGAGCCATGTATCTGATACGCTTCCGGTTGCACCTTTTCGATTACGCACAGCAGTTACTCCTACGACCACTGCTCCACCAGCTGCCAAGGTAACAGGGTCACAAGCTCCGCAAAATAATAGCGATAGCACCCCTATCATCTTATTTACCTTCATAACTGCTCCAAATGCTTATTGATGTCGAGCAATTATAACATCCATTGGATTTGAAAATAAAGGTCAGCTATAATCTACAATCACAGCTTTGTTTTTATAACGTAATTCGTCGAAGAATTATATATAAGCCACCTAGAATAGTCATATAAATTAAAGAAATAAGTATGAAATATAGCTTCCATCCGACGCTATCTACAATGATTCCGGAACTTCCCATAAAAAGTATTCCGCTTATCTCATGTAAAGCCCAAAATAGTGCATACAGGGATCCTGTTTTACATTTAGTATAAAGAAATGCAAGAAAAGCTGTTGTAACGCATCCCCCTGTAAAAGCTTCATATAAAGTAACTAGGCCAAGACTCAAAAAAACAGCTCCTGTTTTTATAAAAATCAGATAGGAAAAAAAAGAAATTGCATGGCAAATACCGAAATAAAACATAGCGTTAGCAATTCCGACTTTTCTTATAAAATGACTACTGACTAATCCACCAACAATTACCGCTGCTGTTCCATATAGTTGAACGATGTTTGCTATTTCGATTTTGGAAAACCCAATTTCCAAAAGGAAAGGTCTGGACATTTTTTGCATCATAAAATCAGCGCTCTTGTAGAGTATTAGTACGGACAAAACGTGCGGTCCATGTTTCATTTTAATAATTTTTTTGAATGGAATGATTAGGCTTCTTTTTATGGAATCATGAACGGATATTCTTGAACCCTCATTATTTTTTCTTCGTTTTTTCGGTGGTTGTATGGAAAGAATCAGAATTAGCAACAAAGATATGGAAAGTGCTGCTACGAGATAGGCTATTTTCCAATTAAAAATACTGGCTAAGTATAAAGTCGACACTTTTGTTACGATCGTACCAATCCGATGGCCGAAACCTACCACTCCAGCCACATATCCCAACTGACTACTATTCATTTTACTAATTTGATATGGATATAAAGCAACGTCTTTACATCCATCTCCCAATGCTGTCAATGAAGTGAAAAATATTAATTCGGGCAGATGAGAGCTTGGATCCGAATGAGCCATACCAATTATACCAACCAAAAGTATGAGATGACCAATAATAATCCAGCTCCGGTCTCTTCCAACTTTTTGAGTCAGATAGGGAATATCATAATTTTCTATAAGCACTCCCCACATAAATTTGAAGATGAAAGGCCAATGAAAAATAGAAAATATTCCTATAATTGCATTGGAAACTCCAGAATCTTTAAGCCATAAATCTAACACCACTAATGTTAATGGGAACGATAGTCCGTAGGAAAATCCAATACAGCATTTAGCAGAATATCTTTTTGTAAAAGAGTACAGATACTTTCCAGCATCTTTTAATAACACAGCTAGTGATCCTTTTCGGGTTTCCTGCTGATGCCACTCCTAAAGTGTTTTCGGCATACGGAGATATATTTTTCGTTTCCACCAATTTCTATCTGTTCACCACTGGATATTTTTTGACCATTTTTATCTATGCGCATATTCATTGTTGCTTTTTTGCCGCAATGGCATACGGTTTTTAACTCAATTAAAATATCTGCAATGGCTAGTAATCTTTGACTGGCGGCAAAATTATTTCCTTGGAAATCCGTCCGCAGACCATAAGTTAAAACTGGAATTCCCAGTAGATCCACCACCTCTCCCAGTTGATCAACCTGATCTTTAGTAAGAAATTGGGCTTCATCCACCAAAACACAGGCAACATTTTTGGCTCCTTTTACATAGCATAAAAAATCAAAATCCCTATCGAAGGCTAGTGCCTGTTTTTGTAGTCCGATGCGGGAAGTAATTACTCCTGGACCATATCGCGTATCTATTGCATGAGTGAAAAGAAGCGTGGTCATACCTCTTTCTCTGTAATTGTAGTCGGTCTGCAGCAAGGAAGTGGTTTTTCCTGCGCTCATTGTAGAGTAATAGAAATAAAGGTTTGCCATAGACTTATTCCATAAATATTTGGTAACTCCTCGGATATTAAAAATCTTTTGAACATTTTTTTCAACAAGCAATGCTGTAATATAAATAGGATGAATTACGATGATATTTATGGGTCTTTTTAAAGAAGACTGATCAGTTTGCCATTATATTGTATTACCATGATCCATTTAGTATAATATAGTCATCCATTGTGATCATAGAGGGGGTGTTTGTAATGATAAACAAAGTAATTTTTTCAAATGAATTAGCGAAGAACTGTAGCATTGTACTTGGGGTTTATTCGGATGGCACGCTATCCAAAAGTGCGCAGAAGATAAACGAATACTTGGGAGGAGCAATTGAAAGAAATTTACGTAAATTAAATTTTACCAAGAAAAAACTATTCGACATATGTTCTTTCCTGAGCACCGGAAAAGATTATAATCACGTCATAATAGTAGATCTAGGTGATCCGCAAAAAGAATTCAGCAAATTTGAATTGGAAAAGCTAGGAGCTGCCATTTATTCTGGCGCAAAAGAGCTGGATTCGGACATCGCTATTGCCATAGATGCTGCTGATCTGCATTTTACTTGTGATTGCGCCTCTTCTTTCGTAGGTTTTGGTGCGCTATTGAAATCTTGGTTTTTTGATAAATATAAGTCCCGCAAAGATGAAAAAATAAAATTGAAAAATCTAGTAATGCTGACCTCCGATACTAAAACATCGGAAAGATGCTTCGAAGAATTACGCAAAATTTCAGATGGTATATTCTTGACGCGACAAGTGGTATCGGAGCCATCTAATGTAATATATCCAGAGAGTCTCGCTCGTATCGCTCTAGAAGAATTGTCTCCACTGGGCGTAGAGGTTGAAATCCTGAACGGCGATCAGATGAAACATTTGGGGATGAATGCTCTTTTGGCTGTCGGTCAGGGAAGCGAGCACAAGCCAAGGTTGGCTATCTTGCGCTGGAATGGAGCAGATGCTGAGAAACCTCTGGTTGCTTTCGTGGGGAAAGGCGTGACGTTTGACAGTGGCGGCATCAGTTTGAAGCCCGAAGAGAATATGCACGAAATGCGCTATGACATGGCTGGATCTGGTACGGTCTTGGGTTTGCTAAAGGCAGTCGCGCTGAATAAATTGCCCGTAAATGTTGTAGGAGTGATGCCTATGGTGGAAAATATGCCGTCAGGTTCTGCGCAGCGTCCCGGTGACATCGTAAAGTCAATGTCCGGCCAAACTATCGAGGTTCTGAGTACCGATGCCGAGGGTCGCATGGTCTTGGCCGATGCTCTCTGGTATACGCAGGAGAGGTTCGATCCGATTGTTATGATCGATCTAGCAACCTTGACGGGTGCTGTTGTCGTAGCGCTCGGGCACGAGTTCGCAGGTATGTTTAGTAATTGTGACGAGCTGGCAGAGCAGATATTCAAATCATCCATTGCTACAGGCGAAAAGGTATGGCGCATGCCGATGTCCGAGCACTTCGACGACGGGATTAATTCCGATCTAGCGGACGTGCAGAATATAGCCAAATCGCACATTCGCGGAGGTAGTATAACGGCAGCGCAGTTCCTCAGAAGATTTGTAAATAATAAAAAATGGGCTCACCTGGATATTGCTGGAGTTGAAACGTCTTCCAATAATTTGTTTATCTGCTCAGCAGGGGCTACGGGGTTTGGAGTACATCTGTTATATGATTTCCTACAAAAAAATTATACATCGTAAATACTGAGAGATAGGATGGAAATAAATTTTTATCACGTGGCGTCAGGAAATTTGGTTCTATCAATTGTTCGGCTGCTTGAAAAGATTTATCTAGCGCAAGAGCGATGTATATTTTTTAGTCCTTTGGAAGAGCGAATTAGGACTGTGAACAAAGCACTCTGGACGTTTTCCACTGATGCTTTTATACCACATGGAGATGAGAGTTTAGGATTCTCCGAAAAGCAGCCCATATATTTCGCTAACCGGGGTGAAAATCCAAACGGAGCTAAAATAGCAATGCTAGTAGATACACTGTGCTATAAAGATTATGATAATTTTGAAAAAATAATTCTAATTTTTGAAGAAAAAGAACAGGCCGAGAACGCTGATGCTCTCTATTCTGACTTGAAAAATAATCAAATAAATGTAAGCTACTGGAAACAAAGTCCAAGAGGATGGGAAAAGAAAATTTAGAGGAGGAAAATATCTATGCAAAGAACGCTCTCGATTATAAAGCCCGATGCAACTAGTAGAAACCTTACCGGTAGTATTAATGCCAGATTTGAAGACGCGGGACTCCGTATTGTTGCTCAAAAAAGACTGTGTTTGACGAAAGCCTTGGCCGAAAAATTCTACGAAGTTCATAAAGAAAAAGCCTTTTACGATAGCCTTTGTGAATATATGTCATCGGCGCCGATTGTAGTTCAGGTTTTATTCGGAAACGATGCGGTAGCGAAAAATAGAGTAATCATGGGGGCTACTAACCCAGCGGATGCGGAAATCGGGACGCTCCGGAGAGATTTTGGGCAGAATATCGAACGAAACGCGGTTCATGGTTCAGATAGTCCTGAGAATGCGGAAATTGAAATAGGATTTTTCTTTAGTCAGATGGAAATTGTTGAATAAGTCGATATGAGATGTTACCTGCTTTTTTTGATTATAGTAAATTTCTGTGTTAATGCAGAATCTGAATATTTCGAAGTACAGGGTGTTGAAGTGAAAGCAGAAGGGCCTAATTCCCTGATTGCTAAGCAAAAAGCTTTGCTTCGGGCTAGCTCATTGGCATTTGAAAAATTAGTCAACTCTCTATTACAAAGAGGATCGTTCGCTGAAAAATCCATACCGAATCAGCAAATTCAAAATTGTATCTGTGATTATTCAATAAAACAGGAAAAGTTTTCCGATTCCGTTTACAAAGGAAAAATTTCCTACAGATTTCTAAAAAATAAAACTTTATCTCTTCTTAGATCGTATGGAGCACATACCGACATGCCAAATGAAGAGAGCAAAATCGTAAAACTTATCGTTTATCGAAAAGATTTTATTCATTGCACTCATGAATTAAATAAGCTAAAGGTGATGGTTGAAAAATTTGACGACGGGAAGGTTATATTTAGCATCAATGCAAGATATATCGCAGATTTCCGTAGATTGCATATAAAGTATGCACAATTAATATGATAAAACTTCTTCCTAACATATTATCTACTTTTCGGCTTGTAGTGTCTTTTTTTATAATTCCTCTGATTTTGAGAAACAATTTTAAAATGACGCTGATATTTTTTGGTTTAGCGGCAATTTCAGATTTTTTAGATGGCTATTTGGCGAGAAAATACAATGCATCGTCCGATTTGGGGAAGATGCTGGATCCACTGGCTGACAAGACACTCATGATAATTTCCTATGTACTTTTGGCTCATGTTGAGGCAATCCCGGCCTACATGGCGATGATAGTTGCAGGACGAGATTTCCTGATTTTAACTGTCATCGGCGCATGTAAAATGCGGAACATAAACTTGGAGATTCGACCGCATTTATCCAGTAAGATCAATACAACAATTCAATTGATTTTTATAGTGTTGGTTTTGGCTTGTAAGAGTCTGTCCATGCATATACCATGGTTTTTGGATTTAGGTGGACTTGTAGTCAGTGTTTCGACGATTTTCTCCGGAGCAGTGTATGTACAAAAATATTACTGGATCAAAGATAAACTTCTCCAGCAGTAAGTTTATTTTCTGGTTCGTGGTTTTTCTATTTGCACTTTTATTTTCCTACATGTTTTCTAGTATATGCTTTCCGTTTATCGTCGGATTTACCCTAGCGTACCTTTGTGCTCCATTTGTAAATTTTGCTTCAAAATACATAAACAGAACTCTGATAAGTGCCGTATTAGCTATTGGATCTATCTGTGTTTTTGTTGTTGCGGGCATTGAGATTTTTCCGAGGCTGAAAGAGTATCTGGTGTTCATTGCGCGTAACATTCCCGCCTATTACGATCATTTTATTTCATTTTTGGATAGCACTTTCTCTTCCGTAAATTTTGTACAATATAAATCAGAAATTACTTCTATAAAATTTGAAATTCAAAAATACTTAGATCAGAAAATTTACATTTTCGCCTCTATTATAGGAGGCATTGCCTCTAAAAGAGAAATAATTACCAGGTTTTTTTCATTCTTTGTAATTATGCCAATTTCGTTTTTTTATTTTCTCCGGGATTGGAATAATATGACGGATTACCTATATAATTGCGTTCCAAATCGCCAAAAAAATACCGTGCTGGAAGCTTCTCTCATAATTAGAAAAACGTTCGTGAATTTTTTTCAAGGACAGATTTGCGTTGTCACAGCTTTATCCATATATTATGTAATTTTATTGGCAATTGTTAGTATATCCAATTATATTTATTTGGGAATTTTATCGGGATTGTTCTCTTTTGTTCCATTTATAGGAGCTTTTTTTTCTTGCATTTTAGTGCTTTTCATAAACATTTCAACACTGACTTTGACGAAACTCCATATTATATTGGTAATTTATATAGCAGGGCAATTTATCGAAGGCTACATCCTTTCACCAAAATTTGTGAGCAGAAAAACTGGACTTCATCCATTGTGGATACTATTTTCATTTTTTGCGGGAATTCAATTAGGTGGAGTGATGGGTGTACTGATCGCTATTCCGGTGGCGGCGGTTATCCGGAACCTGATAAAATATGCCAACGATAAATTCAAAGCAAGTCAA
>JAITBT010000055.1 GCA_031283445.1 Holosporaceae bacterium | reverse complement strand
AAAACGTTGTAAATACTTTTGAAAACATCGCCCGCGAGTGGTTTGAAAAGAAAAAAACGGTAATTACCGAAAATTACAGTCAAAGCATCATATCCCGATTAAAAAATAATATATTCCCGTATTTAGGAAGTGTACCGATAAAAAAATATCAGCTAAAGAGTTGTTGGCAGCTGTCAGAAAAATAGAGGAAAGAGGAGCAATTACGTTATCTCGTGAAGTCGTGTGTTATGTCGGGCAGATATTCAGATATGCAATTGCCACCAATCGTGCGGAGCATGATATAATACCAGATCCCATCTCTGATTTGCCATTGCCGACTGGGAAGCGACTGATACAGCACGCATTCCGCAAATTGTTTGGATAATTCAAAATGGGATCTGATATAACAGCTGATTTAAGAGGAGCATTACATCCCCTAAAGAAAGAACATAATCCGCATTTTTCAGAAAAGGAATTTCGGGAATTTCTAAAAAACTTTTTGAATTTAAAGGGAGAGAAGCTCAGTAAACTTGCATTGAAATTGTTAATACTAACCTTTGTACGCAGCGTTGAACTACGCGGAGCGCGTTGGAGTGAATTTGATTTTGAAAAGAAGGAGTGGCGTATTCCGGCCAAACGTATGAAAATGAAAGAACAGCATATTGTGCATCTTTCCAAACAAACCATAGCAGTTTTGGAAGAGGTTAAGAAGATATCACTTGAAGACAATTTACTATTCCCGAATAAGTATAACCAATCTAAAATCATGAATATTGCTACATTGTGCGCCCTGTTAAAGTATAACGGATACCAAGGAAAAATTACCACTCACGGTTTTCGGGCAACAGCATCTACGATATTGAATGAGAACGGCTTTAAGCCTGATGTTATTGAACGGCAACTGGCTCACTGCGAACATAATGAAGTGAGACGCGCATATAACCATGCGCAATATCTTCCGGAGCGTCGGGAAATGATGGATTGGTGGGGCAATTATGTGGAAAAATTGGAGGGAAAATGAGTCTTGATTTTTACATGCAAAAATATATGAACCTTGATAAAATTCGGTACGCTGATTTGGTTTCCATGTTTTCGTTTAAAATTTCTCCGAAAGCAGCCGGAGAAATTATTCGCAATGCTGTTAACAGCAAATATATTGCTTATTCCCAACATTACGTACCAAATGATCTTTATTACAAGGGCTCCAATTTTAGACCGACGATACTGTGCCATTTTTTTAAAATAATTGATGTTATTGAATGGGCGCAAAAAGAGAGAGCATTAAATCCTGATTTTCCCATCGTCTTTAATGACGAATTTGTGGAGCATCACAAAAACAGAGTTCGTGTGTTTTCTGAAACAGCACAAAAACAGAAAATATCAGAGAATATGGACATAAAATCATTTTTTAGATTTGCAGCCGTAAAAATAGCGAAAAGAGCAGAAAAAAAATGTATAGATGTTGATGATCCTTTGCTAATTTATGCTATCTCTTGCTGTTTTGATATAGAAATTTACAAAGATGTAAGCAAGCCTAAATCAACCTATAACGAAGGCGGTAAGAACGGGCGTTATCACTACGGAACAATTAAAGGATACGTTGCAAATATTGTAAAAGGAGGAACAAAAGGCGGTGGAGACAGAAGTATAGCTGTTAAAAGCAAATCATTATTGAAAGCATTGGTTACAAACAACGATTATGACGAACTCAGAAAAGAGTTTATGGCCGCACAAAAATTATGGCATGACTAATATAAGATCGTTGTATTCTTTTTTGGCTTGATGTGCGTTTTTTGTTGGAAAATCAGTATATTTAAAAACACAGAAAAGAATATATTTTTCTTGTAATCTTTTGTCAACTTCTCATTTTGACTCACATTTGAATTTTATTTTATGCTGTATCGGAAATACGCAGTGGTTTGTGTGTTTCTTCAGGTAAAGATGGAGTGAAATTATGTCAGAAGAAAGAATACCAGAAGAAAGATTTTTGAGATTACCGCAAATATTGCGATTGATTCCGATAGGAAAATCCACGCTGTTGGAAAAAGTAAAGAAGGGAGAATTTCCAAAGCAGATAAAGCTCGGATCGAAAATTTCCGTTTGGAAAGCGTCCGAGGTGCAGGCCTACATCGACAATCATTGCAAAGCATTTGACGGCAATGAGGTGCGCAATGGCTAATTTTCGAGAGATTAAGGAAGCATATAGGAGAAATCCGCTAAATATACTAAAGCAACTTATACCAAACTGAAAAATTGAAGGCAGTGACTATGTCGTAGCCAATCCCGGAAGGAACGATCGCAGATCAGGCTCTTTTCGCATAGATATTTCCACCGGACGATTTAACGATTTCGCAACCGGAGATCGCGGCGGAGATATCATTGATCTTGCAAAATTCGTCTACAATTGCAATGTAGTTGCAGCTGCCGATAAATTAAGTCGGCTGTCTTCTTTTTCTTTTTTAGCAGGTAACAAATTCACAGAGTCTGAAAATTTACCGGCTAAAATGAAAAAAATTGATCCAATTTATATTTGGAGCAGATCAGTAAAATCCGATGATCACGAATATTTGAGGAGGAAACACATCGGCAGCTGTAACGCAAAAGTTAACGTTTACTGTGGCAGAAAACAGTTGGTGATACCGCTGATTGATTCAATTCCGCATAATGGCTTAAAAGGCCTGCAACTTATTCAGGAAGACGGAAGCAAAAGCTTTCCGTTGCCGTTCAAGGGATTGTTTCACGTTGCATCCGGCGGTCAGTGCAATCCGATTGTAATTGCCGAAGGATACGCCACAGCCGTAAGTATATACGAAGCTACGGGACTATTTACAATCGCTGCGAGGTCTGCCTGTAATATGAAAACAGTTGCGTTGAAAGTCCGCGAACTGTTTCCCTACTCCGATATAATTATCGCCGCCGACAACGACGATGCCGGAAGACGAGCCGCAAAAGAAAAAGCTATTAAAAAAGCTCGAGCAGAAGCTGGCAATGATGCAGTCCGGAAAGCGCAAGCATATTTAAGACTATTTGGGGATGATGCTTGGCTAAAATTATTTCCCAGGGGAAAACAGGAAGCTTACCAGAAAGGAGTCGATGAGTTTGATAAAAATCTGCACCATCAAGAGATGATAGAAGAATGCGACGCTAGAGCACAGGAAAGATTGGCTAA
>JAITBT010000004.1 GCA_031283445.1 Holosporaceae bacterium | reverse complement strand
GTGACCTGGGATCAAAGGTTGCAGATTCAGACTCTCAAGTCAAGTGGAATGTCGCAGCAAGAAACTGCTCATTAAATCTGGTACCTTACGTGGATTCGGAAGAACAACGTCCGCTCCCACAACCCTTACTCTGACATTGCGATATCGTCCTCTGTTATTGTCATCAATTCCGTTCAAAATCAGCGGTTGCTATTATGTCTGCATTCGGGTATTATCGGGTAAAAATACGGGTATTGGCTATGGTTGACTGTGAGAATATAAAAATAACGCATGAAGTTTTAGCTGTTATATCAGAGTTGGACAGTTTCAAGGCTTCATGGAAGCTTTTTGGGAAATTGTCTCCGGAAAAATTATCTGCTCTAAAAAAAGTTGCAACGATCGAAAGCATCGGTTCATCAACGAGAATAGAAGGAGTAAAGTTATCTGATAAAGAGATTGAAAAGCTGCTCTCTAATATTGGCTCGACTTCTTTCCTTTCAAGAGATGAGCAGGAAGTCGCGGGATATTCGGAAGTTTGTAATTTGGTATTTTCATTCTTTGAAGAAATGAGTTTTTCTGAAAATTTGATCAAACAGCTACATGGAGTTCTGTTGAAATTTTCAGAAAAGGACGAGCGTCATTCCGGAGAGTACAAAAAGTTGCCCAATAGTGTCGAAGCGTTTGATCCGTCAGGAAAAAGCTTGGGAATAATCTTCGAAACAGCTTCTCCTTTTGATACTCCATTCCAAATGCAGGATTTAATGAATTGGTTTAAAGCGCAGCAAGCCGAGCAAAAGTTGCATCCATTAATATTAATTGGAATATTTATTGTTCATTTTTTAGCGATTCACCCCTTTCAAGATGGAAACGGCAGATTGTCACGAGTGATAACCACGCTGTTGCTCATGCAATTTGGATACATTTATACGCCGTACAGTTCACTGGAGAGCATCATAGAGAAGAACAAGGAGAACTATTATCTTTCGCTCAGGAAAACGCAAGCGACATTAAAAAATGAGGCGGATTATGAGCCATGGCTGCTGTTTTTTCTCAGGTCTTTGCAAAAGCAAAAAATGCATCTTGAGAGAAAGTTGGAATTAGAAAAGGAGGCGGTAATCTTCAATCTCTCCGATTTATCGCGAAAAATTATCGATCTAATAAAGGAGAGAGAATCGGTTGGTATAAGTGAAATAACGCGCTTGACTGGAGCCAATAAAAACACAGTAAAAAAGCATTTGAGCGTTCTCGTGAAAGATGAATTAATTGTGCCATACGGAAGCGGAAAGTCAACAAAATATCGCGTAATGTAGCCACAACTACTTTGATATGGTTTTCATATGTTTGTCAGATTATCGGGTATTTTCGGGTAAAAATACAGATATACTTAGCAGGTTTTGTCTTTGTTGAAACCAGCAGGTCACACCTTCGTCTTTCAGACATCTCTGAGGCGTACGTCCGCATTGGTTAACAAAAAAAAGCGAAGTGCTGGAAATGAGATGCCCAATTTTTAGTAGCGGCGGAGAGATTGTTCGTTTTGGGAACCATGCACTCCACCATAAGGCCTGAGATGTGGACTGACCTGTTTGTTTTTCCAGAATGCAATAGCACCGCGAAACCCGCTGTGTCAGAGGCTTTTTGAACTGTCATGTTAATGCAAATAGACAAAATTTTGCTCCACATCCGCTCTTCAAGCCATCCAAAATCCCCAAAATCCTCCACTTTCTCTCCAAATCAGGGGTCACGGAGATTTTTAGCACCTCCGCTGCAAGCGCTGGTACAGAGGCGACTCCTGGCATCGCGTCAAACCGCCGCCTCCGTGTTGCGGAGAATTTTGTGGTCGAGTGGATGCCTCGATGAAACTGAGACCCAACAAATAGAATTGGGAAATATGTAATTTATACCATTTCCCGATTCAGGTATCGGAATTGTATCGTTGATACTCAGCTTATGCAGGGCTTGTTTTAGATATTTTGTAATGGGATTTGGTATTAGATCTGAGAAAACCAGAACCGTAACAATAATTTTCACATACCAAATGTATTTTGCAGATTACGAACTTGTGATTTGAATTTTATACCATTGTTTTCCTTTAGTAATTCAAGATTTTTCATTTTCCATTTTACGGCAGGCAATTCGTCTAACTTGTAAATATTGATCAAATTCCATTTGGGAGAGCATTCGAAAAAGCTTACCAGAAATTCTTTATCAGCATCTGAATAGGACATATTTAGTTCATTTATCAGTTGATGTAGCACATTTTTATGATCTTCATAAGAAAAAGCTTCTTCAGTCATTCCTAAAAATTCTCTTGCAAAAATCTCTTTCTGATTCTGAATGTTTGGTCGCAAAATTTCGTGTGGAGGACGATTATGGCTTAACAACGCAACAATAAATCCTTGTTTAACGTTCGGAGTAATTCCTTCGTTACTTAAAAGATACTTGACATCGAATAAATCGCGCGGATGCTGCCTGTCCAATGCAGCACAAATTTTTCCTCCGTACAGCTCTCCAAAGGACAAAATTTTCATAGCTGCAAAACCGTAAATCTCTTGCACTTTTAGGTTGTTTTGCATCAATTTTGGAGGTTTTACACATCCTCTGACAACATAATTCGGTTCAATTTTTATTGATGCTGCAGTGTTGTTGCATATTATTTTACGACAACTGCCGGCATCCTCTCTTATTATAGACTCAATGCCAACTCTTTTTAATGAAGCGGATATTCTCTCCAATGCTTCGTCAATATTTGCGATGGCTATTTCTCTTGAGTCAACATAAATGTATTGCAGATCGATATCGACTGATAATCTCGGCATGTCTCGTATAAATAAATTGATGGCAGTGCCGCCTTTCAGAGCAAAGCACTCTTCCTTCGCAATATGCGGCAGTACGGATACCAGAAGTTGCACTTGTTCATGATACTTTTTCACAACTAAATCTCGCTCAAATCATCTATGACTATTAAATATTTTTTGTCTAATTTCCCGCCCGGATTTACGACGCGTTTTCCTGAACCTAACTCTACGTTTTTCAGATCGATGAAATCATACCAACTATGTTTTTGCTTTTCAGCCAGATACAAAAATATCCGCTTCACTTTTATGAAAGAGCATTTTATCAGCAACTCTTGAAGAAGATTGGGGCGCAAATTAGTCATTGTTTCCATTATTTGAGCAATTTCTCGAAGACTGATTTTATTCGGACATAAAAATATTGACTCCATTATGGCTCGCTCTGGAGAAGATACAAATAACTCGAATCCACGATAATTGATTAGTTGTATTCCTGTATTATCAGATAAAAAATGTGCTTTATGCACCTCATATTTATGTCCAAAATTTTTTGTAAACCATAGAGGAATATGCAACTTATTGGAGCCGAATACCTGCAATTTTGTGTCAGAAAATGGTATAAAATGCCTTGTATTGTGAATATTCAATGCACTTAGTGCGCCAATGTTAAGATTCAGATGCAATTGCGATTGCAAAGCATAAAGAGCTCCCTCAATTTCTACATCATTCGCGGTGCTGTTCAGAATATACGCGCCAACTCCGATTCTTTTCAGCAAACCACTGGCTCTGGAATAATGATGCTGCAATCTATAATTAATGCCATTGGAATTCAACCATGAGCCTGTTATGACGCTTCCGCGAGGTACGTTTAATAGAAGCTGGTTTATATTTTTCGATATTCCCTTCATAATATGTAATGTATACATAAAAATATAAACCAACGCAATAGCGATATTAAAATATGTTCGTGTTTCGTTTTTTGGCAATTACCAATTTATTGATTATGCAAGGTCACGGTTTCTGCTGTTGACAATCGCCTAGGTGAATGTCTCAATAGAATTGACAAGGAGACGTAAGCTGTTGTATATGCAAAATATTATTGACTTTAATGAATAAAAATACTTTACCTCTATGCAACATATTCTCCGCCATAATGGGTGAGACCTGGACTGACCTGTTTGTTTTTCCGGAATGCAACAGATGCCGTAAACGCGCTGTCCTAGAGGCTCTATCAGCTATCACACAAACGCAAATCGACAATATATTACCTTGTATCCGCTCTCCAAAACAGGGGTC
>JAITBT010000054.1 GCA_031283445.1 Holosporaceae bacterium | reverse complement strand
ATATGATTTCTGGAGCACCGGTAACTATTACGATGTCTAACAACTATTCGGCGTGAAAAGCAGTCTGTACAGAGTGTGTTTAAAAAAAAACGAACAACAAATCAAGCTATCGAAATCATCTCCTTTATAATTTCAGCAGCCTATCTATTGGAGCGGGCGAAGGGATTTGAACCCTCGACATCATCCTTGGCAAGGTTGTACTCTACCGCTGAGCTACACCCGCTAAATAAGGCCATAATATCAATTTTTTATCGAAACACAATTGTTGTTTTAAAAAATTTCAAACGGAGCGAATCTGAATGAAAAGTTAATTTAATATGTGTCTTTTGAATTAAAAAATACGATAGAAGTATTTTTATACCATTTTTTAATGAATATTCTGCTTCTATGGCTTCATTAGGAGTAGCCGTATAAATGAGAAAAATAGTTTTTTCCTTATTCTTTTTTTTCTCGACGACGGATGCATCTTCAATTGCTACTGGTAGTGTATTGGCCATGTCTGCAGCATCATCATTAAAAACATTGAGTAGTGATAAGGAATCCATATTTAGTAAGTTTTTCTCTCCTAAAAAAGGACTTCTTCTGGAAAAAGTAACAATATCTACAGAAGACGATATGAATAACCATGCTGCTGTTAAGTTTCACATTGTAATTATTTATGATCAGGAACTGCTAGATGAACTGAAAAAAATGTCAGCAAGTGAATATTTTCATACCATAATTCAGCTGGTAAGAGATAACCCAGATAAAATGAAAATCTTCGAATGGCAATTATCTGCCCAAAAAAGGAAATTACCAGCGAGCGAACTAGAATATGAAGATAGCAATATGGTGCCACTTGCAGCAATAGCTTATGGTAATTACGGCTCTCCAGGTGCACATCGTGTAACTGTTCCGCCAACTGCTAAAAGCATTCGTGTCAGTTTTGAAAAACAAGATTTTCGAGTCGAAGAAAAAAAATAGAGGAAGTTCTAGAACATGAAAAAATTTCGACGTTACGGAGGCTATATCCTAATGATAATGTGCGTAATTATACCAATTTTACTGCTGGGTATAATGTATTGCACAGATTTGGTTATATATCATCGTGTTAGTTTGAGGAACAGTTATCAGAACGTTATCTCTCCGAATGAGTAGAAACGAGTCAGTATAGTAAGAATTGTTGGTAGATGTCACCTGCAGATCCATAAATAAAAAAGGTGCTAATCTAAATCTAGGCTTTGAATTGCACAACAGGTTGGTATAATACTAATAAAATGGCTGATGGCGCTGGACTGATTGTCGAGCGGAGGTAGTATGCCGCAATGTATTGAAATCAGAGGAGCTCGGGTTAACAATCTGAAAAACATTGACGTCGATATTCCTCTGGGAAAAATCCTTGGGATCTGCGGAGTATCCGGTTCCGGGAAAAGTTCGTTAGCGTTGGGAGTGCTGTATTCCGAGGGATTTCGCAAGTATCTGAACGCGCTGTCCGCCTATTCCAAACGGCGCATTGCCCAGCCGAAAAAGGCGAAAATAGATTCGATTCGCTATCTGCCGTCTACAATTGCTCTGCGCCAGCGGCCTGCGATTCCCGGCGTCCGAAGCACCGTCGGCACCATGACCGAAGTGCTGAACGTCATTCGTCTGATGTTTTCGCGTCTCGGGAGTCATTCCTGTCCCAACGGTCATCTTGTGGAGCCGTCTCTCGAAGGGATCAGGGACTGGGAATCTATCTGCTGCCCCCGATGCGGAGAGAATTTTCCTCTTCCCGGAGCCGAATCGTTTTCCTTCAATTCGAACGGAGCCTGCAAAAAATGCAAGGGATTAGGTTTTGTGCGGGTCATCAATCCACAAAAATTGGTTCCGGATGAAAATCTGACCATCGAACAGGGCGCGGTCTCCCCCTGGCGCATGATGGGACGGACTCTCACTCCGCTGGTGGTCAAGGAGTTGGGTGTGCGTATCGACGTTCCCTACAAAGATCTCACAGACAAAGAAAAACATATCATTTTGCACGGAGAAGAGGGCATTCATCGGGTTGTTTACGACAATGATAACGGAAAAGTCGTTCCGCTGAACGTCAACTACGAAAATGCGTATCTGGCAGTGATGAACAGCGCCAAAAGCTCCAGCGAACTGACTCTGTCCAAGGTCGAGAGATATTTCGATACGGAGACATGTCCGGAATGCGGCGGCAGTCGGTTGAATTCCCGCATCTTGGCCAGCAGACTATGCGGTTGCAACATAGGTGAAGTGTCCTCCATGACCATCGGAGAATTGCGCGATTTCGCTGAAAAATTGAGGAACAATCCGCCTTCGGGAGTGGAAAAAATTGTCATGGAATTGCTGGGTGAACTCAATATCAAACTGGAAGTACTGAACTCGCTGGGCATATCGTATTTGGCTGTCGATCGACTCGGAAATTCTCTTTCCAACGGCGAACTTCAGAGAATTCAGCTGGCGAAAATCATCCAAAACGATACAACTGGAGTGCTGTATGTGTTCGACGAGCCATCCATCGGACTGCATCCCATTAATATCGAAGGAATTGTGAAATCCATTCATTATCTCGCGGAAAACGGCAATACCGTCGTGTTTGTGGATCACAATACTCTGCTGCTGAAGGAGGCGGATTATCTGATCGAGATGGGACCGGGAGCCGGAGAAAGCGGCGGGCACGTGGTATGCTCCGGAAATCCGGCGGAAATCGTTGCAGATGAAAACTCGATCATCGGACCGTATCTTGCAGCAAAAGACAGCGCTTGCCCTGTTGTAGCTAACGGCGACATTTTCAAACACGGAGCCATAGAAATTCGCGTGACGGAAAAATTCAATCTGAAAAATCTTACAGCGCGGTTTCCCGTCAACAGATTATCTGTGGTTGCAGGAGTTTCCGGATCCGGAAAAACAACGCTGGTGCTGGAATGTCTTGTGGAGGCGATCCGCGCCAACGGAAATCTTCCGAATTTCATCGAAAAATTGGACACAGGACGCATCAAAAACGTGCAATTCGTAGATGCGAGTCCCATCGGCAAAAACAGCAGATCCACCGTAGCGACCTACACCGGAATTTTCGATCTGATACGCAGACTTTTCGCCGGCACGGACGGAGCGATCGCCACAAAATACACCGAAAGCTGGTTCTCCTACAACAACGCGCAGGGAAGATGTCCTGCCTGCGAGGGCCTTGGAGCAATGGATATCGATATACAATATTTGCCGGATCTTTCCGTCCCCTGTGCCGATTGCAACGGAACCCGCTACGACGCGAAAATTGCGAAAATCCTCTACGAAGGAAAATCCATCGTTGATGTGCTGGCAATGACGGTTCACGAGGCCATTGCATTTTTCCTAAAAGAACCGAATATCCAGAAAAGATTGATCAATATGGAGCAAATCGGCCTCGGATACCTGACGCTGGGAGAGGGAACGCCGGAACTTTCCGGAGGTGAGGTACAGCGCATGAGATTGTCCATGGAAATTAATAAAGTGCACAAGCATACGCTGTTTGTGCTCGACGAACCGACCATCGGACTGCATCCCAAAGACGTGGAAGTCTTGATTCATACTCTAAAGATCCTGATTGCCAACGGCGCAACCATCATTGTCATCGAACATGACCTCGACGTTATAAAAAGCGCTGATTATGTGATCGAAATGGGAGAAAAGGGCGGCCCGGAAGGCGGAAAAATCATCGCCTCCGGAATAATAGAGGAAATTATAAAAAACCCCGGCAGCATAATGGCTAAATGGTTAAAATAAAAAGCCTTGCCAGCATGAATTAAATTTAATAGGGAGAAAATTCGACTGAATCTAGAAACACTGCTGCAGGACGTTTTGGTTCTTTTGTTACGCATTACAAAATCTCAATAAATATTATTTTTTCATAAATTTGCTTTAGATTATTTGGATTACTAAAGACGATTAGCAATAGGTAATGGCGCGGGAGTTAGCGATGATCGATTTAATAAAGATTATTAAAAATGCATTCTATAAAATGAAACATAATTTAACTAAAATGCTGAGAGGCAGAAAGAACAATTCCCGATGGAGCGGAAACTACACTCCTTCCGGCAATCAAGAGGAGAAGAAAGTTGCCGAGAAAAATCATCCCGTTTCAAAATACCTTTTTAAATTTATCTTTTGTTGTGAAAATCTAAAAGTCTTCGGCAGCAAGGGAGCTATTCTCATCGAATTTGCGGTCGCTGTTCCTATTCTATTTATACTTATCTACTACATGCACGATGCGCCGAAGTACGCCCGTATGCAAGAACGGATGGAGTTCGTCGCCAACGAGATGATCAGCATAATCCAAAATACCTCAAAAAACAGAATTGATAAGAAAATTACTAAAAATGATTTAAAAAACGCTCTAGTTGGAGCATATCTGTCTGTATATCCGGGAATGACCATGCGTGGAACCGCTAATCTCGTAATGCCGCTCGGGCATTTCCCTCATGCTTTTATTTATTATGTTAATGGACTCGGCAATGGAAATGCCAAAGTCGTTTGGATGGTCGTTTCTTATTTAGATGACGTTTATGTCAGTTGCGTCAAGTACAAACCGCCTCAACAACACAGTGGTAGTAGTATCAAAGTTTCGCAGAATTGCCCTTCCTCTCAAATATTTAAGGATTTAAGAATAGAAAAAGGAGAATTTAAAATAATATTAGAATGTTGCCATTATTATGTATCCGAATACATGTTTTCCGATGGTAGGAGAAATGAAGATGTCACGCCTCGAGAAGCTTTTGGCTTTTATATATTGAATCCCAGAAGCACAGTTAATTCTAATTTTTTCACCACTGTCGTCGTCTTTACTCCCAAACCCGGATTATTCGACGAAAGTCCTCCAATAGATTAATATGGCTTTTCCATAGACTGTGTATTACTCTCTCCCTGAGCAGAAAATAGCAAACGTGCAGCAGTGTAAGTATTATAAAAAAACGAGCAATGGAATATACTTAAAGGTCAAAGTAGTGCCTCGATCTTCCCAAAACGAGGTCATCGGGATTGTCGAAGATAGAATAAAAGTAACTGTTCTAGCTGTTCCTCAAAAGGGAGAAGCCAACGCCGCTCTGGAAAATACTCTTGCAGCCTTTTTCGGAATAAAAAGATCCTTCTGCCAAGTTACTTTTGGTCATAAATCCTCCAGAAAGACAGTATTTATCTCTATAGATGTTGAAGATAAGTTAAAAGAATACTTTGGTAAGGCCATCTAGTCAACTAATCTAGAATTTCGGCATCAAATTATGCTGGCTTTGAGAAAGTCATCTATCCAGAATTTTCTTACTTTGGAAGTATTCCTTTTACAAAAAAATTATTGCATATGGTCTTTAGTTAGACTAGGATGCAACGAAAATAGGGAGAGTGAATATGGTATTTTGAAAAATGACAGTTTGCGGAACTAGTAAAGCTACCAGATTGACTATAGCTTTGTGCTTGCAACTGACTACAAAGAATGAAGTGATTTATAATGAAATACTGAAAGGACAAACAAAAACATGAAACGTGTAATTGCATTTTTCGCCATGGCGGCGACACTAAACGCCGCTCACGGGACGTTGGGCCACACTGACCTAGACTCTCGATCTCCCAGGGGTTTTAAACACCTGATAGGGGTGGCGGCGGATCACCCGAACAAGGCAGTACTGATAGTGGGGAATAAATCAGAAAACCAATGGGCACGCAGGATACTGGGTGCGATCTGGGCGAAAGACCGGAGCTACCGGGGGGGGCCGGGAGAAGCGGGACGCGCACACGGTCCGGCGTTCGCTTGTCAAGTCGACACTGTAGCGTTTTTCCTGTCTGAGGGCGCGGAAGCTGAAGCGATCGCCTTGCCCGACCGAGGGATGGTTCCAGGGGTAGACGTGACGGCAATACCTCTGCTGCTGATAAATGGGATCTTTGAAGGGAAAGCAAAGGCATTGTGCTACGTGGAGGGAAATGGCGACCCGAGGGTTGGACTGCAACGGTTAGAACGGCAACTGAGATGGTGGCATGCATTGGTGCCCAGTCACCAAGGTACGCAAGAAAGTATGAGGGTGATATTCGAATGGAAGTATGGATTCGATGCGGGAGGCCCTCTGGCACAGTTGCTACTGCGGTACCAAGGAATAGTGGGCTTGATGACCTTTAACGATGGCCGTCCTAAGACGGTTGACCCAACGACACGAAAACTAATCGATAATAAAGATAGAAGTATAGTGATCCAGCTAATCGAGGATCCACTGTACATGGCGGGAAAACAAAACCTGACCTCGATGGTGGATTACGTGCTTGATGGGAATACGACATTGCGACCAACCATGCAACCGCTGACGGACGATGGGAAGATTCTGCTGGCAAAAGTAATGATCTCTTACGCGGTGAAGTACGCGGAAGGAACCATGTGGAAAGTTCTAGGAGAAAAACGGCGGCAGGCAAACGTAGACACGCCCTCGAAACAGGCACGCTGGCACGACGGATTAAGAAAAGTGCTCGATCGAATGCAAGTACCACAAAATGTTGATGCCGAATCGCTAGAACTCGAGGCAGCACGAATAACGCACACAGATGAACTGATGAGCGGATTGCTCACTGGTGTGGCAACGACTATGAGACGCGGACAGGAGGCCTATGCACTGGCGATGGCTGGCTTGACAGCTCCCGAAACCGGTATGTCGGAACTCGCGGGAACGGGAGAGGCGGGAA
Source organism: Holosporaceae bacterium (assembly GCA_031283445.1). Lineage (GTDB taxonomy): Bacteria > Pseudomonadota > Alphaproteobacteria > UBA3830 > UBA3830 > JAIRMQ01. The sequence continues at coordinate 4,731 of JAITBT010000054.1, read as the reverse complement.
CTAAGAGACTGCACGAAGCGACAGTGGTTGCCGTGGAATTAGCGGTGACGAAAGCTGCAACGGTAGCGGCAGTGAGAAAACAATAGCCCAAAAGAACAGGCTGGAGCAGCTGAAACTGTGTTAGAATAACACCGCGGATAGCCGAATGCGGATGGTGCTGGGCGAAGACGTGGTGCCGCCCGGGCCGCGCCAGACCTGTGCATTCATGGAAAGTATCTGCATAGGAAGAAACACAGCTGAGCCAGCAGGGAAGAGCGCCTAGACAGTGCAGCGCAACGGCCAGGCAGAGCTACAAAAACGACTTATAATAAAATACTGAAAGGACAAACAAAAACATGAAACGTGTAATTGCATTTTTCGCCATGGCGGCGACACTAAACGCCGCTCACGGGATGTTGGGCCACACTGACCTAGACTCTTGGTCTCCCGAGGGTTTTAGACGGATGACCAGAACTACCGGGGGAAGAACCACAAGCGCGGTCCTCGTGATAACCGATAAAGCGGAGGCTGAGAACATGAAGGACTGGCTACCTGGCTTCTGGGCCGGGAACCCAGCATTTCGACGTGGGCGAGGCGTACCAGAGTACCAGGATGGAGCCGCGTGCCTGGGGGAATTAGATGATGTAGCGCTTTTCTTCACTGAGGGTGCAGGAACAGAACCGCTAACATTGTACGACGGACACAACGTGCCTAAGACAAATGTGTCCAGCATACAATTGCTGCTGCTAAGTGCGGTCTACGCCCGACATATAAAGTTGCTGTGTTATGTAGGAGGGGACAAAAACAACGAGCTTAAGCTGCAACAAGTGAAACAGCTAATACACTGGAAGCAGTCAGTGGTTACCTACCAAAGCGGTACAACAGAATGCATGAGACTTATATTAGAGTGGCGAGATAAGCTCGGGCCGGGAAACCAATTGACCACGTTGCTGCAAGAGTACCGTAACACGGTGGGCTTGGTAAGCTTTAAAAATGGACAGGCGGTGACGATTGACGCCGCAACAGGTAGACAAATAGGGATCGCGGACCGAAGTATAGTGATCCAAGTAGTCAAAACTCCACCGACAAATCTGGAAGAAAGACACCGGGACGCTATAATGAATTTCGTGATTAGCGGGAATACAAAAGTGTCGTTGACGAATCGACCTCTGACAGAAGACGAGATGATGCTGCTGGTGGACGGACTGATCGCTTTCTCAGTGGAGTTCGCAGCCGGATCAATTCGGGAAGACCTAGAGATGGGACTGGAACTGGCAGACGTAAAGACGCCCTCGGACCTGAGGAGTTGGCAGGACACGGTAAACGCAGTGTTGGAGCTATCATCGCAAGTGCAGTATGGTGAACTCGCTCTCCGCAACACCGCGGCGGCCATACCAGGATGCCCAGACTTACTAAAAGACAAGTTTATGGCTGTTTTGAGTATGGCTAAATGGCACGCACAGGCGGAATATGGACGATCAATGGCTACCTTCACAAATCCCGAACACTCTATGCTAGAACTCTCGTGGGCAGCAGGGGTGGGACGAGTACGCCTGAACAGCACGGTAGCGGATGCCCTACGAACCGGCGCAAGACGTGCTGGCGAGAAAGCAGATGAGTTAGAACGAAGACTCAGAGAACAGGCTAGAACAGCTGAAGATGTGTTAGAATAACGCACCAGAGAGCAGAATGCAGATGATGCTAACCGGTGAGACTGAATACGACAAAGGGGGCGAAGAACTGGACGACGACTACCGCAGGATGGATAGTATGAACACCAGGAGCGAAAAGCTGCACGCCTCCCTCGACTCCCAACGCATTGAACGAGGAGAGCTCCAAAAAATACCAGACGCGAAGGTCTGAAAACGGTATTGTAAGGAAAATGTGGAGCCAGAGAGACTGTGGATCGAAGCAACCTACGAAATGGGATCAGGCAGATGCGAGCTTGAGGCGAAGAGACGCGAAACGGGCAAATGGCCAACTGCAGCCATGGCACTGTTCGAGAAAGAATGGCGCTTGCTGTTAAATACCTGTGAAAGACTGAAAATGGAAGAACTAGAAATGATAGCACTGCTAGATCCAGCCAACTGAACAAGCTTTCTCAGCATGAATGATACATAACAGGGGTGGCCGACAGCTACATCGGCAGCGGGAGAGATACACGCGCGAGAAAAATGCTGGGTCGACTACGAAACTGTGATGGAACGCATGTACTCGTGTTATACTGCCACGACGAGAACAATCCGGGAAGAACTGAGATGAGAACCTAGATGAGACAAAGAAATCTATAATTAAGTGCGGAGCATATCGGAAAGATTTTTAGAAAGTGAATTATTCCAGCAAAAGAAAGCGGCACGCAGAATTATCTGACCTGCTAGATAAATACTCTAGGCAATACTATATCTTCGATGACCCTAGTGTGAGTGACGCCGAATATGATTCATATTACCGAGAACTTCTGGAAATAGAAAAAGAATTTCCGGAACTGAAATCTTCCGGTAGTCCATCCCAAAAAGTAGGATCCCCAGTTTTAAAAGGATTTCAAAAGGTAGTGCACCCTACTCCAATGTTGTCATTGGAAAATGCCTACAACGAAGAGGATATTTCTGATTTCATCGAGAGAGTAGAAAAGATATCCGGAAGAACGAATGAAGAATTGGTTCTGGAGCCTAAACTGGATGGCCTATCGGTATCAATTGTCTACAGGAAAGGAACGCTAATCACCGCCGCAACCCGGGGTGATGGCCTAGTTGGAGAAGATGTTACGTCGAATATTATGAGTTTGAATTGTATTCCCCAAAGAATCGATGATTGTTCAGAGGAGATAGAAATTCGCGGGGAAATTATAATATTGAAATCTCATTTTCAGGAATTGAATAGAGAACGCGAAGAGAAGGGTGAAAAATTATTCGCGAATCCACGCAATGCGGCGGCAGGATCTCTTCGGCAATTAGATTCCCAAATTACTGCTTCTCGAAAATTAACATTTTTCGCCTACGCAATTGTTTCGAAACAAGGTAATTTCGCTACTCAAATAGACATTCTTAATGCTCTAAAAAAGTACGGATTTACTGTATCGTCGGAAATAATGCTCTGTAGAAATCAGTCTACAGCGTTTGAGTTTTATAAGAAAATTGAAAAACGGAGAGTGGAGCTAGAGTATGATATTGATGGAATAGTTTACAAAGTTAATGATTTGTCCCTTCAAAAAAAATTAGGAGCATCATCAAAATTTCCACGTCACGCCATTGCCTACAAGTTTCCTGCGGATAAAGCCCAAACGACAGTTTTGGACATCATTTTGCAGGTTGGACGGACGGGAAATATAACTCCAGTGGCAATATTGAAGCCGATCACGGTAGGTGGCGTTGTGGTATCGCGGGCAACTCTGCATAATAAAGATGAAGTCGAAAAGCGCGATGTAAGAATCGGAGATCGAGTTATACTTCAGCGCGCCGGCGATGTAATTCCCCAAATCCTTCATCCGATTTTGGAAAAAAGACCGACGAATGCAATGCCATTTGTATTTCCCTCCATCTGCCCTTGCTGTAGTTCTCCCATCCTTAAGATTAAGGACGAAGTAGCTCTCAAGTGCATAAATTTTAATTGTGAAGCACAATTAGTGGAAAGATTGATACATTTTGTTTCAAAGTTCGCCTTCAATATCGATGGGTTGGGAGAGCAAAACATTAGATTTTTATTTAAAAAAGAAATCATAAAAAAACCAATCGATATCTTTTATATGGAATCCAAAAATAAAGAATTGCATCTGGAAAATCTTGAAGGTTGGGGCAAGCAATCCGTCGAAAATCTTTTTAGATCAATTAACGCGGCTAGGACAATAACTTTGGACAGATTTATTTATGCACTAGGTATTCCCCAGACTGGTCGGGCGGTGTCTAAATTAATGGCGACTTTCTTTCACACTTATGAGGTTTTTTTAAAATGCATTAAAAATAAAGAAGGTCAACGGCTATGTGAAATTTCAGGAGTAGGTAGTTCCATTGCGAATGATTTTGATATTTTTTTCTCTCAGGAAAATAATTTGAAATTAGTTATAGGGCTATGTGGAGATGAAAATTCTCCTGGTATTATTAAAATAATGGACATGGCATCACCGGAAAATGATATTTTTGATGGACAGTCCATCGTCTTAACCGGAAGTTTTGAAAAGTTTTCAAGAGAAGGAGTCAAAGAATTGGTAGAGAAATTTGGAGGGAAAGTGACTTCATCTGTTTCTGCTAAAACATCTTTGGTTGTTGCTGGAACAAATGTAGGGCAAAAACTAGAACAAGCGAAAAAGCTGGGTATCAAAATAATTTCTGAAGATAATTTTATTAAAATTGTAGATAAGAAATAAAAAAAGCGCTGTTGTTAACTTTTCATAAAAAAATTCTGATACAGAATTATTTTTAAATAATGGGTTTTTGTATCATGAATTTTTTTAGTAATGCCGTAAGACTGATTTACAGAAAAAAGAAAAACCAGACGCAAAAGATAGAGGAGAACCATTCCCTTTCCAAAACTAATTTAGAATTAGAGTTTCCTCTGCGAAACTATGCAAAAGAGTCCTTTTCTGTACTAATAGTAAAGCCACTATCCCTGCGAATCTTGAAAATTATGAGAGTGACTTCACTGATAATTATGGTAATTTCCGCCGTTCTTCTGGTGACATTGATATGTTTCATGGTCTTTTTGAAATTTGGACCTGTTGAAAATACGTTTGTGTCAACATTGATACAAAGTAAGCTT
>JAITBT010000075.1 GCA_031283445.1 Holosporaceae bacterium | reverse complement strand
CCTTTATGGTCTGTGGAAGAAGTCGAAAAGGCCATCGAAGAGGATGATAACTAGCGTCCTGATGAACATTAACACTTGATTTTAAACGATAAAACAAAGGGAATTATCGCCATTGTTGCCGCAATCGCAATGTTTTTTACCCCAGACGAAATCGACCGCATCATAGAAATCGGACTCGCATACTTCGGCATAAGCAAATTGGTGATTAAGAAAGAAGACGAGTAGCTCAGGACGACACAACTTTGACGAATCGTGAATGCTGATTTTAGGTTACTGCAACAGTGTCTTCAACAAAGGAAGAATAGTATTCTCACATCAAACAGATTTTAATGCAATAAAAAAATAGCGGAAAAAGTAAAAATATTTCGCATCATTTTTGGATAAAATATATTGCAATAATAATAGTTGATTTTTCCTTAAAATGCGCTTGCTTCCGTGACTTATATTTGTTAGCCTGACTCTGGTAGTAGCTGCAGAGAGGTGAGACGATGCTTGAGAGATGATGAAAGCGGTGGTCGGGATCTCCGTCGGGTGTTTCCGTCTTCCATGTTTCTTTATCCTGAAATTAGCAATGTCTCGTTGGTGTTTTTGATGATTGTGTGATTATTAACGTTTGGGAGGTATGATATGGTTAAAATGTTCAAGGATAGTGTGCGCGGTGTGCTTGCGAGAGTTTGTTGCGCTGCAGTGGTGATATGTTTTGGAAGTGAAGCAATGGAGCCTGTCTGTCAAAGGCGTTGTGAACAACAGATTGGCTATTATGGCTTGGACTTCAATGTTACAAAAGAGGAATGGAAAGAAGCACACAATAAATATATCGATAGTGACAGAAGCTTTGAAATGTGGACTGCAGATTTGCAATCTTTTTCTTCGCATGATTTTTTGAATGCTGTTACTTCTATAGAAGACAATACAAAACTTAATAAGTGCAAGTTGTTTTATATGTGGCATGGAGCAACCAATAGACTTTGTTGCCTTTATAAGGGGACATGGAATCGCGAACAAGAAACAAAAGCTGTTGAGAACCTTCGGAAGGTTGTTGATGAATTATCTTCCTGTGAAGAAAAAATCGTTTCAGATATAAGATTTTTAATAGGTGTTCATATTAGTCCGTTGTCTATTGTATTTCGTCTGGAACAATAAAAGTAAAAAGCTGAAAATCTAAAATGGCGTTGACTTCAGACGTGGAGTAGCTTTGTAGAGACTTAGTTTTTACGACAAGTTGGGTTGTTATGTGATAAATTTCCATATTTCGACCAAGTTCCTTTGTTTCATCCTTCTCTAATGGTTCCAAGTATCGCCAGTAACCATGTTTGTTTATTAGTATTTGCTGATATTTGGCCTCAAATTCTAGGGGCTCTAAAAAGCGTTTTGCAACAGAACTTGGTATTATAAACGAACATGGTTAGTCTTCTGAATCTCTTCGAGATAGTGTCTATTCCCCGATTAGTGGGAAAAAATGAGAAAAAGACTTTCCCCCAGGTGCAATCTCCACACCAGTTATTCTGTATTTCGCGTTTTCCGTCCAGCCAGATTTGCCTTGAGTTACAATAGGCACGCCTTGGAGGACTATTTGTCCTGCCTGTCCAAAACAAATTTTTAATTCTCCAGACTGTGCTCCAGGTTCTTGTGTGCAACCAGCAAAGCCAGCTCTAACATCAGCTTCCGCTGCTTGCCTAATCAACTCCATCACAGCCATAACCGCGCCTTTTTTTTCCTACCCCTCTTTTTGTCGAAACAAGTATTCTTGCTTGGTGTGAGCCTCCGCTAACTTTATTCGCCTGTTCTTTATCAGACAAAAAATGGTTTGTCGAATTCTTTTCAACAAGACCGTCATGGGCCCAACCTTCCTCTGCCAACGTGTTCAAATACCCCTGTCCGATTTCATCCAAAGCCATACAACTGGAATTCTGGACGTGTATAATCGTCATAACTACAATTACCATCATCGATTTAATGAATTTTTCCATTTTTATTCCTCTTGTCTAAAAAATATATCAAAAAACAAAAAATATTCTTTCCTATGTAGAAAACATACGCTACTTACGTTTTTCATATTTTTATTCTCCTTCTACAATACAAATTCACTATCTCACAAAAAGATTAACAAAGAGTAAAAAATGTGAAAATAAATTTTGATTTTTTGAAAAAACTGTAGCTTTGATTAAAGCAGCATATTGCACAGAAATCCAACCGTTACCCGGATTTTATCTGCCAATCTCAATATATCTCATACTCAACCTGGATTATCAACAAAAACCATCACCGAGGTCCAGAGAAAACCTCGAGTTCTCCCTCAAAACCACCGCTACTCCAATCGATTTGGTCGAACTTTTGCGATGCAATTTTATGCATTTTCCTGGTTTCGCCTCTGCGGCAGGCGATTGGAGAGAATTCTCCAGTTCCCCTCATTTGGAGAAAAAACTGCAATTTGGAGAATATTTTACCGCAATAAAAAATCCTGGATTTTAAATAAATTGACGGCAAATACAAAACACAAGCTCAAAAAGCCTCGGGGGACAGAGGTACTTCAGGAACTGCATGCACGCGAGACAAACAGCTATTGCCAACAATTTTTACAAAACATGGTGGACACTACAGGGATCGAACCTGTGACTTCTACAGTGTGAATGTAGCGCTCTACCGCTGAGCTAAGCGTCCCAATGAATTATATTACTATATGAAATTTAATGCATAATTGTATATATCATAGAAATAAAATATTTACCTGTATTGCTTTACATATTTTGGTAGATGATGGTTAAGTGGAATTCAGGATCTCTATAATTTTTCTGATATCAAATACCGTTCCTTTTTTTGGGCAGATTTGCAAGATTTTTATATTTTTTTATGAAATTTAAGTTAAAATCACCGTGAGAGTAATGAGAAATATATGTGCGAATCGAAGATATCAAGGTATCGTTGTCTTACTTTTTTAATAGTATTTTTGCAAGAAATATCGGCTGGATATTTACCTGACTTGACTCAAAAAGAACCTATGTCTGTTGTATTTGCCTGTAATCGCGGGTATCTGAAACCGACGACGGAAGCTATACAATTAATTAGTAGAACGACGTCAGATCCTATCAATGTGATTATTTTTCACCAAGGGCTTTTCTCGGAAGAAAGCTCATCGATTGAGGTTATGACATCTCCTTCAGTACGCGTGATTCCAGTTCCGATAAATTCTGTTCGTTCTTTGGATGTAAGCTGGTTAGAAAAATATAAAACTAAGTGGAATCCCTTGATTTTTTTCAAGCTATACATTCCAGAAATCTTTGATGAACTTAATGAAAATGATGATTTTACATCCAAATTGTGGGGTAAAAAGAAGGTGCGTTTCGTTCTCTGGCTGGACTCGGATACATGGCTTTTTGGTGGTCTGAGAAATATTTTTGAACATGGTAAGGAGGCTAATAGTCCGGTGGTGTCTGCGGATTTAAATCAAATAACGTTCGCCCGCTGGACGGCAGTGTCAGCAGGTGAGGTTACCTGTCATGATGTGAGCGCAGGAGTTCTGCTGTTCGATGTGCTACATCCTCGAATTCTGGCGCAGAAAGGAGATGCATTCAGGGCAAATGCAGAGCGCATTCATCAAGAAACGCAAAACGAATATTCCGAATATATTGTGGCAATAGCACGAGAATTCACATCGGAATCCGAGAACAATTTAATTAAAATAGAATACCTTATTAGGTTTAGAGATGAAATTGATAAGCTCGACGATGTATTGCCTTTAAAATGTATCCAAGATGCTAGTCTTAGATTTCTGACTGAATTTTCTTTGATCTCGGGCTTTATTGGAGCGGTAACACAAAGGGTTGAGTCTCTTTTTGAAAAACAACCAGATGGTTTGCTACACAAAAATGCAATACTCCCCATTATAGAATGGATCTTAGAAACTCCGCCGGAACAGTTGCAGGTGTACGTGGACAAGGTGGGTGGTCATAGCGAAGAGGCAGTGATGCACGCCGGGCTAGATGAAGAACTACTATCTCCATTGACGTTTGAGATACTATCAGCACGGGCTAATTTTAATCCTAAAAGTCTTATTCCATGGCTTGCCCCACGAGCAGAGGAGTATTATCTGAGAGGTGTGAAAAAAAGTTTGCAAGAAATGGCGCTAGAAATTTTTTTATTTGATCCTGATTATCTGATGACCTTAGTGCGAGAGCTCAGACAGGTGATTATTCTACATTTTGATGGTTGTCTAAAACCATGGTTTGAAGAATTCAGACAAGTAGCAGAGGAAAACATGTTCGTTAAAAGACTGCTCGATTTCCATCATCTACTCCAACAACAACCAGGTTTAACTATAGATGACATGGAGAGATTTCGCTGTTCGCTGGCAACGGACTTGTTAGTATACTGGATACATGAGTTGAGAGAAAATGGTCCTGTACTCGCGATGGAACTGCAGTCGTATGATATGGCCCGCTTGAAACAACTACAAGATCAGAAGAGCGCTTATTGTGAGATGAAAAAGATTCCAGAGCTAGCGGTATCCGATTATATAAATAAATTGATCGATGCGACGCGTGCTCACCTGGAGCGGACAGATGAAGCTGTTAGGGATCTGCCTGAAAAGCTACAGAAATTTGAGACTATTCGCCGGGAAGGCCTCTAGTTTAGTAGCTTATTCCACGTCAGAAAATGATCGACATGGAAAGATTGGATGGTTGTTCCCTAGATTGAATTTTGCATCCTTCCAAATGAAGACTGCGCTTTTTAGTGAGTATTAAAGTATTAGAGCGCATTGATGAGAAAACTCTGGAAAATATGAAAGATAGCACTACGAATATATCTTATAATTTGATATAATTTTGATTATCATTTGGAATTGGTGGAGTGGTAATATGTCTTCTATTTTGTATAACCAAGAAAAATTACTGGTTCACCTCACTACGACTTTTGGGGATTCTGACATTATTCTAAAAGCACTGAGTGGCAAAGAGGGAATTTCAGATCTTTTTGAATTTAAAATTGTTTTTTCTGCTAAAAATAGTACTTTGGACCTGGAAAAAGCACTAGGCTCAAACATAAACATAGCATTTAAATCCGAGAGCCAGGAGCGATACATAGATGGCATCATTGCGGAGTTTACCCAGGGTGCGACGGAGAGCAAACACGATTTATATGTGACCGAGTACTACGTCACCATTCGACCTAGCTTATGGATGTTAACCCTCGACAGAAATAGCTTGATTTTTCAGAATAAAACCACCATCGATATTCTAAAGCAAGTTCTAAAGGACTGCGGCATCAAAGATATAGAAGACAAGACAAAATTTCGTGGAAAGGTAGAAAGAGAATACTGTGTACAATATAGCGAAAGCAGTTTCAATTTTATTAGCAGACTAATGGAAGACGAAGGAATATTTTATTTTTTTAAACATGAAAAGAATAAACATACATTGGTGTTGGGCGATAGTGCGAGTGTTCTTAAGAAATCTTCAGGAGAATCTAAAATCAAATTTCTTGAAAAAAGTAGTGATGTATCCCCGTTGGGAAGAGTATTCGATACCAGTATGACAATAGCTGTCAATACAGGAGGATGCTCTGTTTCTGACTTCAACTATAGAAATTCCCAAACAAATTTATTCAGTACATTAAATAGCAAATGGAAGGGACCAATATTTTATGAACATCCAGGAACATTTGGGAAATTACAAGAAGGGGAAGATTTATCAAAGCTACGAGTTCAGCTTTTTGAGTTTAATCATTGCATATTCAGCGCCTCATCAACTGCAGCTAATCTGACACCTGGATTTTTATTTGAGGTTATGAATCATCACGTGAATAAGTTTAATAAAGAATACGTAGTCCTGGACATAGAACATTCTTATGATTTTTCTAGTTCTTCCGGATATATATATAGAAATAAATTTCGAGCCTTTGAAAAAGGAGTTGAATTTCGTCCGCCCAGAAGGACGCCTAAACCTCGCATACATGGAACTCAGACGGCCGTAGTTACATGTCCATCCGGAGAAGAAATATTCAGGAATGAGCATTGCTGCGTGAAAGTTCATTTTCATTGGGATCAGAAAGGAAAAAAGGATGATAAAGATTCTTGTTGGATTCGAGTTGCTCAGGTATTAGCTGGAAGCGGTTGGGGAAGTGTGTTTATTCCCCGCGTCGGACAAGAAGTGATCGTAAGTTTCACGGATGGCGACCCGGATCGTCCACTGATTGTAGGATGCGTATACAACGATAAATTTATGCCAACCTATACGGATAAAGAAGCTATGATATCATCGCTAAAGACTGTTACATTCACTGATGATAAAGGATTCAATGAATTTCGATTCAACGACGAAAAGGATAAAGAAGAGATTTATGTGCATGCTCAAAAGGATGTCTACGTAAACATCAAGAATTCGAGAAAAACAGAAATAGAGGAAGCGGATGATACTTTGGATTTGTTCAAAGGATCCAGAAGCGTTACATTGCAATCTCAAGATGGTCCTGCAAATCATTCCCTATCCATAGTTGAAGGAAATAATATCATTAATCTTGACAAGGGGGATTTTTCCACGACTCTGAAGGAAGGCAATAGTACCACTAGCCTGGATAAAGGAGATCATTCTATGATTTTAAAAGAAGGAAATAGCATTGAAAAACTTGATAAGGGAGACCGCACGATTACCCTCGGCAAAGGAGATCAAAGTTATGATATTTCTGGTAATTATACCTTGACGGTGTCTGGAAATATCACAATTAAGGCGGACGGGAATATTTCATTTGAATCCGGCAAAAAAACCACTTCTAAGTCTGGACAAGACACGGCGATGGAAGCCGGAACGGCATTTACTTTTAAAAGTGGTACGGATTTAAAAGGAGAAGCTGGGACTGCATTGTCATTGAAAGGAGGAACAGATTTTAAGGCAGAATCCGGTACCGGGATGTCTCTAAAAGCTGGAATGGGGTTGGATGCTGCGGCTAACATGGGTATGACACTGAAAGCAAATATGAATCTTGAAGCACAGGGGCAACTGGGTGTTAAAATAGCCGGTCTTCAGGTGGAAGTAGCTGGCCAGGCCATGACAAAGGTATCTGCACCGATGATCACGATTGGGGGAGGTATGTTGCAACTTGGATAATCAGATTAATGAAATTATTATTGAAGAAATAAAAGATGCAAAAGGTAATCTTTTAAAGGCTATTTCTATGAAAAATGGAGTTCCCCACGGCGAAACTAAAATTTTTGATGAAAATGGACAACTATCCAACAAATTAATCTATGTTGACGGGGAATTGTCTGGTCCTGCGGAGTTCTTTTTCACTGGAAAACCACTTATGCTTGCTTCTTTTAAGAATGGCAAACTGGATGGAGAAGCGATTCTGTTTTCAAATGGAATTAAAGTTGGCTTGGCAAACTTTAAAAACGGTCTTTTTGAAGGTGAATTTACCTCTTTTGATAACGTTGGGAATATCATTCGAATCGCCGTCTACGAGCATGGTATGCAAAACGGCGAGTGCCGATCATTTTATCCAGATGGAACTTTGATGGAGCAATCCAATTATGTAAATAATCAATTGGACGGGGAAGTGGTAAAATACTATCCCAGTGGAGATATTATGGAAATATCGGTCTTTCAGAAGGGAAAGCCATACGGTGTTATCGATACCTATGATGAAGATGGCCATTTAAAATCAAGAAAAGAAGTAGCATAAATTATACCGCAAAAGTTATTTACAAATCTTGGTCACCAAAAGATACATTGGCTTGAATACCAACTATCAGAAGATATTATGGCGTCCCCAACGAGATTCGAACTCGTGTTGTCGCCGTGAAAGGGCGATGTCCTAGACCTCTAGACGATGGGGACACATAGCTTACATTTTGTAATATAAATCGCTTGTCCAAGTCAATATGATTCTCGATTTCTAGTTTCAGATAGCGGGAGTACTCGTTACATTTTATTATATATTGCTGGCCTTGTCATGCAGTCAATTCGAGAAGGAGTCTATTGAAAAATAAGGTCAGGTGTGTAACATTTAGGTGGTAGATTTTACTTAATAAAACTCAATGGAGAAATAATGATAGTCGTCTGTCCGTCGTGTTCTTGCAAATATTTTGTTCAGACAGATGTTATCGGCAAAGAGAAATTGGTACGTTGCTCCATATGCGGCGCGACCTGGCAGCAGATAGCTATCGATGAAGCGGTGGAAAAAAGGCGGCACGTTTTTAATTTGATAAAGTGGACATTTTTTGGGTTCGTTGTTTTTGTTACGATTTTTTCTTTGTTTTTTGCACCAAATTCAATAATAAAGATATGGCCTCCAGTTGTAGACTTCTATGAAACGTTAGGAATTCAGGAAGAATCTAGAAAGTTGTTCGTAATTCAAAATTTATCGAATTTTTTCGTAGTAAGAAATAATATTCTTTATATGGGACTTAGGGGAGAACTGGTTAATACCTCTGACGCGGTAAAGTCTCTTACTAGCATTACTATCTCGTTGAAAAATGATGAAAATGTGGCGAAAGATTTTCCATTTAAGAAAGTTTGGACACATAGTTTGACTCATAAGAAGTTATTACCCAATCAAAAAGTAGTGTTCGAAACGGAATTACAGAGCGTACCATACAATAATTTGATTTGTGATATAAAATTGGACTACTTGTAGGGAAATTTATGATTTCAAAAAATAGTCAAAACTTTTTTTATAGCCTATACCTAAGGCTTGTGGAGATTTTTGGTGTATTTATATTTTTTCTTGGGTTAGTTACTATTGTAGCTTTGGTTTCTTACTGCCCGGAGGATTTATCTCTAAATACAGTTATTGATGGTGGAGTTTCTAATTTACTGTCTCTAGCAGGAAGCTACTATTCCGACATATTGATTCAGTTTTTCGGAACATCTGCTTATGCGTTTTCCTTGTTTTTACTGTCGTTTGGGCAACAGCTGATAAGATATCATGTTGTTTCATTTTTTCGAATAATTTCTTCATTTATTAGTTGTATTTCTCTTTCGACTATGCTGGAAATTTTTCAAATGGAAGCCCGGCATCGCGGTATTGTCGGAAACCTTTTTGTTCGAGAGATAAAAGGCATAACAGATATTTCAATACCGCATAATTTCTGGATATTAATTGGAGTAGTTTCCTGTATATTTTTAGCAAGTATAATTTATGCAACGAGATTTAGTTTTTCCTCCCTAAGGGAATTTATGCGATTGTTTAAACGAGAAAGTGAATCGCTTCTGGAGAAGATTGCTGAAATTCCGGAGATAAACGTAAAAGAAACGCAGTTAGTTCAAAAATCCGCAGCAATTGCCAGAGTGGCCAAAGATACCCACGGAAATGGATTTACTTTTCCGCCACTGTCCCTCCTAAAAGAAGTCCAATCCACGGGAGAAAAGTTATCGGAATCCGAACTAAAGGCTTATTCCAGCAATTTAATGGGTGTTCTGAGTGATTTTGGCATTAGCGGCGAGATTACTGGCATTAGCCCCGGACCCGTGGTGACGTTGTATGAATTGAAACCGGCAGCTGGCATAAAATCTTCGCGCGTCATTGGATTATCAAGTGATATTGCCAGATACATGAGTGCTGTGTCAGCTCGTGTCTCTGTCATTCCGGGGCGAAATGCTCTTGGCATAGAGCTTCCTAATAAGAAGCGCCAAACTGTTTATTTAAGGGAAATTTTAGAATCTGATACCTACAATAAGTCGCCGGCTATATTACCTATATCTCTTGGAATAGATATTTCTGGAGAAGTAATCGTGACGGATCTTGCTCGAATGCCTCATTTACTAATAGCTGGCACAACTGGATCTGGGAAATCTGTTGGAATTAATGCCATGATTTTGTCTTTGCTTTATAAGCTTTCTCCGAATGAATGTAAGTTCATTATGGTGGATCCTAAAATGCTAGAATTATCTGTCTATGATGATATTCCGCATTTACTAACACCGGTGGTCACGGATCCGAAGAAGGCCGTTACGGCGTTAAAATGGGCTGTCAAGGAAATGGAATCACGTTATTTATCCATGTCTAAATTAGGGGTGAGAAACATAGAAGGCTATAACGCTAAGCTTGGCAACTCAAAAAAAACCGGTGAAGCAATAACCCGGAAGGTACATACAGGTTTTGATGCGGAAACTGGTGCTCCAACCTACGAGACGCAGGAGGTACAACTGAATCTACTCCACTACATAGTAATAATTGTGGACGAAATGGCGGACCTAATGCTAGTTGCGGGAAAAGAAATCGAAATCGCAGTACAACGCTTGGCTCAGATGGCCCGTGCTGCAGGTATACACCTAATTATGGCAACCCAAAGACCCTCGGTAGATGTTATTACGGGAACGATCAAAGCAAATTTCCCCACAAGAATAAGTTTTCAGGTTAGTTCCAAAATAGATAGTCGTACTATTTTAGGGGAGCAGGGAGCCGAGCAGTTATTGGGTCAGGGAGATATGCTCTACATGGCGTCCGGCGGACGAATGATCCGTATCCACTGCCCGTTCGTCAGTGATGTAGAAGTAGAAAGAGTGACAGAAAATCTTAAAGCACAGGGAGAGCCTCATTATATATCTACCATTCTAGAGGATGATGAGAAATCAGAAGATAACGATGATTTCGAAATCTCTGCAGAAGATCCAATGTATAACGAGGCGGTAACCTTGATATTACGAGAAGGAAAAGCATCAACGAGCTTTATTCAAAGGCATCTGAAAATCGGATATAACCGCGCTGCTCGCATTATTGATTTGATGGAAAAAGCCGGTGTAGTCTCTCCTGCCAATCATGTTGGAAAAAGAGAGATAATCGGACGATGATGACGTTACCAAGAAAGAACTTTACGATCCATTGTGTCATTATCTTAATATTATTTTTCTTTCTCAATATTCGGTATATTTGTGCAGATATTCCAGAAAAAAGCAATGATGATAAAGTTGCAGTAGTGGAGAAATTTTTAAATGACATTAAAACATTAGAAGCTGACTTTATACAGATAGGTCAGAATGGAGAAATCTCGAACGGACATTTTTTTCTCAAAAGACCTGACAAATTGAAGATGGTTTGTGGCAGTCATGTAATTATTGTAGTGGGTAATAAAATGATCTATTATGATCGAGAATTAAAAGAAAGGACTGAGACAACCACTTATTCCTCACCGCTTTCTTTTCTTCTCGAAAAAACAGTAGATTTGCAAAAAAAGCTAAAAGTAGTATCCATCCAAAATAGCGAAGATTCCATCGCGATTAAATTATGCCGGAAGGAAGAAGAGTCCGAGGGAGCCGTAACTCTCGTTTTTTCCAGAAATCCTCTACTTCTGCGTAAATGGATCCTCTGGCCTCGCAAAAAGGAAAAGCACTCCTCCGTCGGCACTGAAATTTCTCTTCTGAACTGGAAGTACAACCACCGTATTTCTGATGAAAAATTCCGAAAATTTAATTGATGTACTATTTTCCCTTTTAGTTGTCAAAGCTCTGTTGCACCGTTATTTACTTCCGTCTCTTGGTTTTTTTTAGTTTTTCAGCTGGTTCACTGCGCTGTATTTAGTTCCTGTTAGTGGTATGTCATTTCTGTCTTCTCTGTATACCGTTGCGGTGGGTCTGTTCCGCTATCTGTATTCCCACCGACTGTCTGTGTGTCTGTTGCGGCCAGCTGCGTATTTGCGCGGTTCTGGTTGGGTCGCTTTTTGTTAGCTCGGTATCTTCATGTCGTTTCCGGTAGTGTATTGCGCCCTATTTTTTGAATCAGTCCCATTTTCGGCAGAGTTTCGCCTCTCTCGCATGCTTCATCTCCCAGCTTTCAGTGTCGGGGCCGTGGTGGCAGCAGGGTAGGCCGGCGCAGTATAGGCAGGTGCCGGGGTTACGGGTGCAGATGAGTAACCAGGTGCTATGTACGCAGGCTGTGCGGTGTACGCTGCCGGTGCCGGTGCTGTGTACGTTGCCGGCGCTTGCGTTTGCGCCTCCGGTCCCAAGCGAGTCCTAGCATTGGCCACCGTCTGTCTTGCTATTCCGATCGCCCTTTGTAGTTCTGTTACTATATTTCTATCTTGTAGTTGGCGGTGTACCTGTTCCACCGCGTTCGTCGTTGTTTCTAGCATTGTCGTCATACTAAAGGTCAGGTCGTCCCATGCGCTTTTTAATGCATTCTCTGCGTATGTCTGTACAGCCATGTACTCCACACACAGGGTGACGCCGCTGAGTATGTTCGCTGTGTGTCCGGCATTACCAAGTTTCGGATCTGCTACTAACGTCGCCAGGTGCCTGCCCAGCTGTGGTATCGCTGCCTTAGCTTGGTCGAACGCCGTCGTTAGTAGTTTGGTCGCTTTCACTTTTTCCCCCACACCAGCGAAGAACTGTCTCACTTTCTCGCAACACGATCTCGCGGCCCCTTGTGCGGTTTGCTCTGTGTCGAAGTCTGTTACGTCCATGAACGTCTGTTCCAAGGCAAGTATGGCACTCGACACCTTATCTCCATGAGCTGCACCACTTTCCCCCAATGCCTCCTTAATCAGGGCTTCCATGTCTTTGTCTTTCTTCCCGAATGTCCAGTCAGCCCCTTTCGCTCCTTCCGTGTACTCCAGTTTCGTAGAACATATAACTGCTAGAACCATACCTATTATCAATTTTTTCATGATTTTCCTCCTACTACCAAAACTGACTTTATAACAAGTCATGTTAACAAAGAGCTAATTCACAAAAAATATTGATTACTTTCATTCAATTTTCATTGATACCCCACAGATCTTGTTTTTTTATCCATCCCTTAATTCCATTGAACTCCACTTTTATCCAATCGTTACCCTTTTTTAATACTTTGACAATTACATTTTTTTCTATTTTGGCCATTGGTTGGGAATTGGATTCATATCTGTACAAAACTGCATAAGGCGATGTCACTATAATTGCAGTATTTTTTCGCGAAATCATATTTTGATGAACCCAGCCTTCTGTTCCATCTAGAAATTTTATCTTTCTCCATTGATTAAATTCTGCTAGAAGGATCACAGGAAGATTTGATTTCATGAACACCCAACTAACAGGATATTCTTTACCAGGGCCAACCCTCACGTTTGTTTGGGGAGATTTCAAGCTGACAAATACGAATGCATCCGCATAGGATTGTGTATAAAACAGAGCAACTGCAGTTAAGATTACAAAATTAGAACACATTTTTCGATGGCCTCAAAACTGAGGAATAATAGCATATTTTACGAAGGAAACGAAACTGTCTGAAAATTTAGAGACTATATTACAAAGTATAGGATCATCATATCCATTGATTTTTCCTAAATCAATTAAACCAAGGGGTCATCTCGGGAGAAGAAGCACAATCACCCAATGCGATACCGGTCCATGGGACTATTCCGGAAAACCAACTTATTTCTTATGAAAACTATCAAAGCTTATTATTTTTTCATTTTTGTCAAATTTATTTTCAACAGGCTCTTTTTTAGGCTCATCCGGAGTTGGATCAACAATAAAAGATGGAGTAAATTGCAGTGCAAATTTTACAGAAGGATCGACAAAAGCTGTTAAAGCAGAAAATGGAATGGAAAGATTCTCCTGCACACCATTAAAACTCAAGTCCACGCAAAATTTATCAGGAAAGACTTTTAAATTCCAAAATTGATACTGAATCACGATCATAATTTCTTCCGGATGTCTTTCCTTTAAAAAGGCTGGTATTTGGGTGGCGGGGTGATCTGTGCGGAATCTAATGTAAAAATGATGCTCTCCCGACAAGCCATTCAAAGCGACCTCTTCCAAGACTTTTTTTACGACAGAAATAAGAGCTTTTTGCACTAATTCATCATATTTAAAACTATTCATTTTTTATCTCCAGAGCTCATATGGGGCGAGTGATCGGAATCGAACCGACGACCTCCAGAGCCACAACCTGGCGCTCTAACCGATTGAGCTACACTCGCCGTAACATCATTTTTTACAGTTTCATCGTCAAAAGATCAATAGTAAAAGTTAACGCACGATCGAACCCAAATCAGATCCAAAAATCAACTTTGTTCATCTCATCTTCTTGGGTATTGTCATGTAGTTTTATATCTGTGATAATTGGACTATGTTTCAGGTAAGAATTCATGGAAGAGGAGGGCAGGGTGTCGTTACGGCGGCGGAAATGTTGTCGATCGCTGCTTTTCTTGAAAACAAACGCGCTCAAGCATTTCCTAGTTTTGGATCCGAAAGAATGGGTGCACCGGTTACGGCTTTCTGCAGAATTTCAGACAAAGAGATAAGATTGAGAGAACCAATTCTCGAACCAGATGCTGTGATAATTCAGGATAGAACAGTAATAGAATCATCTGACGCTTTTCGCGGAATAGGTGACAACGGTTTTATTTTGATTAATTCATCATTTGAAATACAAAGTAATATCAAAAATATCAAAATAAGGCACATTGATGCTACGGGAATTGCTATGGAGCACATTGGAAGGCCCATCCCCAATTCTGTATTATTGGGAAGTTTTGCAGCTTTGTCCGGAATTATTAAAATTGACTCTGTAATTGAAGCTATAAAAGCGAAATTCTCCGGATCTATTGCCGAGAAAAATATCAGTGCTGCTCAGGTTGCCTATAAAGAGACGTTAAAAGTGGTGATTTAATGCAGTATCAATTAGAAGGATCTCAAGCCATTGCCAAAGCGGTAGCCTTGTGCAGACCTAAAGTTATTTGTGCTTATCCTATCACTCCACAGACGCATATAGTTGAAGGCGTAGGAGAGATTATAAGAAGTGGAGAATTATTGAATTGTGAATTTGTTATTGTAGAATCTGAAATGGCTGCGCTGAGCGTTGCTATCGGAGCCCAAGCAGCAGGAGTTCGAAGCTATACGGCGACCTCCAGCCAGGGACTATTATACATGATAGAAGCCGTTTATAACGCATCCGGGCTGGAATTACCAATAATAATGACTCTTGGGAATCGGGCTATTGGTTCACCGATCAATATTTGGAATGATCATTCGGACGCAATGTCCGTTAGGGATTCAGGCTGGATTATACTTTTTGCCGAAACGAATCAAGAGGCGCTGGATCTTCATATTCAGGCTTTTAAAATTGCGGAAAGCGTTGGGCTTCCTGTTATGGTCTGCGTCGATGGATTCATCCTAACACACGCCTACGAACCCGTCGATATTCCATCTCAAGAAGAAGTTGATGAGTTTCTTCCCCTCTACAACCCAGCTACTAGCCTGGACATCCATAAGCCACTGGCAATTGGAACAATGGTCTCGCCGGAATATTTTATGGAAGTTCGCTACCTTGCTCATAAAAAACAAATGGATTCTTTAAAAATAATTCAGTGTGTGAGAGATGAATTTAGGCGGAAATTTGGAAGAGATTCAGGTGGACTGCTACGAGAGTATATGACAGAAGATGCGGAGACGATTATTGTAACTCTAGGATCCGTTGCCGGTACCATAAAGGATGTGGTAGATGACTTGAATTTGCAAGAAAAAAAAATTGGTGTTATTTCCATCGTCAGTTATCGGCCATTTCCAATCGATGCCTTGAAAGATTCTCTGAAAAAAGCGAAAAGAGTAATCGTTCTAGAAAAGTCGCTTGCCGTCGGAATCGGAGGGATTTTATTCCAAGAAATCGAGTTGGTAATGAAAGATACAGATGCTGAAGTATTTTCCATCATTGCTGGCCTTGGTGGCCGAAACATCACTAAGTTTATGCTCCAGGAATATCTTTCTCGAAAAAGTTGCAAGAAGATTACATTTCTTGGATTAAAAGAAGAGATCATTACTAAAGAATATGAGTTCGCAAATTTTTGCGGAAGGGAAGGGGAGGTTTAATGTCAAATCCTACTCTGGGAAATAGATTATCGAAGGACGATATAACCATCCAATCTAGTAGCAACAGGAATAATTCTTTAACTTGTGGTCACCGGGCATGCCAAGGATGTGGGGAAGCTCTGGGGGCGAGGTGTGCCATTGACGCTGCTCATCATGCAACAGGCGGAAAAATAATTATTGTCAATGCTACTGGCTGTCTAGAGGTTTTTTCCTGCTCCTTTCCGGAAAGCGCCTGGAATGTTCCCTGGTTTCATTCTTTGTTCGGAAATGCACCAGCGGTAGCTTCCGGAGTGGCAGCAGCCCTTCGAATAACTGGGAAAGAAGATATTCGCGTCATAGCTCAAGGCGGTGATGGCGCAACCTGCGATATAGGAATGGGTTGTTTATCTGGTATGTTCGAACGCAACGATGATGTCTTATATATCTGCTATGATAATCAGGCTTACATGAACACAGGAGTTCAAAGATCCGGAGCTACTCCTCCATTGGCAAGGACTGCTACTACTGTTCCCCATAAAAATTACCTTGGAAATGACCCGCAGATAGGCAAAAATATTTCACAAATCGCCATAGCACATGAAATTCCTTACGTAGCCACTGCCAGTATTGGAAATATTCAAGATATAGAAAAAAAAATAGCAAAGGCAATTCATATTCGTGGCTCGAAATATCTTCATATACATGTACCTTGTCCATTGGGATGGGGATTTCCCACGTCGGAGACTATAAGAATAGCAAAGTTAGCAATTCAATGTGGATTGTTTCCATTATTTGAAGCTCAATATGGTAAACTATATGGATCAATTCCTATTGATGATCCCATTCCAGTTGAAGACTATCTAAAACCGCAAAAAAGGTTTGCCCATCTGTTTGGAAAAAACGCCACTCCGGACGCTGTTAGCGTCTTACAGGAAGTTGCAAATTCCAATATAGTTAAATACGGCCTAAATGGGGGAGATATATAATATGAGGAAACCATTTGCGACGGTTTTGGAAGCTGCCACGAGCCTTAGCAATAAAACGGGGTCCTGGAGAACGATGCGGCCGGAGTATATAAAAATGGTACCACCATGCAACTCCACCTGTCCGGTCGGCGAAAATATTCAGCTTTGGCTCTCCTTGGCGAAAACGGAAAAATTTCAAGAGGCATGGGAGATAATAACAGAAAGTAATCCATTTCCGGCGATCATGGGCCGCGTCTGCTACCATACCTGCGAGAAAACATGCAACCGAGAACAATTTGATGGAGCAGTTAATATCAATTTGCTTGAAAGATCCATAGGGGATATGGCTATAGCTCAGGGATGGAGCTTCCGAAAGATTGCTCCGTGTAGTGAAAAAAAGATTCTGATAGTAGGCAGCGGTCCCAGTGGATTGACGGCTGCTTATTTTTTAAAAATTCTAGGATATAATGTAATTGTATACGAAAGTCATCTTAAGCCCGGCGGAATGATGCGTTACGGGGTACCTAAGTACAGACTACCACGTCGCATTATAGATGCAGAAATAAAAAGAATAACTGATATGGGAGTAAAAATTATTTGTCAAAAAGAAATTGCTAAAATCCGAACTGAGCTCGATAACTTCGATGTTATATATCTAGCGATAGGAGCATGTAAAGCGTCCAAAACGGACATAGAAATAAAAAATACTCCACATATTTTTGATGCTGTAGATTTATTTGGAAAATTAGAGGATGACTTCACTAATTTTCCTCCTCTGGGGAAAAAAGTTTTGGTGTATGGTGGAGGGAATACAGCTATTGATGCTGCTAGAACAGCTTTACGTTTAGGAGCGCAAGATGTGAAAATCATCTACAGACGCACCATTCGGAACATGCCCTCCCATGAAACAGAAATAAATGAAGCTCTGGCAGAAGGTATAGAGATACTTTGCCTTCGCACAATTAATAGCATTGATGGAAATAAAATTTTTATAAATAAAATGAACTATGATGAAAAATATGATATTTTATCACTGTCCAAAGAAACAGAAATTCTCCATGCGGATAGCGTGATTTTGGCTATTGGTCAATCGGTGGATGAAAGTATCCTTAAAGGAATTGATGGGATTAAAATTTCTGAAAAAGGCGTAATTGAAACAGATAAAAATATGATGACCGGCGTTTCTGGAATTTTTGCTGGAGGAGATGCAGTTTCGGGGAAACGTACAGTGACAAGTGCAATCGGGCAAGCAAAAAAAGCAGCCAAATGCATTGATGCCTACCTTCGAGGTACCGAGCTAATTCCCAATATTAGGGGCGAAGTAGTTAATTTCAAGAAACTAAACACAGATTATTTTAATAAAAATGCAAGAGTCGGCATTGCCAAATCAAATGATATTTCATTTGAAGAGAAAGATGTTTCCTACTCAAAAAACGAAATAATTACCGAAGCTTCTCGCTGTTTTTCCTGCGGCAATTGCTTCCATTGTGATAACTGTTATGGATATTGCCCAGACAATGCGATAATCAAATGTCCGGATGGAAATCTTGAAATAAACTACGATTACTGCAAAGGCTGCGGCATTTGCGCTACCGAATGTCCGTGTGGCGCCATTAAAATGATCATCGATGATAAATAAGTTACCTGCGCCACAACCGAAAAATGGTATTTCCATATGTTCTAGAAGCAATTTCAAAATACCCATCCACAGATTCTGTTTTTCCAGCGTCTTCTTCTGTCACTATGATGGTATTCAGCGAAATCCATCCGGAATTGAGCAAATATTTTAAAGCCTGGGAAATAATTGCTTTTCCATAGGGGGGATCCAGAAAGACTAAGTCGACACCACTATGTACATTATATTTTTCTGACCTATATTGTTTACCAAAATAATTTATTTCGGCACAAAATATTGTGGAAGAATTTTCAATTTTCATTTTTTTTACGTTCGAATGAATTCGGGATACCGATTCTTTAGCTGAATCTACAAAATATGCATGGCTTGCTCCTCTGGATAATGTTTCTAAACCGAAAGCACCGGAGCCGGCGAAACAATCCAGTATAATTTTTCCTTCAAAGAATCCTGCTGGTGTATTTGCCATAGCTTCCAGAAGGTCAAATAGTGATTGACGATAACGCGACAACGTCGGTCTTGCAGCTGGTGGAACTGCTAATGAAAATCCTTTGTATTTTCCAGCAATAATTCTAACACTCATAGAAACTTTGCAGCCAACGGCAGCAAATCGACGTTACTCATAATAGATATTTCTTTGTAATTATTAACGGGATTGCCGTTTTTATCCGCCAAAACGCCGCCAGCCTCCTTTATTAAGAGCATTCCTGCCGCCACGTCCCATTTGCGCAACTCTGTCGGTTCTGCGAATAGAATATCCAGCCGCCCTGTTGCCAAGTATGCCATGTTTAAAGTTGTAGACCCGGTCTTTCTAATCTTCGTTGTAAATGTTTCCCGCTGAGGTATACTCCCTTCGGTTATTTCAAATGAAACTAACGAATCCAATATAGAGCGTCTACCGGAGACTCGAATTTTTTTATCGTTCAGATACGATCCACAGCCTTTTTCTGACCAAAACATTTCATTCTTTACAGGATCGTAAGTTACAGCAGCAATAATTTCATTACCTTTCTCGAGAGCTATAGAGATTGCCCAATGCGGAAATCCGTGCATATAATTCATCGTACCATCCAAAGGATCTATTATCCACTTATGAAGCGGATCTTCCCCAGTAATTTCTTCTGATTCTTCTGACAAGAATGAATATGATGGCCTTGCTCTCAGCAGATCTTCTTTTAAAATTTCGTTGGATTTTAGATCTGCGCTGGTGACGAAATCTTTATTACTTTTTACGGAGACTTGTAAATTTTCTAATTCGTAAAAATCCCTCAGCAGCCATTTTGATGCTTTAATGGCAGCTCTTGTCATTACGGTAATTAAGGCAGACTGAATAGGCAACTTCACGCTAATCATCCCACCTCCTAAAAAACGATCACAAGAGCAAAAAAATATTTGCAATCCGCAGAAAAAAAACTTATCGTTTGGAAAATTGAAAGCTACGCCGCGCCTTCATGAGGCCATACTTCTTTCTTTCGACAACTCGACTATCTCGTGTGAGAAGGCCGGCGGATTTTAAAATGACACGTAAATCAGGCTCATAGTCTGCAAGGGCCTTGCTGACACCCAGCCGAACTGCACCAGCCTGACCCGACAAGCCACCGCCGCGAACGGTGCAAAAAACATCATACTGACCTATTCTATTTGCAGCCACGAACGGCTGCAATACCGACGCTTGTAAGACTGATCTTTCGAAATATTCAAATCCCTTCCGGCCATTTACCATGATCTCTCCGGTTCCAGGTTTCACCCACACTCGAGCGGAAGCTTCCTTTCGACGTCCCGTACCATATGATCTATTTTGAGAATCGATTCTGGATTTCAATTTATCATTATTTCCATCAAATTCTGAGCGCATACTAATTCCTTTTAACATTTTTCGAATTCATAGAAGCGACATCCACAATCTTAGGCTTCTGACCAGCATGAGGATGACTTTCTCCAGCATATATTTTCAGATTTTTCAACATATGGCGCCCCAAAGGCCCTTTGGGCAACATCCGTTCAACAGCTTTTGTGATAACTCTCTCGGGAAACTTACTTGCCAAACGCTCTTTTAAAGTCCGTTGCTTAAGACCACCCGGATACCCAGTATGCCAATAAAAAACATGCCCTTCCAGTTTATTGCCCGTGACTCGGATTTTTTCCGCATTCACTACGATCACATAATCTCCACAATCTTGGCTAGGCGTAAACTCGGGCTTATGCTTCCCGCGTAGATAACTGGCTATAATTGCCGACAGTCTGCCCAATATTAGATCTTTTGCATCTACTATCAACCAATTCTTCTTTACCTGCTCTGTCTTAAGAGAAAAAGTCCGCATCTGTTATAATTCCCAATTCTTCCGCACTTATATCAGTAATACTCAAATTCTTCAACCCTCTATAGTGTTACAAACATAAATATTTTAGATCTAAGTATCTATTTGTTCTCTAAAGTACTTCTTATAATCGCGCTTGAGCAATTCTTTAAAATATTTTGCTTGCTTGATTTGAGAAGATTCAGTTTCAGGATTTAGTTTTTTTAAACTACTTATTATCAACTCATAAGCAACAAAATAATTTCCCAGGATCATTTGTTCCCATGCAAGTATCAACTCAGCATGAGCAATTTTCCCTTGTTTTCCATAGGCCTTGGCTAGCAGCCTATATATATCACTGTTGAAATAATCCGTAATCCTAGCAGACTCCAGAATTGATATAGCTAATTCGATATTTTTATTCGCTTCAATAAGTACGTTTGCATAGTCAATTTTGATTAATACATGGGCATTCTTGCTATAAATTTTTTCATAAATTCTGATGGATTCATCCAGATGACCTGATTCATATAATGTTTGAGCTAGGGTCTCCTGATAATAAATATCATTTGGATTAGTTTTTAAGAGTTTTCTTAATAGCGCTATTGCGTCTTTGCACCTGCCCACACGATGAAAATAAATAGCCTTGGAGTAGTCATCGGCAGGAATAAGTACTCCGGAATTCAGATTATCTAAATATGCTTTTAATTTAATCAGAATGCGGTTATACATTCCGATTAATTTTTCATCAGCCTTAGATTTTTTTGGCGTATCCTGTTTTCGAATAGCTTGAATCCGCTCATTAGTTCTTGGATGACTTCCCATATAAGTGGGAATTTCCATTCCTCCGTTCAAGTGATCCATGTGCAAAAATTCACTAAAGGTTTCTATTAAAACATCGGCTCCATATCCTAGTTTTTTCAAAAATGTCACTGCTAAAGAATCTGCTGCTAACTCTTCTCCTCTGGAGTATCTTAAGTAAAATCTTTCATCGGTTTCTGCATAACCTATCAGAAGAGCAAGCATCTCTTCGGATCCGGTAACGACGGTACCGACAATTCCCAGCAGCGTAGCCAACGCGAAATTCCGGGAGCGTTGCTGAATCACATTTAAATGTCGGTTAATATGTCCTGCTGCAATATGTGCAGTTTCATGGCACAATATTCCCAGAATATGTAGTGGATTTTTAAATCGAAGAAGTAATCCAGTAGTCAAAAAGATATATCCATTTCCAATGGTAAATGCGTTGATAGTTTTAGATTGTATGATATATATTTTGGCCGATTCTGGGCGAAGTCCAGCTACTTTGAAAATAGACTTCGCCATTTTCGTAAGAATTTCTTCAATTTCTGCATCCCGAATAATGCGTAAACCAGCCTCTGCTGGATTAGCGATGATAACAAAGATTGATACTAACAAAATCCGCAATATTTTCATGAATTTATAACCTTATTTTTTCTGATATCATTTATTTTCATTAAAACATCTTCAGCCGTCGCAGCTATCTCGAAATTTTTAAAACAAAAATCGTAAAATTTTGATTTATCCATGTCCTCTCGTGCCATATTAATTCGGTGGTTGATAGCTTCCGGAGAATCTTCTCTTCGTTGATGGATTCGGGTCTTTAAAGTTTCAATGGATGGAGGTAAAATAAATATGCCGTATACACCTTCGGGAATAGCGTTTTTTATTTTTAAAAAACCTTCCCAGTTGATGATTAGGATAGAATCTCTACCATTATTTATCTTTTCATTGATAGCAGAAAGCATGATACCATAATAATTACCATAAACTTCTGAAAATTCTATCAAATTTCCATTGTTTATCTCCCGTAAAAATTCATTTTTTTTAAGAAAGAAATAGTCTTCTCCATGTTTTTCGGACTCTCTCTTTGGGCGAGTGGTACAGGTTACTATTCGATCTATTGTTTTATCAATTTTGAGAATTTCTTTAACAACAGAGCTCTTTCCTACAGCAGACGGCCCTGAAATCACAAATAAGCATGCTCTATTCATTTTTTTCTACAATATTTATGAACTCGGGTGCAGAACGCCGCCGAACCTGAGTGAATTCACGGACAAGGCTAGGCCGGTTGCTGTATCAACAGAGACCACAACACCGCAAAGCGTCGCTTCGCCGGAAGCCGGAGACATTTTTTTGTAGGAATAACCATTTACAAATTTTTCAGCAATGACCTTTTGCATCCCAATTACAGAATTATAATCTCCACACATGCCCACATCAGTTTGGAAGGCAGTTCCACTTTCTAGAATTCTTTCATCTGCGGTAGGAATGTGTGTATGCGTTCCAACTACTGCCGAAACACGACCGTCCAAATGGCATCCAAGAGCATTTTTTTCAGATGTAGTTTCAGCGTGAAAATCCACGATGATTGCCTGGACATTTTTGCCTATTTGATATTTCAATAAAAGTTTATCCATGTAATAGAATGGATTTTCACCGATCATGGGCATATTCACTTGACCTACCAAATGAACGATAATAATTTTTTGTCCGATAGGTGTTATTATTTCCAATACACCGCTTCCAGGGACCGTGTTGACCATGTTGGCGGGACGGAGCACTCTTTTTTCACTTTCCAGAAGACCGGGAGCTTCCTTTTGATCAAATAAATGATTCCCGGCGGTCAGAACGTCGGCTCCATTCTCGAGAAATTGATATGCGATCTCGGGCATAATACCAAAACCGTGAGCGGCATTGTCTACATTAATTATCACAAAATCTATGGATAATCTCTTTTTTATACCTGAAAGATTTTGAAAGACTACTTCTCTACCTGCTCGTCCAACAACATCGCCGCATATCAAAAATCTCATGATAATTCTCTTTTGTGAATGGAGAGAAGTATACACTACCTCACATCGTCTGTAAAAAATTTCGGTGTACTGCGACTAATGGTTCTTCTACCCAGTTGGTGAAGTTTTTTCGAGATTTTATTGTCAATCAAGAGACAATAATGCGAAAGAAGTGTTGTCTTTGGCTTTAATTCGAAGAACATATGCTGTCCTTTGGAAGAATCGTTGATTGTCATATTTCTTATATTTATCCATATATTGTAAACTGCTGAGCAGTAGGCTTTATAGTATTTAACGCTCTTTGAATGATAGTAACCCACTGCCTTGGTCCAAGAATTATGTGTACTTTTTAATTTTACCAAAAAACTTGCGGCATAATCGACATTATTTTTGGGAGTAAAAGCTTCACCCAGGGTTTTAAAGGCATGACTATGGTGTAATAAATTCACCTGCATACATCCTACATCAATATTTTTTTTGCCGCTGGCTTTAAATTTTCTTACGGCGGCAATGGCGGCATTTTTGGTAGGGAAGAAATAACTTTTTCCCTCAACACAAATGGCCCATGGAAATGGTCGCTTCTGCTCTGAATCTGTCGTCTGCCCGGACTCGACTACTCCAATAGCCATAAGTAATTTATGAGGAATAGCATATTTTTTCTCAGCCTTTGCGATCTCATCTTCGCATGAATTATGCAGTGAAAAATATTCCCGGGAAGCACGTTTCGATGCCGCATGGTTTGCAAAGATAAAGCACAAAACCAAATAAAAAACTAGCGCAAGTCTAGACAACAGCACATTACTCCTTAACTATTATCTTCCGTAATTTGATTAGTGAAAATCGTACCACATTTAATTAAACTAATTATTAATTGCAAATTTCAAAATCTTTTTGAAAAGCAAAAGTTAATCAAAAAATGATTTTCTTTTTTTTATTAAATAATTTTTAAAGATTTTTTTTTAAAACAGTAATTTTTGCATTCGATGGTGCAAAAATTCATAATACATATGGATTTCAAAAAAACAAAAAGGCTGTTGCGATATTTTTACAAAAGATGTATAAGATAGCGATTGTGGAGGATAAAGTGTCTTCCCTAGAGTTGGGTATTCGACAAATATGAGTTTTTATGAGAATATTTTTATAGGCCGGCAGGACTTGTCACAACAGCAGATTGAAGCTTTGGGTGTGAGTCTATCTCTTTTTGTTACGCAGAACGGAGGTAGTGTGGCTCGCTGTGAGTACTGCGGCTTAAGAAACTTAGCCTATCCTATCAAAAAAAATCATAAAGGACATTATTATATTTTGCAAATTAAGTCCGGTGCACCGTTGATTGCGGAGTTGGGACGCCTTATGCGAATCAATGAAGATATAATTCGACAATCGATTGTGAAAGTGGATAAATTTAACGATGATGAAAATTTAATTTCTCAAGCGAAAACTTTGAGTGATGAAGCTGTTGGTGTTAGGGATACAGGATACCGTGCCAGTGCCGCTAAGGTGCAGGTAGAGGAAATTGATGGGAAAGCGGAGTCTGCTGAGGGAGACAAGGAGTAGTTCGGTGCGAAAAGAAAAAAAAGATGCTAAAAATAAAGGGAAACCAGCGTGGAAAAAGCCTGGATTCCAAAAAAAGAATTGTCCATTCGAGGATGGTTCTTTAAAGGTAGATTATAAAGATCCTCGCATCTTACAGAAGTTCACCTCTGAACGAGGAAAAATAATGCCTAGCAGGATATCTGCGGTATCTGCAAAACACCAAAGGAAGCTGGCGTTGGCAATCAAAAGGGCCAGATATTTGGCATTACTGCCTTATGTTGCAGATTGAGCAGCTTAACTGGAAACGGGCAGGGGGCGCCGCCTTCCTGGGCTTGATTGGTGCTTTTTTAATTTTTTTAGCAGAGTCTTCACAGATAAAAGTTGCGCTGTATTTCTCGAATCTACCGATTTTTATAGCATATCTGGTTTATGGACGAGAGAGTGGTGGTGTTTCAGCAGTAGTACTGGCCATTATGTTGTTTTTAATTGCACCATTAGAAGTTTCATGCGATGTACTTCTGAGCACAATCGCGCCTGCCGCAGTGCTCGGGCATCTATCCGTAAAGAGCATCACACAAGGTCGTAAGACGTGGTGGTACCCAGAAACATTTTTACTGCAGAATTTTATCCTGCTGTATTTTTTCGTATTGATATTTTTATCGATTGTATCTTATCCCGAAGACTACTGCGCCAGAATCACTCAAAGGATGCTGAAAAAGTTGTGTCCGCAAGATGGTCCTAACACCATATTTATGCGGCAATATCTATTTGCATCATACCAATATACAGTAGGAATGTTAACTTTATACAAAATGATTATTACTTTACTAATTTTTGCATTGGTTCACAGAGTTACAAAAATGGTAAAAAAGAATATTCGGCCGTCATTTGATCTAAAGCATTTAACAATTCATTACTCAATTGCTATTTTTCCATTAATATTTTTGACTTTAGGAAAAATATTCCACGGATTATCCTTTATATGCTCTGGTCTGTTTTTAGTGGGATTGTTTGCACCAGCTGTTAGCGGGTTTTCTGTGATTTACAGGTTGGCGGGCGGTAAAGTACGTACTCTGCTGGTATTCCATATATCGTTATTGGTTGTAACAGTACCGACAATTGTCATCGTAATATTAATAGGAGTGATCGACAGTTTCCGCTCCTCATCCGAGTTAGGAGCTCCACTGCGTTAAGCAACTGGAGCATCAGGAGGAAGAGTTTTACTTTTTTTTTGTGGAAGCTATTTTTTATTTAGCACTGTTTTCGTTTCTTCCAAGGACTCCTTGAAACGTTTTGCTATAGCGGCTGTTAGTTGGTTCCCGTTAGCAGTCAAAAGGTCTGAAATTTGTTTATTATTCCCGACAGCTTTTACCACATTATCCCGAACTACTTCTGAAAATGTAGCGAACATGTCGGTAGGTTTGATGCCCTTAGCAGCCACTCCCCCTAAATCGCTAAGGAACTGTTTCACGAAGGCGGTTTGCAGGCGCGCGACGCCACTGCAGACTTCGTAGGACATTTTGTTGACGAGTCCCAGGATTTCCAAATTCTTTTTATATGAATCAAGAAGTGCGTTTGTATCAACTTTAGGTATGTTAATTCCGGCAAAGTTAGTTGTTTTATTCTCAGAACTTGAATTCGCAGCTGTAGCCATGGCTTTCTCCTTAAAATTTAAAACCTAACTTATATAATACATTATAATTTAAAAAAATCAATCTTTATTTTAAATAAAAACAATTGTCAATATACGCCAGAATGGCATGAATGAAGGTATCCGGTAAGGAGAGAGCCGAGATGCACTGTCATTGTTTACATAATTCATTTGGTATACTATACTCAAACTCGTTATTGGGCAGTATGTATAGGAAATATTTGAGTTTATAAGGTTTGCAAATATCATAGAGGATCGACCTAGGCTTGTAATGTTGTTTAGAAGTGGATTTTTATGCGTTGTTGCTTTTAGATGGGAGTCGATGTGTTTGATCTACATCGTTATAGATCATTTTATTAAAAAGCAACAATTTTTTAGGCCTGTGGCTGCTCCTGAATGTAGCTATGGAGTAAAAAATGTCGAAAAATATGCTGATAGATTCAGCGCACGAGGAAGAGATACGTGTAGCAATTGTTGACGGAGAAAAATTAGATAAATTTGATTTCGAATCGCCATCGAAAGCTCAAACTAAGGGTAATATATATTTGGCAAAGATAGCTCGGGTCGAGCCGTCCTTGCAGGCAGCTTTTGTGGATTACGGTAGCGAAAGGCATGGATTTTTAAGCTTTAGTGAAATTCATCCTGATTATTTTCAAATACCGGTTGGGGACCGCCAGGATCTAGAAGATCACATGAAAAATGCATTGGCAGCTCTGCTTACGGAAGCTGGGGACACAGCGGAAGGCCTAAATCCAAAAGAAATTTCTAGACTTAGATATCAGTTTTATCGCCGCTATAAAATTCAAGAAGTAATTAAAAAAAGACAGATAGTGTTGATTCAGGTAGTCAAAGAAGAAAGGGGGAACAAAGGAGCTGCAGTCACTACATATCTATCTTTAGCTGGAAGATATTGTGTACTGCTTCCAAATACGGCCAAGGGAAGTGGTATCTCAAGAAAAATAACCAACCAGGCAGACCGAGTGAAGTTAAAAAAAATAGTTTCTGATTTTCAGATCGAGAATGGAAGTACTGTTATTCGCACAGCTGGTATCGGACATTCTAAAGCCGAAATCACAAAAGATTTTAATTACTTAAAAAAAATGTGGGATGAAATTAGGGAAACGACCATCAAATCGACTGCTCCTTGTTTGGTGCAAGAAGAAGCCAGTATTATAAAACGAGCTATTAGGGATTTATATTCACGGGACGTAGAATCGATCTTTGTGGAAGGAGAGGAAGGTTACAAGACAGCAAAAACTTTTATAAAAAAATTGATACCAAGTCACACAAAAAAGGTTAGATTATATGAAGATAAAAAAGTACCACTTTTCACTAAATTTAAGGTCAATGATCAGATAAATCAGATTTATTCGGCCAGAGTAGAACTGCCGTCCGGAGGATATCTGATTATAAATACAACAGAAGCTTTGATTTCAATTGATGTTAATTCTGGAAAAGCGACTCATGAAAGAAATATTTCAGAAACAGCGTTAAGGACAAATCTGGAAGCAGCGGTAGAAATAGCTCGCCATTGCCGGCTGCGAGATTTGGCGGGGCTGATCGTAGTAGATTTCATCGACATGGTGGAAAAGCGAGATAATATTCAGGTGGAAAGATGCCTGAGAGAAGCATTGCGGAACGATAAAGCGAAAATTCAAGTTGGATCAATAAGTAGTTTTGGATTATTGGAATTTTCGAGGCAGCGCCTGCGTCCTAGCATCACAGACGCTAACATGGTGATATGTCCGCACTGCGAGGGCGCAGGATTTACTTGGTCAGAGGAATCAACCGCCATCCGGATTTTAAGAAAAATAGAAGAAACTTTGGCAACATTAGCTTGTCCGCGTATTACTGTTACCCTCTCTAAAGAGGCTGCGCAGTACCTTATAAATAACAAACGTTCATTTATTTCCGGCATAGAAGAACGAATGAATTCTAGAGTAATCCTAAAAATCGATGGCTCTATTCCTATATCCGACTTCAAAATAGAACAAATACCTCAAATTATAGCGCCAGAAGAAGGCGAAGCGTCGCAGGATAAAGGGCAGAGCACGGGAAAAGCTGAAAACGATGTAATAAAGAGCGACGAGTACAATTCTTCTAATAAAGACCAACTAAAAGATAACAATAAAAGACAATCTGCTCCAAATTTTTCGAAAAATAATATATCTGGAAAATCGAATTATTCCCCCAAGAAAGAATTTACACAGGAATCGTCAACAGATTTTTCAGCAACTTCTTTGAACGAAAAATCAAAAAAAAAAGGCGAGTACTTTTATAAAAGAAAGCGCAATAATACAGTTGCAAACTCAGGACCAGAAAGACAAGTCAGCATAGCTGAGTGGGGTGGAGTAGGGGGCACGAAAAAAGAGAAAGCTTTGTTCCCGTCAGAGAATGAGTTTGCGTCGCAGGGGCCAGCAGACACTAATCTAAAGAATGGAAACAATACTTCGCTAGAACAGAAAAAAACATTCGATGCACAACCGTTAGAAGAACAAACGAAAGGACGCGTGAAGGAAAAAAGGATCGGATGGTGGCAAAAACTTCTGCAAAAGCCGGAATAAAAGGAGGAGATAATGGTTCGAGTTCGGTTCGCTCCTTCTCCGACCGGGTTGCTGCATGTTGGAAATGTAAGAATTGCCATTCTTAACTATCTTTTTGCAAAAAAAAACAAAGGGAAGTTTATTTTACGCCTAGATGATACGGATCAGGAAAGATCCACGAAGGAATCCGAAAATTTTATATTGGAGGATCTAAAATGGCTCGGAATTCAGTGGGATGAATTCTATAGGCAATCCGAAAATATTTCAAAATATGAAATAGCGGCCAATCGCCTCAAAAGCTGCGGTCGTATTTATCCCTGCTACGAAACTAAAGAAGAGCTTTCTTTAAAAAGGAAAATTCAATCCACAAAAATGGCACCACCAATTTATGATAGAGCGGCATTAAGTCTGACAGAGCAGGAAGCTAAGAAAATGGAGGCTGCTGGCCGGAAGCCCTACTGGCGCTTTCGATTGAACGATACTCAGGTAATGGAATGGACTGATTTAGTTCATGGAAAAATATCTATTCCTCTAAGCAGTATCAGTGATCCAATTTTAATTAAGCCGGATGGATCTTTTGTTTATACGCTGGCATCGGTAGTTGACGATATAGATATGAGGATAACCCATATTATTCGGGGCGACGATCATATTACCAACACGGCGGTCCAGATGGATATTTTTCAAGCAATATTCGGAAAATATCCTGCGTTTGCTCATGTTCCTTTATTATCTTCCATTGATGGTATAGACGTTTCTAAACGATACAGATCACCATTGAGTATTGTAAATATGAGAAATGATGGTGTCGAACCACGCGCGCTATGGTGTATTTTGGCAACTCATGGAACAGCAAATAACAAAGACCCCGCAGATAATTTAGAAACGTTAATGAAAAAACTTTCCTTTGAAAAAATGAGCCTATCATCTCCTAAATTTAATCCTGAAGAAATAAAACTACTGACTAAAAAAATTATTGCCGAAAAATCTTTCGACGACGTAAAAGCAGATCTGGAAAAGCTGAAATTAAAAAATATTTCACAAAAATTTTGGGATACGATCAAAGGAAATTTATATTCGATTAAAGATGTCGTTTTTTGGGAAGAGATTTTATTCGATAAAATTGATATCATAAAAGAAGATGAAAATTTTGTTAATCAAATGCTGAAAACTCTTCAAAACCCTATGGACTTCGAACAATGGATTAAGGATCTCAGTCAAATTTCCGGCAGAAGAGGAAAAAATTTGTTTCATCCGATTCGTATAGTTTTAACAGGATTAAATAATGGCCCTGAATTGATTAAAGTAGTAGGATTACTTGGGTATGATGGTGTAAAATTACGAATAGAGAATAACTTGAAGGCATAAGGTAATGAAAAAGCTGCAATTATATAATTCTCTCTCCAATTCGTTGGAAGATTTTATTCCACTAGATGCAAATAACGTTCGTATTTACGCTTGCGGACCGACGGTTTATGCAAGCCCACATGTAGGAAATGCTCGACCATTAGTGATCTTTGATATTTTATTCCGTTTATTAAAAGAGCTATATCCAAAAGTCACTTATGTGAGAAATATAACGGATGTCGACGATAAAATTAATACTAGAGCTCGGGAAAGAAAAATATCTATCGGAGAGTTAACGGAAGAAGTGACGAGAGAGTTTCACAAAAATACAGCATTGTTAGGAGTATTGCCGGTAACCCATGAACCCAGAGCGACAGCTCATATTTGGGAAATGCTGAATATAATTCAAAAGTTGATCAGCAACGATTTCGCCTATGAAAATCAAGGACATGTTTTATTTCGGGTACGGAAGTTGACAAACTATGGAATCCTCTCTAAACGTAATTTGGATGATATGATTGCCGGAAGTCGTGTAGAGATTGCTCCCTATAAAGAAGATCCTATGGATTTCGTTCTTTGGAAACCTTCGGAAGAGGATACCCCAGCCTGGGATAGTCCGTTTGGGAAAGGGCGTCCTGGATGGCACATAGAATGCTCGGCCATGAGCCATAAATATCTTGGAGAAAGATTTGATATTCATGCAGGAGGCCAAGACTTAATGTTTCCGCACCATGAAAATGAGTTGGCCCAAAATTTTGGTGCTTTCGGATGTCTTATGGCGAATTATTGGATTCATAACGGAATGTTGCTAGTCAATGGTCAAAAGATGTCCAAATCGCTTGGAAATATTATTTCATTGGAGGATGCATTACAGCAGTATGATGGAGAAATCGTTAGATATACTTTATTGTCTTCCCACTACCAGAAAACTCTTGATTGGACAGATCAGCTTATAGCTCAGTCTAAACAATCTCTAAACAGATTATATGGTGCGTTGGAACTAAGTAAAAGTTGTAGTGAAATTCCTTTCCGGCAGAATCAACAAATAGTCGATGCGCTGTGTGGAAATTTAAATACGCCGCTGGCGCTACATATTTTACGAGAAATAGCTGATGCAATTTATAAATCCACATCCCAGAGCGAAATAAATGAACTTGGTGCGCAGCTGAAAAATGGTGCAGCTCTGCTCGGCTTGCTGTATCGGAAAAGCGAAGAATGGTTTCGCCAGGAGAATAAGCTGATTTCAGAGCAAGAAATCGGACAATTAATAGCGGATAGGAAAAAGGCAAAATCCGAGAACAATTTTCAGCTTGCAGACAAAATTCGCGATGAACTATTGAAAAAAAATATTCAGATAGAAGATACGACAGATGGAACCACTTGGCGGAACGTATGAAAATATTTATAGCCTCAGATCATACTGGATATGACATGAAGCAATATCTTCTGGAAAGGTTTGGTTATGGTATGGTTGATTTAGGAACAAGCAGTCGAGAACCATGCGATTATCCAATATTGGCCCAAAAGTTATGTAACGAAGTATTAATAGCTAAAAACTGCTGCGGTATACTCATTTGTTTCACCGGGAACGGAGTTGCAATTGTAGCCAATAGGTACAGGAAAATTCGAGCAGCTATATGTTTTAATGAAAAGATGGCAGAATTATCTCGCCGACATAATGATGCGAATATAATTGTTTTTGGAGCAGCAGTCATTACTCCAGAAATGGCTTGGAGTTGTCTTTGTATATTTCTCGAAACGAAATTCGAAGACGGCGGGCGCCATGAACGAAGATTGCAGTTAATAGATGGAGGTGTAACATGAAATTTGCAGGATATTTTGCTAATGATACAATCAAAGATAAAGAACTATTTGAATCAATAACGAATGAGTTGCATAGACAGCAGAATCAAATTGAACTCATTGCGTCCGAAAATTTCGTGTCGCTAGAAGTCTTGGCAGCATTAGGAAATGTTATGACCAATAAGTATGCGGAAGGATATCCTCACAAGAGGTACTACGGAGGATGCAGTTTTGTTGACCAGGCAGAAGAATTGGCTATCACAAGAGCATGCAAACTATTTGATTGTAAATTCGCCAATGTTCAGCCTCATTCGGGTGCGCAGGCTAATTTATCTGTGTTGTATGCTCTGGCAAAACCCGGAGATACCATACTGGGAATGGGGTTAGCCATGGGAGGTCATCTAACGCATGGTTCCTCTCCAACAATCTCAGGCAAATGGTTTAATGCAGTTAATTATGGAGTGAATTCTGATGGAATTATTGATTACAATCAAGTGCTGAAATCAGCAAAAGAACACAGGCCATCGGTTATTATTTGTGGAGCTTCTTCCTATTCGCGCCAAATAGACTTTAGACGTTTTCGAGAAATAGCAGATGCCGTGGGAGCTTATTTAGTTGCTGATATCGCTCATTATGCAGGATTGATAGTTACTGGCTTCTACGAATCACCAATGGAATTCGCTGACATAGTGACATCTACAACTCACAAAACGCTCAGAGGTCCGCGTGGTGGAATTATTCTAAGCAACGACGAAAATATCGCGAAGAAAGTAGACAATGCAGTATTTCCAGGCGTGCAAGGTGGACCACAAATGCACACTATCGCAGCCAAGGCAGTGGCCTTTGGAGAAGCGCTCCGGCCAGAGTTTAAAGAATATGCACGAAATGTTTTGGCCAATTCCCGAGCTCTGGCAGACCGACTTCTGGAGCTTGGTCTTTGTATTGTTTCCGGGGGGACAGACTCACACATGGCAGTGGTAGATCTCACGAATTTATCAATTATGGGAAAAATTGCGGAGGCGGAGCTGGAGGAAGTAGGCATCACCTGCAATAAAAATACGATTCCTTTTGATAAATTGCCGCCGACTCAGACTTCTGGCATCCGGGTAGGGACTGCAGCCATGACGACGAGGGGGCTTAAAGCGCAGGAATTTAACAAAATTGCTGATCTGATTTACAAAATACTTTCGCATTATGAAAAATCTGGATACGAATCTATTAAAAAAGATGTAAAAGCAGAAATCATTGATTTATGTAAAAAATTTCCGCTTTATAGTTAAAAGAGAACACTGCAATGTCCTATGAAAAACGTAAGCCCGGAATGGGATTACGTCGTGCTGCAAGATTTTATGCGGTGCAGATGGCTTATAAAGCCACAATCATAGGACATCCACTGAAAGAGGTTATCTATAAAAGCGGTGATGAAATTTTTATTTCGGAAAGTATTTCTATTGTCACAATAGATGTCGATTTTTTTCAAAAATTAATTAAAACAACCGGTGAAAATTTGGCTGATATAGATAAAATAATTGAAAAAAATCTTTCGAATAAATGGAGAATTGATAGATTAGATAATGTAATGATATCCGTTCTAAGATTGGGTGTAGCAGAGCTTCTGTATTTAAAAAATATTCCAACCAATGTTGTCTTTGACGAATATATAGAAATATCGAAATCGTTTTTCGATAAAAGTGAAGTCGCCTTCGTTAATGGGTTACTGAAT
>JAITBT010000022.1 GCA_031283445.1 Holosporaceae bacterium | reverse complement strand
GGTTTTTGCATCTAAGACAGCGTTTGGTCTCATAAAAATCGGCAGCGGCATTGATGAAAATGATGCAGTCATTGACGTGCAGCCGGTAGCGTATGCGTCTGCAACAGTTTTTGGAGTTGTGAAACTCGGTGCGGATTTTTTATTAAATGCAAACGGAGCGATGGAAGTTGTAAAAAGCGGAGATGAAGAGATGGTTATTTACGATCTTGCGAAAATGAAAATTCTTTATGCTAGTTTCGAAAGAGGTCTAATGAAACGCTTTAAAGCTGACAAAAGCAAAACGAAGCATCAAAAAACGCCATGGATACCATGTTATTTTTAGCATCCGTCAACAATTTATTATGAAATTGACGATAAAATACGGATCATATTGTTGTGTAGAATTAAACGTGATTGAGTATAAATAACTAGTAGAATGGAGCTGTGCGTGCAAAAAAATTACCCACGCTGTGGTGTTATGGTTTTATACACTGCGGCATTCACTTGGAAATCAGCGGCGACTGCGCCCCTTCGGATGGGGAGGGTACCGTCTCAGCTAAACTTAGTACCGCATTTAGTACAGGACCGCGATGAACATGGGCGCTGGACATGGAACGACGACATAGCTTTTCGCACGGTTCTTGGGCAAAATAACCAGGCAAACTCGGACGAAGCATTACATACTATATATGAATTTTATCGCTTGGGCAACAAGCTAGGCTTCGAACGCAGACTCGTCGGTGACAAAATATTTACTACCGTTAATATTTCCTGGCCAAGCATCCTAGCATACGCTGAAAAACACCTGAAAGGGATCAGGAGCGAAGCACCAGAAGCCGAAGGATAATCACTGTCGCTTGAAAATTTGAAATATATTTTCGACAGGTTTGTGGTTCTTCCTGACCAAACCGACCGTCGCCTTAGCGGACTGTCGGATAAGGATACTCGAGAACTTGTCGAAATATGCTTTGGTCAACACAGGTTGTTTTCGATTGGACGGGGTTGTAGAAACGGAGGACAATCGATAAAGCAAACCGTCTGCAGAATGATACGCAATTACACTGGCTACCAGTTAATTATGAAGATGCTGACAGTACACATCCTTAATTCCAGGGACGATACCGAATTTGTTGCCGATATGAACAAAACAGTGACAATTTTTGAGGCGTTTAGGGATGGTAATGTGTTCGACCCAGCGAAACACACTGTATCGATATATGAGAATGACGAAGGAAGCCTGACGCATGAATTGGGTCACGTGTTGCATTGGATGATGTTTCGTCAAGTAACGTTTCAGGATGGAGGTTCTCTGAGACGTGCACTTGCTTACGCGCGGAGACCTCCTACCTTCTGGGAACATGCAATCGCTACCTCCGACATTGACTTAATAGATCTTCTCTTTCCGATGCTATCGCCAGCGGTCATGGAACCGGCAGTGGGAAGAATACAAAAATATATCGAATCGAATATAAATATTGAATTACTAAGAACAGCATATACTGCTGATCCGGACATATTAAATATACTGAGGACTTTGGTGAACAATGGCTTGACGGGCGTTCTTTTCAATAGGAGCATTTTGCCACAAATAGACTCTGTCGCAACTCTTTTTAAGCTTATGACACCAGAAATTTTGGCGAAACTAATTTATACATACGGTACTGCCTTCATTGATGGTAACTCTATTTGGACGAACCCGGAAGAGGCACTTAACATTGTTGGTATAATGCCGTTAAAAGTTGGCGAGCGTACATTCGCTTTGGAAGATCGACAAAATGAAGGAATTTTTCATCGTAGATCTCGCGAGACGCTTTCTGGACAGGAAAAAGAAGACCTTATATACAGATTCCATGGCCGGCCCGACGCTAGACACTTCCCTGACTGGAAACAGTTCGCAAATATCAAAATCAGGACTCTAGTTGACGAG
This sequence comes from Holosporaceae bacterium, assembly GCA_031283445.1. Lineage (GTDB taxonomy): Bacteria > Pseudomonadota > Alphaproteobacteria > UBA3830 > UBA3830 > JAIRMQ01. The sequence continues at coordinate 25,775 of JAITBT010000022.1, read as the reverse complement.
ATATCTCGAACTTTTCCGCTGTCGGACTCTGGCACTCGGTATCTCCACTTGGATGACTTTGTTCAGAACGAACCGTATCCTCGTAATCCGCTTTACTCCGAGCATACCAGCGCTGACAACTCCGTCGAAGATCCCTCTGAAATCAACGATTTGCTGCAGCAAGCTATCATATTGGAAACTCGACGGCAGTTTATGAGTAGAGAAACACTGGTAGCTTTCTTCTGTGAAGTTGTTAATGATAGCGATTTCGATCTTGCCACAAAGTTCCTGGTTGCTCACCAGGAACTTCATAGCCCAATTATAGGACAAACTTTGAAAAGAGCTATCGCTGAAGGATGGACTGGACAGCAAATAGAATTTCTGCTGCATGACACAGAATCGCCTAGGTTACTTGAAGAAATCATGAAAGATGTCGTAAACGACATAAATGCCGAAAATTTGGATGCGAATGGACCTACGTCAACGTTTCGATATCTTGTTAAAGAAGGACGCTTTGAAACTGCTAGCATATTTTTGAAAGCAGGTATCTCGGGACGGTTTGCTATTAAATTAGGAGGAAATTCGTTGGACTGTGCTCTGAGAGAACATTGGCCACTGGAATCGGTAAGATTTTTGATTCAAATGAGGCCTATCGATGTCGTTCAAGGCGGTCACTTTGAATCTTTGATCAAGTCCGATGATACAAGCGCGCTCAAAGTCCTGCTGGATGCTGCACCGCCATCGAGTCCGAACACGCAAGATTGGAGCGGTGCAACAGCGCTGGGATACGCAATCTCAGAAGGCAAACCCGAGTGTGTTAAAGTTCTACTTTCGAATCCGTCTGTAGATGTAAACTATTTGTGTTTCCGGAATAAATCTCCGCTTGAGCTAGCTCTTAATAGAGAAATATATGACGACGCGCACAATAGAGAAATCGTAGATGCTCTTTTAACGCATAAGTATATCGAAATAGATCCAGCACTGATCGGAAGACTGTGGCCATTATTTCTAGAAAATGACCCTAATGGACGACTACCGCTTCTCCTTGATCGGTGTCCTGACCTGGGAACCACAAGCAAAACAGGAAAAACCCTTCTAATAGAGGTTCTGACGAATTCCAAAACCAAAGGACCTGCACTCGGACCTGTGCTGACGATACTGCATACTCGCTTTCCGCCTGACACCGTCAGGAAAGTGCTCGATGCCGAAGACGCCGAAGGGAGAACAGTTTTAGATGTTGCTCTTCAGTTTGAACGCGCAGAAGACGTACAACTTCTCTTGAAAGAAGGAGTTGGAGCACTTGAAGATACTTATTTAGCGTTGCCCAAATTTGCTGCCGAGAAAAGCTTCTTGAATTGCGATGTACTGAAACTCGTGCTAGATAAATCAGGAAAAGATAAACTCGCCGCACGGTTAGCCGAAGACATAGTAGCAATTGCCGAACGAGTTGCAAAATATTCTGACGACACGTTGATTGCCATCCTGAATTTTGTAGACAGTCAACTTGCCGATGCAACAATAAATGATAAGAAAAAGAACCTGCTACTAATCGGGCCAAGGGGTAAAACTAAATTGCATCAGATACTATCTATATGCAAACCTGATGAAGCTCTTTTTCAAAAAGTACTGACCTTCGCACAGCGATACGCTAAGAAACCGGCAACGGTTTGATAAACATCGAAACAGGGCATTTGTTATCGGAGATCAAAGATTTGAAGAGCATGGATGTGAAAGTCATGAGATTTCAGACAGTTAACAGCGATTCGGTAATTGAATGTTTCGATTTTCTGGAACACCTGGAGCTCCATCTCCGGAAAAATGCGCTCTAGAATTAATGACAACTTTCACCTGCTCAAAAAATCCAACTTCTTATCGTGATTGGGCATAGTAATGAAAAATGGTATTAGAGGCCGCTAATCATTCGCTATAGGACCAGGCCTTCTGAACAATGGCCAAGGGAAGAAGCCTTTAGATTTTATGCCAAAACCTCAGCTTCACGCTTTCTAACGTTTTTTATATTGTAGCTGAATTATACGAAGCTATAAAGCTCAGATTAACTCTCCTCCAGTGCATGCCCTAGCAATTCTTTCATTTTTATGCTACATCTGAAACAATAAATATGAGAAATTAGATTCCAGGACAGATGGCCGAGAGGTTGATGGCACCGGTCTTGAAAACCGGCAAGGGGGTAACCTCTTCGCGAGTTCGAATCTCGCTCTGTCCGCCAGTAGTATTAAGAAATAAACGAACACCTGAAGAGCACACAAAAGTGGAAGAATTCAAACGGTTCTTCTTTTGCCCAGTGCCAATATCATTCCGGCTGTAATACTATAGGATAGTAGCGAGGATCCACCATAACTCATAAAGGGCAGAGTCATACCTTTAGTGGGAATTATTTGCAAAGCGGAAGCTATATTAATAAATGATTGAAGACCGAATTGCGCTAATAAGCCGCTGGAAGCAATAACGATAAATAAATTATTTTCTTTCATTATTTTTAACATTCCGTAGATTACAATGAAAGCAATAATAACCACGACAATGGTGCATACCAAAAAACCAAATTCTTCACCAAGTACTGCAAATACAAAATCAGCGTGAGCATCTGGTAGATAGTTTTTGACCACTCCTTCTCCAGGGCCAACTCCGAAAATACCACCGTTGGCGAATGCTTCCAATGATCGATTAATTTGGTAATGATCTCCCAAAGTTGGATCCAAAAATCGATCGACACGGGTACTGACATGAGGTAGAAGCACATATGCACTAATGAAACCACCAATTATCATAACTAAAACTACAACAGCAAATATTATCGGCAATCCATTCAAGAATAATTGCCCTGACCAAATGGAAACGGTAACAATAATCATGCCGATGTCCGGCTGGAGCGCTAATAAACATACGAATAACGACAAAAATAAGATTGCCAGAAAATGCCCTTTAAATTCAGGGTGTTTTTGCTGTTCCGAGAGCATCCAGGCCGTCAAAACTGCCAGTGTAGGCTTTACAAATTCAGAAGGTTGCATTGAAATTTTCCAAAACGAAAGCCAGCGCCGTGCTCCTTTGATTTCAACACCCACAGTAAGTGTCATGAATGTAAGCAAGATAGATATAAAAAACAAAACTAAAGCGAATTTCTTAATACGAGGTTCATCCAAGAGGGAAATGAAAAAAGTGATAGCCAAAGCCGGAGCAAGATACAGCAAATGCCGTTTTAAAAAGTAAAGTTTTTCTATGCCAATGCGATCCGCTACCATAGGAGTCGCGGTCGCAGCCAACAAAATACCCAAGGCCATCAATACCAAAAACGCAAATAGGATTATTCTATCTACAGTCCACCACCATTTCCCCAAGATGCTATTGCTTTCTCTTGAAATATCTAGCATTTTTCTGCACAAATAAGCTGCTTAAATTTATCTCCACGCTCTTCAAAATTCTTAAATTGATCGAAACTCGCACAAGCAGGCGCCAATAAGACTACGTCAACATTATAAATTTTAGATATTTCTCCGGATCGTCTGACAGCTATATCAAGAGTTTGAGCAATTTCGTTTTTTACTCCATATTTTGTCAGCAATTCTGACCAGGTTTCGGCCACTTCTCCGATCAAAAGTGCAAATTGTATTTTGTTAAAATATTTAGCTAATTTCTCGATACTATCTTCTTTAGGGCGACCACCGAGAATCCAAATAATTTTATCGAAACGCTCCAGAGCCTGCTCTACGGAATCTGCATTTGTTGCTTTACTGTCGTTTACATACAGAACATTGTCTAAATAAGCGACGATTTCTTGACGATGTTCGAGTCCTTTGAATGAAAGTAATCCATTGCAAAATGATTCTCTATCTAATCCATTCACCATACAGGCCATATAGGCCGCAGCAATGTTTTGTCGATTGTGATTTCCATCAAGGATTGGATTTCTTTCACAAACAAATTCATAGGAATTTAGACGATTGTCGATGAGCTTATTTTCACTCCATCCGACTCCTGCCGCCGGCACATGTTTTCCGGAAATTGGCACTACGCATGGATGATTTATGCTTTTTAGGAAATTAAAAATTTTAAAACAATGACCATCGTCTACTCCAATGATCGCCGTGGATTTTTCATAAAAATTTGCAAATATTCTTTGTTTACTGTTAATATAACCTTCAATTCCACCATGTCTCCTCAAATGATCCGGAGTAATATTTAACAGTATCGCCGTATCAAAACCCAGTATATTACATGACTCCAGCTGGTAAGAAGAAAGCTCCAGAATGAAAAAATCCGCATCCGGAGCCAATGACAAAACAGGATTCCCAAAGTTGCCGCCAAGGTCTGTTATTTTCCCAGTATAATTAAACACGTGATATATTAGAGCAGCGGTTGTGGACTTACCATTGGTACCGGTAACACAGATGTTCTTTTTCTGTCGCATATGCTGCTGAAATAGATCTACATCATTTAAAATAGGAATAGAATTTTCTCGAGCTATATGAACCATAGGATGAGTATTCGGCCACAAGATACTTATACCTGGGCTTACGATCAAGATACCTAGCTCGTGGATATCTTGGCGGCGTAATATCTGGTACGAACCACTAGTAATTGCAAAATCATCATGCACTTTTACTTCAGCACCGCTAGCTATTAGCGCATCTGCAACAGACGCACCAGTTTTCCCACATCCAATAATACCAACGCGTTTATTTTTATAAAAGTTTAGGGGAATCATCTTATTTTCAGCGTCGCCAATCCAATTAACATAAACACAAATGAAATAATCCAAAATCTAATAACTACTGTGGATTCTGTCCATCCTTTTTTTTCAAAATGATGATGAATCGGCGCCATTAGAAAAATTCTCCGACCGGTGCACCTAAAGTAAGCAACCTGCATCATAACAGATAAAGCCTCGAATACGAATAATCCACCAGCAATAGCTAAAACAAATTCATGCTTGATAATTACACTTATGCCGCCAAGCGCACCACCGATGGCGAGGGAACCTGTATCTCCCATAAAGATCATCGCCGGAGGTGCATTATACCACAGGAACCCCAGACAAGCGCCTATTAATGCTCCGCAGAAAATACTCAGTTCTCCAGCCGTTGCTATGTAGGTAATCTGTAAATAATTTGCGAAAATAAAATGTCCCACTATATAACTAATGATTCCTAAGCAAAAGGCCACCAGCATTGCAGGGAAAGTAGCCAGACCGTCCAAGCCATCTGTTAAATTCACAGCATTCGAACTACCAACTATTACAAAAGTCGTAAAAATAATCAAAAATACAGAGCTATTTAAGGCAAAATTTTTAAAAAAGGGAAAGGTTAGATGACCTGCTATTTCTGGCGCTCTCAACAATTCAACAGCATAGGAGAAAAGTATGGCAATTACGACTTGAAGAAAAAATTTCTTTTTCCCCTTTATACCTTTGGAATTTTTAAATTTCACCTTCAGGATATCGTCATAAAATCCCAAAAGACAATAAAAAAATGTCAGCAGAATCAATAAAATCAGATAAGCATTCGCAATATTTCCCCATAAAATTGAGGAAATAATTGTACTAGCAATGATAATGGCGCCCCCCATCGTAGGAGTACCTTGTTTTTGTACGATATGCGATGCGGGGCCATCACTTCGGATAGGCTGAGAAAGCTTGAAGCGTTTTATAAAAGCGGGATAGAGCAGAAAACTAATTATCAACGAAGTAAGTAATGCGCACATAGTGCGAAAAGTTATGTAACGTAGTAAATTTATTCCGGAAATAAAATTAAAATATGGAAATATAAAATTATAAAGCATTAAAATTAGTCCGAATTTCTTATAATATCAACGATATAATTCATTTTCATAGAGTTAGATCCTTTCACTAAAATACTGTCGCCATTTTGAATCCTTTCTAAAATTTTTTCTCCTAACTCTGCAGAATCCTCACACCAGATGCCTTTTTTGCAGCCTCTTAAATTATCAAATAACTGTTTGGCCAAAAAACCACAAGCAAAAACTACATCTATCTCGCATTTATCAATGGTTGCCGATAGATTTTCGTGATAGCAGATAGCATCTCTTCCCAATTCGAGCATATCCCCGAGAATTAGTATTTTTCGACGACCAACATATTTGGTCAGAGAATAAAGCGCAGCCCTCACAGAAGTCGGACAAGCATTATAGGAATCATCTATTAGGGTAATATTCCTGTTTTCTAGATAAATAATCCCACCACGACCGGGAGGTGCTTCGAAAGACTCTAGCACATCCGCGAGATTCTGCAGAGATATTCCAGAGATAATATGAGCCCCCAAAAGAGAAGATATACTATTATTAATCAATGAAATATTATTGCCATAGATTAAATATTTTACTTTTTTTCCCAGAATATCAGCAACAATTCTTGAATGATCGTCAACACAATGGTATTCGAGAACTTTTGCATCGGCATTGGGCGAGCAAAATGTAAAAACATTCTTAATTCCACAGGCAATTGCTTCTTGTTTAAAAAAATCAGTGTATGGGGAATCGGCGGGAATAATCGCTGCTTCCTGCTTTTTTTCGGTTTTAAAGATCTCCGATTTCGCTTTAGCAATGTCCCAAATGGAATCGAAAAATTCTAGATGGGCTTCGCAAACTCTGGATATGATAGAAACTGATGGCTGAACTATGGTTATCAATTTATTGATCTCTCCAAAAGCACTCATGCCCATTTCGAAAATACCATATTCGGTGTTTCTAGGCATCGTTGCAGCACATATAGGAAGTCCTATTTGACTGTTAAAATTTTTTCGCGTTGCATAGATTTTATTTCGCAGTTTCGACTGATTAGAAAGAATATGATAAATTAAATCCTTGGTTAGAGTCTTACCAACACTGCCGGTGACTCCTATATATTTAGCATCGGATTTATCAATATTGTATTTGGCTAATTTTCGTAAAGCTTCAATGGAAGATTTCACTTTAATTATCCTACTAAACTCTACCTGCGGGACATCTTTCTCCGAAATAACAACGGCGGCGCCATTATTTATAGCCTGACAAATAAAATTATGTCCATCGGTTTGTTTTCCATTCAGGGCAATAAATAAATTTTTTTCTTTAATCACGTTCGAATTTACACAAATATCGTTTATATCTTCCGTGATGGTTTGGTCAAAAATTTCTGATAATTCATATTTAGAAAAAGTCATTTTTCTATTTTCGCTTTCTTTAATACAACTTCTTTATCACTAAATTCCAGCAACTCTTTTCCTACCTGTTGATTGGTTTCATGCCCCTTTCCAGCAATCAATAGTGTATCGCCATCAGATAGCATTTCCATCGCGAATTCAATAGCTATTTTTCTATCGGCTATCTCAATTGCATGAGGACATCCGGCCAAAATCATTTTTCTAATCAGCTCCGGATCTTCATTCCTTGGATTATCATCGCTTATAATTACAATATCAGAAAATTTTTCGGCGATTTCTCCCATTAATATTCGCTTCTGTGGATCGCGATTCCCTCCACACCCAAAGACCGTAATAATTCTATTTCTTGTGTAATTTCTCAAAGATAAAATTGCATTCCGTAGAGCATCTGGAGTATGCGCATAATCTATATATATATGCGCCGATCTAAACATACAAACTAGCTCCAGCCGACCGCGGATCGGCCGCAATTGCTGCAACCTTTCTAAGATTTTTTCCATATCTATTCCGGAAAAATAAGAAATCGTAGCAGCGCATAAAGAATTATGTACCTGGAAAACACCAGGGAGAGGAAGAATATATGAAAACTCTCTCCCTCCAAAAGAAACTTTTACACTTTGTCGCAGCTTTTCTGAACTTACTTCAATAATTTTTACATCGCTAGAGTTATATCCATACCCAACACATTTTATACCGCGATGTCTGGCAATTTCACGGATCTTTTCCGCGTATAAATCGTCGTCATTAACCACAAAAACAGCACGGTTAACAGCCAACTCTGAAAACAATCTTGCTTTAGAATTCCAATAATTTTCGAATGTTTTATGATAATCAAGATGATCCTGCGTAAAATTTGTAAAAGCGCATATATCAAATCCAATTTCATCTACACGATGTTGTGCTATCCCGTGGCTCGTAGCCTCTAGAGCGACATTTTTAATGCCATTTTGGCATAATCGCCACAAAATCTTATTTAATTCAAGGCAATCCGGAGAGGTCATTTGATGTGGCAATTCTTCGCAGCCTTCCTTTGTAATTACCCCCAAAGTTCCGATGCTAGCAGCTTTTATTCCTTGACCTATCCAGATTTGTCTCAAAATATCCAGTGTTGAGCTTTTTCCATTTGTGCCCGTAATGGCCACTGTATTTTCGAAGCTGCTTGTAAAAAATTTCGACACAATGCAAGCCCATTCGGCACGAACGTTTTTAATGAAAAAAAATAAAACACCGTTTTCTATTTTAGTGTAATTATTTTCACCCTCCTGGAGAATATACTGCGCTCCCCGCGCGATGGCCATGTCTATGTGAATTTTTCTATTTTCCACATCTTTGCTCAATGCACCAAACATACTTCCGGCAACAGCTTGCTCTGAATTATCGCAAAGATCCACCACAATTCTTTCTCCATAAAGATGATCCCTAGCTAAAAGTTCTCGTAATTTTTTCAAAATTGCCTCCTCATAATATTTTCCCAGTCTGGTTCTTTATACGTCGTTATTATTATTCTCAATAGTGGTCCTATTCTTTTTATGATCTCAGCTACAGTGGGTGCAACATTCCAGCCAGCAGTCCGATATCCTGCAGTTTGAGCAGTCGCTTTCGGTTCATCTAATATCACATAGATACAATATTGGGGCTCCTTCATGGGAAGTGCTGCGATAAATCCTGTATAATTGGCATTCTTTAAGTATTTACCATGCTTCTGCTTTTCTGCTGTTCCGGATTTTCCACCTACAAAATACCCAGGAACGTCTGCAAATTTATTGCTTCCCTCCGTTACGTTTAGGCGCATTAGCGCTTTCATTATATTAGATGTTCGTTGGGAGACAATTCTTCGCCCTGCCGGTGGATTTTCATGCTTTAGTAGCGTTGGATTATTTAGAATTCCATCATTCAAGATTCCCGACACTGCCATAATTATGTGCAGAGGACTCAGAGCGAATCCATGTCCATAAGATATGGTGACGGAACTAATATCGGTCCAGATGGCTGGATAAATAGGATATTGCGTTTCCGATAATTCGCATGGAACACTATCACATAATCCTATTTTTTCGAAAAATTCTTTTTGAGCGGTTCGTCCTATTTCTAAAGCGATTTTTGCAGAACCTATATTGGATGAATATTTTAAAATCTCTTCCACTGAAAGAAACTTTCCTAGCCCTTTAAAATCATGAACGGTAAATTTTCCTATTTTCAGAGGGAATCTTGCATCAAACATAGTAAAGGGTGTGATCCGCCCGGATTCCAGCGCCATAGCAGTGTTAAAAATTTTAGCAGAGGATCCAGGTTCAATTGCCGACGAAGTTATCATATTGAAACGTTCTTTCGCTTTTGGATTCGAATTTTGATTAGGGTCAAAATCCGGTAGAGAAACAAGAGCTATTATTTCTCCTGTCGATATTTTCATAACAACCGCTGCTCCACCGAGCGCACTAAATTTCTCGATACTTTTCTGCAATTCATATCGAACAGCATGTTGAACTTTTATATCTAACGACAGCTCAATTGGATGAGAGGATTCGCGCAGTGGTGCATCAAAAACTTTCTCAATTCCAGCAATTCCGACATTATCCACATCCGTACCACCGATGACATGTGCTAGAAGATTTTTATCTGGGTAAACACGGCGCTCGGTTTTTAGAAAATGCATCCCCGGGATACCCAAATTCAAAACAGCTTGTTCTTGCGTCGGCGATAAATTTCTCTTTATCCATAAAAATTTTTTTCCTGAGGATAATTTTTTAATTATGTCTGCTTTGTTTAGATCTTTTAATGTGGTCACTATTTTTTCTGCAGATTCTTCAACATTTATTATTTCGTGCGGACATGCATATAAAGACACCGTTGGTAAACTCGTTGCTATAATTACACCATTGCGATCCAGAATATCGGCGCGTGAAATTACTGGCGGTGTAAATTCCAGATACCGCTCTCTATCTTTATTATTAATAATCATCACCTGCGCAAGTCGAGCAATAAGCAAAAAAAATAGGATCAAAAAAACACTGATAGTGAACAATATTCTTTGTTTTGCAATTTTTAGAGATCTGGTCGATAAGGAATACAAATTATTCCCATAGCCCCTGTACATTAATCCGGGCCTTTAGATGAAATAATCTCATCTACTAATTTCGACAATCTTTTGGTTTGCTTATATTTGCTTTTTTCTGAATGAAATATCGCTGGATCAAATTCTCGTAGTTGCTCCGGCTTCATTTGATGCATGTTTAAATGCTTCGCTGCCAAGTGTTGTATTCTATCCGGTGATGTTAATGTTTTCCATTCTGCCTTTAGTATATGATGATTTTTTTTTTCTATAGCTAATTCTTTTTTGGCACTACGTATCCTCTCTTCGATGGAAATAACGGTATATTTTAGGTAAAATAACCATGAGCCAAAGATAAAGATCAAAAAAGTAAAAAGTATAGATGATTTCTTGGTTATCATTTCCACAATACCGCAGACATATCAACATACCATAGTAATTCCACGGAGTTTAGCAGATCTGGACTTGGGATTGGAATGAATTTCTTCCGACGTAGGTGTTATTGGCCTCTTGGTCAGTAGTTTAAACAGACTTCCTTTCGAAGCCAGCTCTCGGAAAAAAAATTTTACTATGCGATCCTCTAGCGAATGAAAACTTAGGATTACTATCTTTCCATTTGGATTCAGTAAATTAATGGAGCATTGTAAAATTTTCTTCAATTCTTCTAATTCATCATTTACGAAAATTCTCAAAGCTTGAAATGTTTTGGTGGCAGAGTCTATTTTCCTTGTTTTTCTCACGCAAGAGCGAATTATATAAGCTAGATCCTGCGTATTATTTATTTTTCCCAGATTCAATTTTATATTCTTTGCTATTCGACGAGAAAAATGCTCTTCCCCTAAGGTATAGATTATATCAGCCAAATCTTTCTCCGAGTAATTCCGAATAACATCCAACGCTGTTTCCGTGCAAAGTCCCATACTCATATTAATTGGTCCCGACAGATTAAACGAAAATCCTCTGGAAGGATCTGTCAATTGAAAATTTGAAACACCTAAATCCAGAACAATTCCATCTAACGGTGACTTAATAATCGATTTAATATCACTAAATTTAGCATGGAAAAAACTAAATCTTTCTGAGTAATTAGTTTTGAGTTCCTCGGCAATTATTTTTACAGTAGGATCTCGATCACATGCAATAACTCTACAATTGGCGGCTTCTAGAATCGCTTTTGTATACCCTCCTCCACCTAGCGTCCCATCAAAATAAACTCCATCATTTTGAGGAGACAGCAGAGCTAACATTTCTTTCTCTAAAACTGGTATGTGCTGCATCATTTGGGATCGCTTATTTTAAAAATTGTGAGATTACAACAAAAATTGGCAACAATATCAGACAGGACCATTTCATATATCCCATGAACGATGGTACCCTGACTCCATGATTAACAGATATCGATTTAACTATTAAATTCGGAGCGTTCCCGATGTATGTTAAGGCTCCCATAAACACCGTCGATATAGAAAAAGCCATCAGAATGTTTGATTTCAACGTCATCAGGACATGTGGATCTCCGGACGTTAAGTGAAAGAAGATTAAAAATGTCGGGGCATTATCCAGAATGGCAGATAATATTCCACTAGCCCAGAAGCACCGGCTCGCCAAGAATTCTCCTCCAGGAGCTATCCATTCGAATATCCATCCAAACTCCCCATTTGGACCGCGGTGCAACATATCTATAATTGGCGCAACCGTAATAAAAATTCCGGCAAATAGTTCAGCTATCTCTCTTATAGGGGCAAAAGAGAAATCATTTTTTCTTCTTATTTCTGTCGGTGTAATTTTCAATGAAACCAAAGAGATAATAGCAAGAAGAGTATTTCTCAGTATGGATGCATAAGAAAATCTCTCACCATACAGGATAAACGCACCATCGAAATTGCAAAAAATGACGACCAACAAAATCATGACGATCAGAATAACATTTCCCATGCCTTGGATTTGGAGAAAGGGACCTTCACTTCTTTCGTAGGTAATTCCCAAATCCAGCCGGAATAGTATAAGATCCAGGAGGAAAAATATTCCGCATAAAACCGTGATTGTACCAAATAGAATTGGAAACAGGTGCCTAATAAACCAAAAAAAATCTACCCCTTTGAGAAATCCAATAAATAATGGTGGATCGCCCAGAGGAGTAGCTGCTCCTCCAACATTAGCCACCAGAAATATAAAAAAGACCATGAGATGTACTGTGTATTTGCGTCCCTGGTTGGCTCGTAGGAACGGTCGAATTAGCAGAGCCGCTGCACCCGTCGTTCCAATCCAGCCGGCGATAATACTTCCCACAAATAAATATGCCGTATTAAAAATTGGGCCATGTCCCCGAGAAAAACTAATAAAAATCCCCCCAGAAACAATGTACAGAGCAGAAATCAAAATTATAAATGGCAAATAATCCGTAATTATCGGTTCACAAATCGCAGGAATAACATGAGCCACCCCCAAAAAGCCACCGACGGCCAACACATATACGGATATCCAAAACAGCGGCACATAGCCAGCACACCGACTCCACAGTCGCGGACACAACAATGGGAAACAGGACATCGAAAAAATAATACCAAGAAAGGGCATTGACCACAACACGCTTGTAACCTCCACCCGACCTCCTGATATCCTTTCTACTCGAAGTATTCTACCTTAAGTTTCTGCATTGGGCCAACTACAAATTGATCTTACATCCAATCATATATGCATTTGCTTTATTTTTCCCCGTCGTCGACAAACCGCAGGCACTATTGTAGGCTTGGGCCTGCGCGCATGTCTCCGTAGAGATGTAATTATACTCACAATACATTCTAAGACTTCTATTGAATGTATACTCTACGGCCATCGTAACCACATCAGCTGTTGCTTTCTGTTTCTTCGAAAATGCAACTTCGGATTTGAAATAACCTAAAGACATATTCATCCTTTTCCATTTATAAGCCAGACCTACCGAATAGATTTCACCTGCATCTGCTCCTGGCAACAGGCCCACTCGGGGATCAGTCAGAGCATAATTTCTGTTGGGGTCGAACTCATTCAATTCATCTGTCGCTTGTTTTTTGGCCTGCAAAGATTTCCCATTATAAGTATAACCCAAAGACGCCTTCAGATTTTTATAGCAAATCATAGCCCCTACGTTATAGGCCAGTACATCACGCACTTCAGCAACCACTCCTTTTCCGGCAACACCTTTCCCTGTCCATAGGCTTGCCGAGATCTCAGCATTCAACTGATCTGGATCTCCGAATGCGTAGGTCAAACCACCAGTGATGATGTTTTTGGAATACGCTATACTTTTATTAGCAAAGTCCGCTTTGTCCGAAAGCCCGTCACCATTGTTGTGTGTTGTTTTAAACAAGCCGCGTCTGCGGCTATCTGGTGTAAAAGACACCCCTGCGGACCATCCAGCGATAATTGGGGATAACCAAACAATTTTTGCAGCTTTTCCATCATCAAATGTAAAACCTGTTCCCATAATTGCGCCAGCGGACGCATTATAAAACGCCGGCAAATTACCACTTCCGGCACCTGTATACCCCACCAGGACTTTATCGCCGCAGATACTAAATGAATTCGCTGCTGTGTCGGTATAACCAAGCTTCAGCGTTCCAAATTTATCTCCCTCCCAAAACAGGAAAGATGACCGAACAACCGTATCACCAGCTCTAATTATTCCAGAATCGGCCTTGGCTATTATCTCTCCACCAAAGCCGAACTGGTCGCACTTTTTCCGGTACCTCATAGCTATATCACCTTGCGAAGAAACAACCGTTTGGTCATACCCGGTATCCTGATCTTGCTTTATGTAGAGCGCCGTGACGTTCAATTCTCCCTCGAAACCGAAATTGGTTTCTACTCCCGACTTTTTTACTATTTCGTCAATCCATTCATTTAGCAAGCGATCTTCTTCGTTTTTTTCTTCGTATTCAAAATCTACAGATGCTTTAGAAACATTTATAACTAAAACTATCAACAAAAACACAATACTTTTATACCCACTCATAACACAGCCTCTTGCTACACTAACTTATTGATGATATTATTCCTTTTTACTAAAATCAATATTTTTTGCAATCTCGAAAGCAGATGAGATTTAAAATTGCTGGAAATTATTTGTATAATTTTCCTACTAAATGCTTGAAAAATTAGGAAAGGCCTATTGACTTATTAGTGCAGGTGCGTATCTTAATCAGCATGGGCCTGTAGTTCAGCGGTTAGAGCCCTCCGCTCATAACGGAGTAGTCGTAAGTTCAAATCTTACCGGGCCCACCAGAAGAGTGGATATCTCTCTTTTCGAAATGAATTAGCCATAAAATAACTTTAGCCTCTTTTCAAATATGAAAAGTATCTGCTTTGTGAAAAGTGCTATGTAAGCGCTCTAAAAGACAAAAACGCGCACGCATATGGTAGAAATGCGATACTAGGTGTGTAACTATCTCTTTTATATTCCATGCTTCTATAATACTAAAGTAGTTGCTTTCAGACGAGAGCCATATCAGCCCATTCCTGATAACTATGTAAGTGATCTGAAGCTATAGAGCCTAGAAATCGTCGTCATGATCTGCACTGGTGGTCAGATCTCAGGTGGGCGCCATATATGTGAACCACAATCCACACAGAGACAGCTCCCTTTTTAAAACTAGGCCACCGAGATTTAAAAACTAACCTATTTCCACGCTCTACGCACTCAATTTAAATAATAAATACTAATAAATCAACGCTTTTATATCAAAAAATCTGACCTAAAAAACATCTTAATGTAAGATAAAGTTTTTGTTAAAAAGTAGCGATAAAAGAAAAGCAAGAAACGAAAAAAGTACTAATAATGATGGCAGCGACGATGATAAAGATTGGAGCAGCTCTATATAGAGGGTACATGGACTTCGAGCTGCACAATATCTAGTACCAGATGTATCCGAAGTGGGCTTTTGAAGCCCAGAGAACTGTTGTATTGCTTACTTAAAGGCTGGCTGGAACGCTAACTGACGAAACTGAGAAGGTAATCCTGTGAAAAGAAAAATAGCTCGAGAAAAATTGAAATAGAATTATCTAAACTTTTTCAAGTTCTGAGCCCAGAGGAAGAGCTAGATTTAGTCGTACCCATTACTTCTTTTACTTTAGAGGCGAGCTCCTTCAAGTTGAATGGCTTGTGTAAAAAATGTACGAGATCGTCGTTTTCCAGAGAGCCTTTGAAATTATCCTCAGTATATCCAGATATGAAAACAACCTTGATATTTAGATTATGGTCGCGGATATGTTTTACTAAAGTCGGGCCATCCATTTTAGGCATAACAACATCCGTTATAATTAAATCAATATTATCCGTCCTTTTATTTATGATTTCTAGGGCCTCTTCTCCGGAAGAGGATTCTATTACACGATATCCCTTTTCCCGGAGTGCTCGTGTACTGAATAGCCTGACAGCGTCCTCGTCCTCCACCAATAGAATAGTTCCTTCACCGGTTAGATCCTGCACTTTATTTTCCTTGGATTTTCCTTCCGCTTCATCCAAAAGCTGCTCCGGGGGAACAATAACAGGAAAGTAAAGGCTAAATTTTGTTCCGCTTCCAATTTCGCTTTCTACAGAAATAAATCCACCTGTTTGATTGACTATTCCATAAACTGTGGAAAGCCCCAGTCCTGTTCCGTGCCCCTTTTCTTTCGATGAAAAGAATGGATCAAAAATCCTGTTCAAATTTTTTTTCTCAATGCCGCATCCATTATCAAGCACCTCTATCAGAACATAATCTCCAGGTGGCATTGTTCCTCCGTGCAGAAATTTCGCCTCCAACGTAGAATAAAATGACGTCCGAATAGTTAACGTTCCTCCTTCTTTCATAGCGTCTCTAGCATTAACAGCAAGGTTTATTATTACTTGTTCAAACTGTATTTGATCTACTTTTATAAATCCGATATTTTTTCCATGAGTAACTTTTAATTCAATGTTTGCTCCAAGCAGACGCTTTAGTAGGGCGGATAGCTCATTGAGCATATCCATAACACCTGCTATTTTTGGTTGCAGAGTCTGCTGACGCGAAAAAGCCAACAATTGGCGAACCAAATTCGACGCTCGGTTGGCGTTTTGCTTTATCTGCATAACATCACTGAAAGATTGATCCGAAGGCAAATATTTCTCCAGCAGTAGATCGCAGTATCCTATCATGGCCGTAAGTAAGTTGTTGAAGTCGTGGGCGACACCTCCCGCCAATTGACCCACTGCCTGCATCTTTTGGGACTGCACAAATTGCTGCTGTAACTCTTTTCTTTCAGTAATGTCAATAAAATACATTACCAGACCATCATTGTCTTTAGTGCGTTCAGCCTCGTCAATTTTGGTGACGTAAACCATAATTGTGTTTCTTTCTTGTGCTCTAAAGTGAATTTCAAATGGCGTAATTGATTTATGTATATCTGCCAACAGATTATATAGCTTTTCTCCCACAAATCCTCTCTCTTCTTCTAGAACATAATCCAGAAAAGATGTGCTATTTTCGCTACTGCGACCGGCAATCTTTTGGAAAGTGCGATTGCTTGCGCTGATGGTTTCAGCACCGGTGGTGATTGCGATGCCCACGGGAGCATCTTCGAATATGTATTCAAAGTATAATTTCGTTTTCCCTAAAGCCTGAACGATGTCATCCTTCTGTTGCAGATCCCTCGTCGCCAAATAGACTCTATTGCCATCATCTTGCTGTAGAATATGCTTTACAATAACCTCAATCTCGCTCTCATCACTTGATCTAAGCGTAATCCTAGCCGGCAACGAGCCTGTAAGCTTTCCGCTGCTATCACCGTTGGGAAGATTCTCGCTTTTTCCCTTGATCACATATCTACTGAATGGGCTATCTAAAATATCTTCGGTTTCTTTTAGCCATGAAGAAAAAATCTTATTACAAAATGCTATTTCGTCGTCTTCGTTTAGGCAGAAATACCCAACCGTAGAGTTATTGATGATATTCAATAAAAAAATACTGTTTGTTTCC
This sequence comes from Holosporaceae bacterium, assembly GCA_031283445.1. Classification (GTDB taxonomy): domain Bacteria; phylum Pseudomonadota; class Alphaproteobacteria; order UBA3830; family UBA3830; genus JAIRMQ01. The sequence continues at coordinate 8,598 of JAITBT010000022.1, read as the reverse complement.
AGAGATTCGATCTTGGAAGTGGAAGGAGTGAGGTCCATAATTGTCCATCCTGTAAATCCATTGTGCTCCGGGATAGGAGCAATAGCTATTCTCCAGAGAGCCAGTTTGTCCGCTAGAAGTTTTATGGGGACGTCGACATGGGATTGCCTCATATTTTCTGCGACTACTTGGAGACTGCGGATGGCTTCCACTACCTTGGGATATTTTCCAAAAGAAAATATAAAATCTTCGATGGTTCTTATTTTTAACCCAGGAAATAAGTTCTGCGCAACTCTATTTATAAAGACACATTTGCCATTTCGCGAGAATATGAAAAATGCAAATAATGATGCATCAAAACCGGCAGTCGCTATGCTTTTTTGGTAAGCAATTACGTGATTGTGATCGTGCATTTTTCTAGTTTCCCTGGAAAACAATAAGCATAGGAATCCAGCCACAAGAATGCTGATTATTGAATAATAATTTCCTTCAGCAGCTCCAATAACTATGGAGAAAAAAGAAAATAATAATAATATACATATGAGTATAAAATGTTTTACAGGTACTCGTTTTTTTAATAAGAAATTCTCTAGATCAATAAAAAAATCCATATTATTCCCTATTATTTACATATTATTAACAGAGAACTAATAATTAATATACTCTAATATAAGAAGATAGGTGAAGTGCTAATATTAATGGCGAAATCTCTAAAGAATATATGCTTCTAAAGTAAAATGTGGTACCCTACATTAAATGGTGTATTATGTATGATCTAAAACGAATAGTTGAGAATCCGGAGTCTTTTGATAAAGCGTTGATAAATAGGAATTTTCGTCCTATGTCTTCTGTTATCTTGAATCTAGATTCCGAAAAAAGAGAAGTAATGACTGAATTGCAGAGGTTGCAATCTAGACGCAATGAAATTTCGCTTTTAGTTGCAAATGGACGCGAGAAGGGAGTAGATACATCCACGCTGGAGCAAGAATCGGCAAATTTAAAATTGATTATTCCGACATTAGAAAAGAAAGAGTCTGTTCTGGCCGGTGAATTGGAAGACCTTTTGTTAACCATTCCAAATATACCCTTGGCGGACGTTCCAATCGGCGCAGACGAAAAGACCAATGTCTGTATGCGGACGGTTGGTAAACATCCGCAGTTTGATTTTCAGCCGAAACCGCACTATGACATCGGGGAATCCCTGGGCATGATAGATTTTCAGACAGCGGTAAAAATTTCTGGCAGCAGATTTACGATCTTGCGAGATCAGATTTCCAACTTGGAACGAGCCTTGAAGAATTTCATGTTGGATACGCATACCCGCGAATTCGGTTATACAGAAATTAGTGTTCCGTTTTTAGTAAATGCAGAATGTCTATACAGTACAGGGCAGCTGCCGAAGTTTTCTAAAGATTTATTTGTTACGGTTGATGGTAGATGGCTTATTCCTACCGCCGAGGTGCCACTTACAAATATGGTTAGGGAGATGATTATACCATTGGAGGATTTGCCGATCCGATTGACGGCTTATTCCCCATGCTTTCGATCTGAAGCTGGTGCTGCTGGCCGAGACACCCGGGGCATGATTCGTAATCATCAGTTTTCCAAAGTAGAATTGGTGAGTATTATACATCCTAAAAAAGGAGAGTATGAATTAGAGCGCATGACGGAAGCCGCTGAGAGTATTTTGAAGAAATTGGGACTATCTTATCGCGTAATGTTGTTATCGACTGGAGATATGGGTTTCTCCGCGGAAAAAACTTATGACTTGGAAGTATGGATGCCAAGTAGTAATACTTATCGTGAGATCTCTAGCTGCTCTCTGTGCGGACAATTTCAGGCGCGGAGAATGCGTACGCGGTATAATGGGGTATCCGAACGGAATTTTGTTTCAACATTAAATGGATCAGGACTGGCTATCGGTAGAACCATAGCGGCTATTTTAGAGAACTACCAGCTTGCGAATGGAAAAGTAAAGATCCCGGATGTGCTAGCGCCGTATATGTATGGCTTGAAGGAACTAAGTAAAAATGGTTGGTAAGACGACGTTGTCTGGGCTGCGAATTTTGATCGTCAATGACGATAGTATTAATTCTCATGGGATTAGAGCCCTGGAGCGTATAGCGAACTCGATAACGCCAGATGTTTGGGTGGTTGCTCCAGAAATTGGTCAGAGCGGAAAAGGGTTCTCCGTCACATTCGATTCGATTCTGAGAATTAATGAAATTTCTCCACGGAAATTTTCTGTCTCCGGAACTCCGGCCGATAGTGTTTTTGTTGCTCTTGGGCAGATCCTGAGCGATAAAAAACCAGATTTGATTTTATCCGGAATAAACCATGGCGCAAATATTGCTGATTTTATAGGAGTCTCTGGGACTATTGGTGCAGCTTTTGCGGCGGCTTCCCAGGGCATTAAAGCCATAGCGATCAGTCAGCACTTTGAGAGTGAAAGTCCAACTAAATTCCCATTAATAGATCATTTTCTTCCAATGATTATTAAAAAATTAATGTCGATTAGCTGGCCAGAGCATGTTTGCATGAATGTTAATTTTCCAGATGCTTCGTTTGGAGAGACGCGAGGTGTTAAAATCGCCAGGCAGGGGCGATTGGAGGTCACGTGGAAAGTTTATAGAAGAAGCGATCCTGTCGATAAACCATATTATTGGATACATGCCACTCATAAAAGAAAAGAGGAAACGAACTCTGATGCTGTACTTGTGGAGAAAGAAAATTATGTTACTATAACTCCACTTCAATGCAGACAGGAATTTCCAGAATATATGACTAAGTTGGAGGAGTTATTTGCGTCAAATGCGTAGTATATTATACTTGGGCGTTGCATTACTACTCCTGGTGGGATGCGAAAGGGATCGGTTTTCGCCGATTGATATAAAAATCGATGAAGATCAAGGGTATTCCGGCATCGACGGGCGCGGGTCTGGATCCATACACCGAGTCTCCAATGGAGAAACATTGTTTGATGTGGCTCTTAAATACAATATAGATCCGATTAATTTGGCCAAAATTAATGGTATTAAATATCCCTATATTGTGAAAGATGGTCAAATCCTCCGGCTTCCAGAGGAAGGGGCTGCGTCACAGGAAGAAAATAAAGTTCCTCCGATTAGGGAAGTAAAAAAAAACGACTTAGATAGAGATCTAGGTGAAAAATTCTCTGACGTGATGAATACAGAGAAAAAAACTGTGAAACCTCTGAAACCTTCGGCAACAGCCACTGATCAGGAAAGAGTACTATCGACACCTCGGATTACTTCAGGTCTAGCTTCAGCTTCTAAGCTGAAACCGCTTTCGGCTTCCAGCAAGATGAATCATCCTGTAGATGGAGAAATACTATCGAGGTTTGGGGATATCAAAGATGGGGTCTCTAACGATGGCATAAACATAGGTGCGCCCCTCGGATCACCTGTAAGGGCATCCGCCGCCGGTGATGTTATATACGCTGGCAATAAGCTGGCAGAGTTTGGAAATACTATTATCATTAAGCATGATAATGGATTAATAACATCCTATGCTCATTTGGATAGTATAAAAATTCAAAAAGGGGTACACCTTAATCAAGGTGATACTATTGGAACTGTAGGGATGTCCGGAGACGTGACGGAACCGCAGTTGCATTTTGAGATACTAAAGGATAAAAAACCAGTGAATCCTTCCGAATATCTAAAAGGAGAGTAACATGCCTGCACAGGTAGCAACAACACCGACAGCAACTCATGCTCAACAACCTAGCTTCCTGGGATCTCTTACGCCCATTGTATTAATGATATTAGTATTTTATTTTCTTATTATGCGTCCTCAGCAGAAGCGAGAAGCAAAAAGGCGGGATCTTGTGAATTCTGTAAAAAAGGGAGATAAAATCCTAACAACGAGTGGAATCATAGGAACTGTTCATAAAATCATCAGCGAGAAAGAAGTTTCTCTGGAAGTTGCCGAAAATGTTAATGTTCGGATACTGAAAAATTCGATCACAGAGGTATTAGAAAAAAAATCTGAATTGGGAAATACAGAACAGGAGACACCTAATTCTGAGAGTATGGTTGATAGAAAAACAACAACAAAAAAAAGTATACCTAACAAAAAATAAGTTTGGAGAGGCGCAATGAATTTCCCTAAATGGAAAGAAATGTTGGTGATCTTTATATGTGCGCTGGGTCTGGTATTCGCACTGCCTAATATTCTACCCCAACGCTTTTTAAATATGTTTCCCAGCTGGCTTCCGGATCAGAAAGTGAATTTAGGGCTTGATCTGCGGGGAGGTGCGCATATCCTCTTAGAAGTGGATCTTATAAGCGTCCGAGCCGATTATCTCAATCAAGTCCTAGACGCTGCTAGAAATGCATTGCGAAAAGAAGCGATTCCGTATGCGCCAAATTTTCCTAAAGCGATAGCGCGAGAGCAGGAGCAGGTAGAGTTTGATCTGAAAGATTCGACTAAAATTGGTAAAGCAAAGATTGTCCTGGGGATGATTGATCCTGATTTTAAGGTTGAAATAACTGGTACGCATGTGACTCTGACGCCCATGCCTGGGATCCTTCAACGGCGGGAATCTGATGCGGTGGATCGATCTATAGAAATTGTTCGAAAGAGAGTTGATGAGACCGGTACCCGCGAAGCTAGTATCCAAAGGCAAGGTAATGATCGGATCTTGCTGCAGATCCCAGGATTGCAGGATCCTTCTCATGTCAAAGCACTTCTGGGGCGCACCGCGAAAATGACATTCCGGTTGGTGGATGAAAATGCACCAGAAGTAATGGATCGAAAAAAAGCAGTTGCACCAGTTGGGAGCATCTATTTTGAATCTCCGGAAAGCGGAAAATTTATTGCTGTTAAAAAGCACATCTTGGTCGGTGGTGAAACTTTGACAGATGCGGGATTGGGATATGACGAATATAATCGCCCCGAGGTCAGCTTCAAGTTTAACAAAATAGGAGCCAAAAAGTTTGGAGAAGCTACTAGAGAGAATGTGGGAAAAAGGTTCGCCATAATATTAGATAATGAGATTATAAGCGCTCCGGTAATCCAGACGCCTATTACGGGCGGTTCCGGCCGAATTACAGGTGATTTCTCTTTGGAGAAAGCTCGAGACTTGGCACTTTTGCTACGTGCTGGGGCTCTGCCAGCACCTCTTACAGTCATAGAAGAGAAAACGGTTGGTCCGGATTTGGGGGCCGACTCCATCCATTCGGGGATTATGGCTACACTTCTCTCGGGTCTTTTTGTACTGGTATTTATGTTCTTGTGGTACTCCTCCTTTGGCTTGATAGCGGATATCGCTGTAATGGCCAATTTAATTCTTCTGATAGCAGGGCTATCTTGTCTACAGGCAACATTAACACTCCCCGGCATCGCGGGAATCGCATTGACCGTGGGCATGGCTGTGGATGCCAACGTACTAATCAATGAACGAATTAAAGAGTATATTCGAAAAGGAGAGAAATGGATGAAAGCAGTAGAGGCCGGATATGATCTAGCCATGACATCTATAGTAGATACGAATCTCAATACGATAATTGGGATGATGTGCTTGTATCAATTTGGTACCGGGCCTGTGAAAGGATTTGCCATAACCACAATCCTGGGCACGATCATTTCTTTTTTCACATCTACGACGTTAACAAGATATGTAGTTACGATTCTTATGAAACTTAAGTATCGCATTTCCATACCCATGTAAGAAAGGATCAAAATTATGGAAATCTATAAGCTAATACCCCATGATACGAAAATCAATTTTATCGCTCATAGACGATATACATATGCATTTTCAATTGTAGTAACGCTGGTAAGTATACTGGCTTTCCTTTTTCAGGGATTAAATTTTGGCATTGATTTTCGCGGAGGATTCGTATTGGAAGTTCGATCATCGCAGGAGGTAAATATCGGAGAGCTAAGAGAAAAACTGACAAAACTAGATATAGGAGAGGTCTACCTGCAGGAATTCGGCTCTAAAAATGACGTATTGATAAGAATTCCTAGTTCCGGAGAAAATCAATTAGAGCGAAATGTGTCTTTGGAGAAAGTAAAATCCTGCATAGGTCAAGAAGTAGAATATAGAAAAGTCGAAAGGATTGGTCCAAAAGTAGGAAGTGAGCTGGTTCACAATGCGGCATTGGCCGTAATCATTTCATTGCTGGCTATCTTGACGTACATCTGGATTCGATTCGAGTGGCAATTCGCCCTCTGTGGTATTGTCGCGCTGGCACATGATTGTATAGTTTTAATGGGGCTGTATTCCATCTGCCATTATTTTGAATTCAACGTAAATGCTATTGTGGCTCTGCTAATGACGGCTTGTTACTCCATTCACGATACGGTCGTCATTTATGATCGCATTCGAGAGAATATGCGGGCCTACAGGGACCTGAGTGTAGCTGAAATTTTGAATAAAGCCATGAATGAAACGCTATCAAGAACAGTATTAACATCGCTGACAACGGTATTATCACTGCTGGCTCTATGTTTTTTCGGGGGCAAAGTTATTTTTGATTTTTGCTTTCCCATATTATTTGGATTAGTATTCGGTACTTTTTCCTCTATCTGTTTATCGGCTCCTTTGTTACTGTTTACCGGTATCCGATTAGATGGGAAAGATCTCGAAATCGGCCTAGAGAAAATAGAAGTATGAAGCCGGTAATCGCCATAGACGGTCCATCGGGTAGTGGTAAGGGAACAATAGCGCAGCGGTTAGCGGATTATTGGGAATTTGCATACCTAGATACCGGATTGCTATATCGCCTTGTAGCATATAAAAACATTGAATCTTTAAGAGGAACAGCTATCAATGATCTGTTGAAGCTAACAAAAGAGACACCGGAAAAATTATTAAGATCCACCGAAATTGGTATTCGAGCATCCGAAGTAGCGAAGTCGCCGGAAGTTCGAACTATTCTGACGGAAATGCAACGTGCATTCATGGCAAACCCGGGAGCAGAGTATAAAGGAGCAGTCCTGGATGGGAGAGATATTGGAACAGTAGTCGCACCAGATGCCGACTGTAAAATATTTATTACAGCTGATCTGGGGGAGCGTGCGAAGCGACGATTTGAATCTCTGAAACAATTTAATCCTAATATTACATTCAAAGAAATCTACGAAAGTCTGAAGACCAGAGATGAAAATGACAGATCGCGGGAAAATGCACCTCTGATCTGCACGGAAGATTACATCATTCTTGATACAACCACAGACTCGCCCGAAGAATCCTTTGAGAAAGCGCTAATAGCTAGTAAAAAACTAAGCAATCTTCTGGGCCAATAATCTTTTCAAGCGTCGTAGGCGTGGTGCCAATTGGCGAGTACAGGTATTGGCAAGATAACTATCTAGACCACCGTTTTTTTCAACTGAACGGATAGCATGTGCTGAAACTCGAACTTTTATTCTCATCCCTAAGATATCACTCAAGAACGATATATTCTGCAGATTTGGTAGAAATCGGCGCTTTGTTTTGTTATTTGCATGGCTCACCTTATTTCCGAACAAAACAGCCTTACCCGAAATCGGACAAACCCTACTCATATCAAACCTCTTTATCCTATCATCAATCTTTTCAATGCCGTTGTATAGCATAAGCGTCATATGAAGTCAATAATTTATGTACGAAATATAAGCGTGATTTAATCAGCAATAGGAGCAGAATTGATTTTAAATTGGCAATAGCTACTGGCAATGTGTATAATAAAGTATTTTGATATCGGATAAATATATGGAAATAGAAACTTACATCGAAGCAATTATGCGGGAAATTGATCCTGATAATGGCGAAATAAACAGAACACCAAAACGTGTAGCAGAATCCTATTGTGAGTTTTTTTCCGGTTATAATGTAGATGCGATAGAAATTGCTGGTGAGCTCTATAGTTCGGATATGAACGATCTTGTGATTTTAAAAAACATTCCATTTGAATCACATTGCGAGCATCATTTGGTACCCATCGTGGGAATTGCAACTGTCGGATATCTTCCCGATGGAAAAATTATCGGAGCAAGTAAATTAGCGCGCCTCGTCGACTGTTTTGCCCATCGCCTGCAACTTCAGGAACGAATGACGATCGAAATAGGAAAAGCTTTGGATGTTGTTCTGGCTCCCAAAGGAATAGGGATATATTTGGAGGCGGAACATTTTTGCATAGCGCATCGCGGAGTGAAAAAGCCTGGGGTTAAGCTCGTCACTCGATATTTTTCTGGGGAATTAAAAAATTCTTTGCGTCAAGAATTTCTAGCTGCTGCTCTGGGAAAATGATCAAATTGATAGCGATAGTGGATGCCCATTGGGGAATATCTAAAAATGAACAAATTCCGTGGAGTTTTTCTGAAGATAGAAGATTTTTCCATAAAAAAACCATTAACAGCGTGGTAGTGATGGGGAAAAATACATTTTTCGCTTTAGGTAGCCCCCTAAAGGGCAGGGAAAATTGCATCATTTCCCGAACTATGGAATCTGTTTTGGGTGTCTGTATTTTTAGATCTTTCGGGGAAATTATATCAAAATGCAATGATTTTTGGATAATAGGAGGAGCTGAGCTCTATAACTATGCACTGAAAAATAATATGGTGCATTATGCTCTAATTACTCAGGTAAACGAGGATTATAAAGCAGAT
>JAITBT010000036.1 GCA_031283445.1 Holosporaceae bacterium | reverse complement strand
CAATCCTATAGAATACTTTTGGGATTGGTTAAAAAATAAAGTTCGCAACATAGCTCATCAATACAAAACACTTGAATTCGCTACTATGGCTGCAGTAAATGCTAAGTGATTCCGGTATAGCGTAACGGTGCGTTGAAATTTCAGAAAAACATGCAAATAAAAATAGAAGTTTAACGGGATTGTCCTATAAAGATATCAATAGATTTTTATAGGACAATCTCAAAAAATAAGACACTTTTATATTTGTTCTTGACAATACCCTCATATATTTTCAGATGACTGAGGGCGCACCCTAACTCCCCGCAGCACAAAGCTCGACCTGTGGGCGGTTTATATATAAATGACGTACACCAACTTTGTACTAAATATTCAGCATTCTTATCACAATTCTTATGGAATTACCTATTATCTTCTATCACTCCAGTTTTCGTGTTCATAATTTTAATTCCATACCCATCAACTGCTCTAAATATTCGGAATTTTATTCAAAATTTACCCAGCTGTTTCTTCATCCAGGCAAGGCGTTCCGGGCAGCGAATGAGATTTATAACATAAACAACATCTCAATCTAGCCCACCCTCCGCGTTGTACCTACGTTCCTGAGCCATTAAATTAGTACATGATGAGATAAAACAAAAAAAACGAGCTTTAGCCCAATAGCTTTAATATTCTTGAAATACACTGTTTATTTCATCCTCTTTTATAGCACTAAGCCGAATAATTTTTTTGTTAAGTACATCCACAATAGTAGATTCAATACCTATGGGACAAGCGCCATCATCTAAAACAACTAAATCTTCATTATCCTTCAAACTTTCGGAAGCTTGCGCAGCCGTTACGGGACTTGGAGAAGTGGACTTATTCGCACTAGGCGCTGCTAGCGGAAAAGATAGCATTGCCAACAATTTCAATGCCGTTTCGTTCGACGGTATCCTCACGCCCACCGTCTCTTTTCCTGCAGAACACAATGCAGATAATCTGGAATCCGACAATCGTTTAAGGATCAACGTGAGGGGCCCGGGCAAAAATTTCTTCGCAAGGGCATATGCCAGTTCGTTAACTTCAACATCAACCCGAGCGTCATCCAGACTAGCATAGCAAACGCCCAGCGCCTTGGTGTGAGGTCTACCCTTATACGAAAAGATTTGTGTAACAGCATGGTCGTCGCAAGCATTTCCGCCAAGACCATAAACAGTCTCCGTCGGGAAAACCACGAGGCCCCCTCGCATCAGCGTATTCGCGGCATACTCAATACTTTTCTCACTTGCAAGAAGAATTTCATGCACGACAAGACTAGCGCGCTACGAGTCGAGAGCGGCCATTCGAGCTTACGATTAGCAATGCAGCTTGTCCCGGAGCTAGAACCACATCCGTACCCTGTACTATTGTCTTCATTGCGCCTGATGATAGCTCAACTACATATTCGAAAGCATCCTGCGTCTTCAAAGTTTTCTCAGCATATGCTCCAGCTGTCGCACCGGCCAGAGCGCCAGCAACCGAAGCAACGGTTCGACCCCGACCTTCGCCGACCGCATTCCCTACTGCGCCTCCGGCGAGTGCCCCGATGATACCACCAGTTTTGTTGTCTTCCAGGCGCTCTCCTTCTTCTACATGGACTTTGCGCACTTTAATGATAGTACAGGAGTACGTGGAGGAGGCGTCTCCCAATGTTTGAGCATCATATGTAGACGAAGAAATATTCCGAGCGCATCCTCCGACTATAAAAACAGAGGCAAGCAAAAACACACGAACTACGCTTTTTTCCATATAATATCTCCATAAATCAGAACGTATTCTAATTCAAGTAATATCTATGCGCAATCTAAAACTTATGATCTTTTACAGCATCTGCCTGCTTTTTGAAATAAGGCTTTTCAAGAATATTCTTAATTTAAATTAATTTTTTGATTTTTTCAGTGAAACCGCTAAAATTAAGCAGGAGTGATCTTGATTAAATCCATATCCGATCATAAACGGTAATTCCAAAGGGTTCCGAGTTGCAAAAAAATTGCGCAGATCCCGTTGAAGATATCCCATAAATATACGAAGCGCCGGATTTTTATAGGATCCGTACGGATACACTTCCCATCCCGTGCTAAAATAGGAAAATGGTATGCCGGTATCATCCTGTAGCACCGCGGCGGAAAATCCTAAAAGAAAATTTCTTATCTGTGAAGCGCTTACATCATGCAAAACATAGGATGCGCTTTTTATTAGGGTCACGAAGCGCGTATGTTTTACAAAATTCATTAGATAAAATAATTTTTTGTTGGAATCAATAAGGTTCGCTCTAATGTAGTATACGCTTTTTTGCGCCATACTTCCTGGTGGATTAAATGTAATTTTCACGCCATCAGGCATGCCTTTTTGCCGAGGGACTTCATTTCCATCAGGATCAATCGATATATCTGTGACTTGGGTAACTGTACAGTTATTCCGAGCTAACCCAACTAATATTATGTATAAAGCTCCCCTAATGTTCTTATTGGAAAGCTGAGTCATCATTTCAGATGTGATAAAATACCCTTTTTTAAAATAAGAAGAAAGAGACCGTCGTAAAGCCGCTAGAGTCGCAGAATTCTTAATAGTTTTTTTTATATTATCGAAAGTTCCAATTGGTTCGAGTCCAACAAGTATATAATTATTCATCTGGGGGAAAAGAGCCAATGTATAAGCTATATCTGGACCACCAAAGGGATAAAATAGCGTTGTCGCTTCACTTTGCAATAGCAAAGGAGCTATGTACTTAGCGCTCCAGGTCAATATCTTAAGTAAGCTATCGTTGAGTTTTTCCCAACTTTTACTTATAGATTCAGCATACTCAACTTGACTTGGATCTTCGGAATCAAAATAAAGCCCTGCTAATCGTTTAGCGACTATATCACAAGAATCTTGTAGAGATATGTTCCTTTCTAACTGACTTCCCTTCCTCATAACGAAAATACCATCTGATGGAATCTTCCACCGATCGGAATCTACACCATCAGGAAAAAATAGTAACGGAAAGGCCGCCTCTCCAGAAAGATCTCTCACGACAGATTCACTGGAACCGCTATCAACCCCGTAAGTTGAAAAGGCTAAAATCCCAAAATTCATTAGGATAAGTAAAAACCGCTTCATAAAAAAACCTACCGAAATTACCGCCTATAATATACGAGAGAATGAATTATAAGATATTAACTTTTTGAGAGTAAATCTTTTCTTGAGAGACGGGAAAAAAAACTATATCTTCAAATTGAATAGAGACAGAAATGGAGTTATTTCATGTTTTCGTATTTACGGGGGCTGGTCTCTTCAGACATAGGCATTGATCTTGGCACGGCTAATACTTTGGTCTATGTGAAGGGAAAAGGTGTAGTTTTAGATGAGCCATCGGTTGTGGCTATTGCGGATGACGGTGGCAAAAGGCGTGTTCTTGCTATTGGAGAAGAAGCAAAGCTCATGGTGGGAAGAACTCCGGGAAACATAACTGCAATTCGCCCGTTGAAGGACGGAGTAATTGCAGACTTTGATGTAGCTGAAGAAATGATAAAATACTTTATACGAAAGGTGCATAATAGAAAAAGTTTTGTCAGTCCTCAGATAGTTATTTGCATTCCAAGAGGAGCTACAGCTGTTGAAAGAAGAGCTATACAGGAGTCAGCGGAAGGAGCTGGTGCGCGTAGAGTATTTTTGATCGAAGAACCTATGGCTGCGGCTATCGGAGCCGGTCTTCCGGTTACGGAACCGACAGGATCAATGGTGGTAGATATAGGCGGCGGAACGACGGAAGTGGCGGTTTTATCTCTGGGCGGCATTGTTTACGGAAATTCCGTAAGAGTTGGCGGAGATAAAATGGATGAAGCCATCATAAATTATATAAGGAAAAGCCATAATCTACTGATAGGGGATACAACCGCCGAAAGAATTAAAAAAGAAATAGGAGCAGCTACTGACTCAACTGATGGAGATGGACGTTCTATGTCCATCAAAGGGAGAGATCTTGTAAGAGGAGTTCCAAAAGAAATAAAAATCACCGAACGTCAAATTGTAGAAAGTTTGTCTGAACCGGTTGCTGCCGTGGTAGAAGCCGTGAAATTTGCACTCGAAAACACTCCTCCAGAGTTGTCAGCAGACATTGTGGATAAGGGAATCATTATGACAGGCGGCGGTTCTCTATTGTCTAGGCTAAATGAATTACTTCAGGCTAAAACAGGTCTGCCGGTTTCAGTAGCAGACGATGCACTTCTATGCGTTGCCATTGGCACTGGAAAAACTTTAGAAGAATTAGACATGATGAAAAAAGTTTTGCTGAGAGCTTACTGATAGAGACAAAATGAGTCCTATATAAATGCGGAAAAAGATAGCAGGAGAGAGAAGTTCTTTTACTCTTTTTAGGCGTTTTAGAAGGAGAAAAATAGTTTATGGTGTAGTTTCTAGCCTTGGTGGAATTGTTTTTTTTCACACAGAAATAGGTAATTACTTTTCGAAAAAGTGTAGCTTTTTCATGAATTCCTTAAAGGTCGCGTACGACCAATATGGAAATTATCTCGAAAGAAATTGTTTAAATTTCTATTATTTTATGTCACATGATATAGATGGCACTTTGATAGATTTGCATAATAAAAATATTGAACTGTCTGAAGAAATTGAAAGTCTGAAACATTTACGACAGGAAAATGAAGAATTCAGAACGCTACTATCATTGAAAAAAACCATAAATTTCTCTGTGGTAGCAGCCAGGGTTGTTAGCATATTTTCAAACGACTTTACCCAAGCTTTTATATTAAACGTTGGCAAGACAAATGGAGTAAAAATAGATGATGTAGTAAAGAATTCAAATGGTTTAATAGGCAGAATCATCGAAGTGCATGATGACTGGAGCCGAGTTCTGTTGATTACCGACATAAATTCCTGCATACCAGTAAAAATAGGAGAACAGCAGGTTAATGCCATAATGATCGGAGGTAATTCCAATAGATTATTTATATATACAATCCATGAGGATATTGCCATTAACGAGGGAGACGAAGTTAGAACGTCCGGATACGGAATCTGTGAAAATATTTCCATTGGGAAAATTACTAAAGACGGAGAAAAAAACATGGTACGCCCTTTCGTTAATTTTAACTCTTTAAAATATGTTATTGTATTGAAAAAAGAATAGACATGCAGATACAAAACATAAGCGAACAAGTGAAGGTATTTGTTTTTTTCTTATTGGTATATCTTTTTTTTACTAATCTAGCTTTTGGGGCAATGTTTTCTTTGATTTTTGTTTCCAACTTTTGTAGAAAAAAATATATAAACTATCCGACGATATTTTTGATTTCCATTTTTTGGGATATATATTCATCTGCTTTTGTAGGAATTAGCTGTGTAACATTTGCGATTTTCTATTTTCTCACGCACAAATGCAAGCTGGCTTTTCAAAATTTTAAAATTAATATTGGATATCTTTTCTTATTTTTATGTTGTTCCAAGTTATTGATGTTTATTTTAATAAACTTTTTAGGATACAACTATGACATTCTTTCTCATTGTACACAAATATCATGGTCATTACTAATATATGCAGTTTATTATTTTACATGCGTCGCCGTAAAAGATATATATGATGTTTGACAAGAATAACTTGAGAAGCAGCATAAAATTTCGAACTAAAATCATCTTTAGTTTGATGTTATTTTTGGGAATTTTATTGATACTTAATCTATATTGGCTGCAGATAGGCGATGCTGAAAAATATGTGCTACTGTCCAATAAAAATAGAATTAGGATACTGCCGATTTTACCAAAGCGTGGGCGGATTATAACTTCAGACGGAAAAACGATTGCCGGCAATATATGCCGCTACAAATTGGTAATGGAACAATGCAATGAGCAGGTCTTCCTTAAAAATATAAATCTTTTGAAACAATGTATTAATTTAGATAGCAAAGAGGAGTCTCGTATTGCTAAGCTGAGGAAGAAAAGAGCTTCCTTTATTGTAATAAAAGAGGATTTATCTTGGGAAGAGTATTCTAAATTATCAATGATTTTATTCCGATTAAACGGCATATCCGTGGAAAATATATATGTTCGAGATTATTCAATGCCAATGGAGTTCTGCCACGTCGTTGGGCATATATCGAAAAACACAGATAATATGCGAATTCCTTCCGGGAAAACAGGAGTAGAAGCTATTTTGGATGATCAATTAACCGGGAAGGTCGGGAATTTACAGATTGAAGTGAATTCCATAGGGAAAAAAGTTAGAATCATTACTTCACAAGCACCTGTGGATGGAAATGATGTCACCATAAGCATTGATTCGCAACTTCAAAAGTTTGTTTATGACCTTCTAGCTCAAGAAAAAGCTGGAGCTTGTGTCGTTTTAGACATATCCAATGGCGAAGTTTTGGCTATGGTATCATTTCCGGGATTTGATCCAAATCTTATTTCCCATCAAATGACGCAGGCTCAATGGCAATCTATTGTAAATAATCCGCTTTTTCCTCTGATGAACCGCGCTGTTGGCTGTTCCTATCCACCAGGATCAATTTTTAAAATAGTTATAGCATTCGCTGCTCTGAGTGAAGGCATTATATCCCCAAAAGACAAAATCTTTTGTTCCGGAGGCGTAAAACTGGAAGATCACGTATTCCATTGTTGGAATAGATGGGGACATGGTAATGTAAATATTTTTGATGCCTTGAGGCTTTCTTGCGATTGCTATTTTTTTGAAGTTGCAAAAAAAATAGGAATAGATACCATCGTAAAATACGCTAAAGAACTTGGGTTTGGAACCGAAACCGGCATCGAACTGCCCAACGAAAATATTGGACTACTTCCATCCAGGAAATGGAAATTTTTGAGATACGGAACGTCCTGGAAACCGTATGAAACTATGATCATCAGTATTGGCCAGGGGTCGATTTTGGCAACATTAATGCAATCAGCGGTCATGATCGGAAAAATTTATACTGGAAACTATGATTTTTCCCCAACTTTGATCAAGGGTAAGAAAAAAAATAAAACCCAAATACCAATTAAGAATGAATGCGTGAAAATCATAAAAGAGGGGCTATTTCAGGTTTGTACTTCGGGAACAGCAGCAAACTCGTGTCATGTGGCTTATGGCATTTCCGGTAAAACAGGTTCTTCACAAGTTAAGAAAATCAAATCAACGGAAGTTGGAATAGATCAAAAACGTCTGCTATGGGAATTACGGGATCATGCTTTTTTTGTGGGATGCGCTCCTGGTGAAAATCCCCGATATTTGGTAGCGGTCATGGTAGAGCATGGAGGCAGTGGTGCGGCCGTGGCTGCTCCCATAGCTCGCAAAATATTTGATAAGTTGATGAAAAAATGAAGCACTTTTTCCCTAATGAGTCCAAGATTTTGTTTATCTTACTGTTCCTTTTATTATTCATAAGTTTCCTGGGGCAATATAGTGTCGCTGGGGGACAGCTGGAAGGACATCTGCAGCGGCACATAGTAAGGATTGTTTTGAGCATTATTTTAATGGGATGTGTCTATAGAATGGACTTTAGACTTTGGAATAACTATGCCTACTTGCTTTACATTTTTGCTTTTATTTTACTAATTATCGTGGATTTATTAGGAGTTACAAAATTAGGGGCACAGCGTTGGATAGATCTGTATTTTTTCATACTTCAACCATCAGAATTAATGAAATTAGCCATAATTTTGACATTAGTTAGGTATTATTCACTATTATCTGCTCCAGAAGTTTTGAAGCTAAAATCACATATTTTGCCTATTTTTCTCACATTATTTCCAGCCGTATTAGTATTTCGGCAACCAGATCTGGGAACGGCTTGTATATTGATCGGTACCGGGGTAGGAATTATATTTTTATCCGGATTCCCGTTAAAGATTTTCGCAACTGCTCTGGTTTCATGCTTTATACTATGTCCATTCGGATGGTTTTTTCTTCATGATTATCAAAAAAATAGAGTCTTAACGTTCTTCTATCCGGATAAAGATCCTCTAGGAGCAGGATATCATATCCTGCAATCGAAGATAGCAATCGGCTCCGGGCACATATGGGGACGAGGCTTTTTGCAGGGAACCCAGAGTAAATTGAACTTTCTTCCGGAAAAGAATACAGATTTTATCTTTACAACGATCGCAGAGGAATTCGGATTTGTTGGAAGTGTTCTGATTATTTTTTTATTTCTAATCATTTGTTACTATTTTTTCTGGGCAGCGAATGAATCCAGAAGTAGATTCTCTAAACTTTTATGCTGTGGACTAGGTGTGTTGCTGTACCTTCATGTTTTTGTGAATATAGCCATGGTAATCGGGATTCTTCCTATTGTTGGCATACCATTACCTTTTCTATCCTACGGTGGAAGCTCTATGATTACATTTACGATTAGCTGTGGCCTAGTGATGTCTTCTTTAAAACAACAAAAACACTAGAAAAATCCTTTGCCCTCGGTAGAATAAAATATAAAAATTTATTTTTTATTATTTTTCTTTATTCTTTACCTTTTATTAAAAGTTTTATCGTCAAATTGACGAAATTAACAAAAGGATAATGGATATGAATATAATAGTCCAAAATGTGTTTGTTTTTTTATCTATAGCTCTCAGCACAAATCAATGCAGAGCCACGAGACCAGATTTCACTGGGAATACAATTCCGGAGATTAGGATCCAAGAGCTTGGAGGGGATGTGACGGTAAGAAATGGAGATATGCTGAATTGTGCAGCAAACGGGATTGTCGGGGGAGTAATACGTAAATTTTCAGATGGAAACAGCATACCGAATCCGCTGGGATATAGTCATTCAGCGCTAGCTGTTTTGGAATACCCCAGATGGGTTCATGAACTGATATTAAAAAAGACCCCGAATGAAGAAAATAAAGGACAGAACTGCACCATACCGGAAGAAGCTGGAAACTACATGCGGGAAGCATTAGAACTTTGTTATGGGAATGATATAAGATTAGCTGGCGGAGGGAAAAGTGTGTTGAGAGCGTTCACAATAGAAGCCAGTGGAACAGCCACAATGGTTCTACGGGGGGGAGGGCCATGTGCGCTATTGTTACCCTTTATTGGTTGGCTAGCGAATTATGATGGAAGCGTATATCAACGCCATGTATATCTGAATATTCAATCGGAACTTTCAAGACAATTTTACGAAGAACATATCGGAAGGTCATATGAAGGGCTCGGTACCCTTAGCGAACTAGTACGGGCAGTGAAAGGACGAAATAACGAAGAAAACACAACCAGAGTATTTTGCAGCGAATTAGCCGGCCTTTTCTATAGAAGAGTGATAGAAACGTACTGTCGCGGAGAAGATTCTTTTGAACAAATGTTGCGCCGATATCGCAACGTAAGCAACCTAATACCAGAGCTATACTGCTCCCAACTAGGCGATAGAGATCTGCTTCATGGAATAGCCGGACCGGAGATAGTGCTAAAAGAATATAAAAAACACTGTATTTTACTATAGAATAAGATTATCTAGAAAGTGGCTATAGAAATAGGGAATGCTTTTCCAAAAAAGACCAGAAGTTTTTTAGATAATGCAAAAAGTAACTTGATATGTAATAGAGCTTAAGGCGAAATACATCTTGTTTTCGGTCGATTCTTGAGAGATGATACCTCGGCGCGGTGAAGGGACCCCTTTTCGCGGTCGGAACAAGATAAACAGGGTGGTGTGAAACCCTGTGCTGAATAGGAAAGATCCAGGCGTGCTTGTTAGATGACAGAAAAACAAAACCTATTCCGAATTGGATACTTGATTGAAACTTAAGCTTGGAGTCACAGCGGGTCTTGAGGTGAATATTCGGAGTAAAAAAAGTTCCTGCACTACCAGAGAGAAAGCAAAATAAATATGTATTTCGTTGCGAACATAATATATAATGCCGTCTTTGGGAGGGGTGGCCGAGTGGTTAATGGCAGCAGACTGTAAATCTGCCGACGAGAGTCTACGTAAGTTCGAATCTTACCCCCTCCACGCTTATCATTTGCCAGCTCTAACCATCTAAGCCCACTTCTTCAATCACTTATACCTTCTAATCCCTGGCTCCCTGCCGTGACTTGAAATACGTGCAGTTTGGACCTAACTCTCGACTCACGAAAGCAGACGAGGACGCATTCGGGGGCTCTCGAGTGGAGAACACCAAAATAACTGTACGGTCATCCTCTGGCCTGGTAGTGCAGGGAGGAAGGCTCCGCCTCGCGATCGTGTCTGTAACTGATAGAAAATTGGGAAACGAAAGGGTGGGGAAGGACTGCAAGGCCATCATGCTCTCCCTACCCATCTAAAATCTACAAATCTACAAAAAAATATCTTGACTATTGGCGGGATCTTGGTTAAAAGAAGCAGCTACAAATGTTTACTAACAGAAAAAAACATGTAAAGGAAAAGGAACAATGAAGAAAATACTGACACTGATGGCTGCATTGCTGCTGTGCGGCTCCTAAGACGCAGATGGTATGCGTGGAAGGAGGCCAAATGTAAGAGGTAGAGATAAACGCACTCCGATGACGACGGCGCTTCGCGCAACGGAGCCGACAAACGGCCTTGGCACAGCGCAGACGCCCGGACAAAAGGGCACCGACTGAGGCACTGCCAAAGACGATGG
The DNA here is from genome assembly GCA_031283445.1 of Holosporaceae bacterium. Taxonomy (GTDB): domain Bacteria; phylum Pseudomonadota; class Alphaproteobacteria; order UBA3830; family UBA3830; genus JAIRMQ01. The sequence goes on along the minus strand of JAITBT010000036.1, from coordinate 6,392 downwards.
CGAACCCGGACGGGGGAGACGCCGAGAACGCGGGCGCGTTCGCACCAAATTGCGACAGCTCCGCGGAGGCACGCCCGGCTGACGTTACGGATGAATCACTGCCGTCCGGCGGCCAAGAACCTGGCGAGGCGCTAGATCAGACCGAACCGCAACCAAAGCAACCAGCGGTAGCGGACTCACAGGCGCCTGCGCCACGGGGGGAGCCGACCTGCACCCAAGGCTGGACCTACTTACCGCACTGTCCGGATAATCCGTTCGACAAACTAGGGTCGGGGACTGTGGTTGCACCAGGGACTGACTCCGTATTGCGTACCCGCAGTGAGCAGAAGTACGACCGCAACGCAGAGAGGTGGTACGACGAAAAGCAGCCGAACGAACTGCTGACCTTCTGGTGGGGTGCTGACTTGAAACAGCGCCTTGGCAAAGGTGAGGTTCCGGAAGCTGAGCAGCTGACCTTGCTAATACCGCACACGGTCGAAAAAATCAAAAGTCTGAGTTTTAGGGATGCGAATTACCTCGGATGGGTCGTGTTTTTACCCGTGAGCAGTATCAGATTGATAGGGACCGCAGCATTCGACGGTAGCGGATTAAGGACCGTGAAAATACCTGGCTCCGTGGAAACCATTGGTCCGCTCGCTTTCCTACAGTGCAGAAATTTAAAAGTAGTCGAATTTGAGCAACCGGCAAGATTGCGTGAACTGGGAAGCAATGCGTTTCGCGAATCGGGTTTAACCGCGATCAAAATTCCAGGATCAGTCGAAATTATATACGCTAGATGTTTCGCTAATTGCTACGATCTAGAACAGGTGACCTTCGAAAATGGCTCGCGGGTGACAGCTATTCGGGACTGGACGTTTGGCCGTACGGACCTGAGCGAATTAGAGTTGCCTCCGGGTGTTACTCAACTTGCGGACGACTGTCTGGCGGAATGCCCGAGATTGACAAGTGTAAAAACGGGCACTGGCTCGCAACTAACCGAAGTCTCACCTACGGCTTTAAGGAACTCGGCAAACGAGGAAATCATAATGCAGCAGCTGAGGGCAGTGGTGGCGGCTAATGCAGAGCCTACAACCGACGAATAACTGCCAAATCGGTGCCGTCGCGGCTGAAAAGCGCCGCGCACAAGATGACACTTCAACGCGGGCATGTTGCCCCGCCCGCGGGATTGAAACCCAGGGTAATGGGAGACTCTGACACGCCATCGACTCGAGCTTCGCGAGTGACCTGCCAAACTACAGAAAATATCTTGACTATTGGCGGGATCTTGGTTAAAATGACAATTAAACACCTCCATAATCTCCTACACAATTCTGCCTGCAATATAAAATCTCAAGGCAATTGTCGAAGGTTAAGTCCCAAAACATCTGAGCATCCAAAACATCACAAACTGCAGATTTTCTTTTGACTAAAGAAAGGCTTTCGCAAACATTCGACTTCCGATTGAAAAATATATATAATAAGAACGTTTATACGGGAATTTTTTATGACGAATCAAAAAGAAGATTATAATGCGGATTCTATAAAAATACTCCGTGGATTGGATGCCGTAAAAAAACGTCCTGGGATGTATATCGGCGACACGGATGATGGAACTGGGCTCCATCATATGGTATTTGAAGTAGTAGACAATGCTATCGACGAGTCTTTGGCCGGGTTTTGCAAGTTAATCCATATTACTATACATTCGGATGGTTCTGTTTCGGTCCTGGATGATGGTCGAGGAATTCCCACAGACTTGCACCAGGAAGAAGGAGTATCTGCGGCACAAGTCATTATGACGCAACTGCATGCTGGTGGGAAATTCGATCAAAATTCATATAAAATTTCCGGAGGATTGCATGGTGTCGGTGTGTCCGTTGTTAATGCGCTTTCGGATCGTCTGGATCTCTCTATTTGGCGCGGAGGAAAAGAATACTTTATGAGATTCTGCAATGGCGTTGCGGATGCTCCGCTAAAAGTTGTTAATGAGGGTGGATCGAAAACAGGCACACTGGTGCGCTTTTGGCCATCGACACTTATTTTCAAAACGACGGAGTTTGTTTTTGCGACTTTAGAGCATCGAATGCGCGAATTGGCGTTTCTAAATTCCGGCATTCATATATTATTAAAAGATGAACGATCCGGTAGTGAGGCGCGTCTTACTGATCTATATTATGAAGGTGGTCTTAAGGAGTTCATAAAATATCTGGATCGCAATAAAAATCCATTGATAGATAGTCCCATTTATGTTTGTGCTACAAAGGAAGGCATCACCGTTGAAGTTATTCTGGAATGGACTGATAGCTATCACGAAACTATGTTGTGCTACACTAATAATATTCCACAGTCTGATGGAGGAACACACCTTGCTGGATTTCGGAACGCACTAACCCGTGCCGTTAATGCATACCTGGCGGAAAATATGAAGAAAGAAAAAGTCATCCCTTCCGGCGATGATGCTCGCGAAGGATTGACTTGTATTTTATCCGTAAAGGCTCCGAATCCTAAGTTTTCGTCCCAAACTAAGGATAAGTTAGTATCATCTGAAGTCCGTAGCGTCGTCGAAGGTATCATGGGAGATACCCTTTCCACTTGGTTTGAGGAAAAACCTGCGGAGGCTAGGAAAGTCGCTGCCAAAATTATTGAGGCGACAGCAGCGCGAGAAGCAGCGCGCAAAGCGCGAGAATTAACCCGCCGTAAAAATTCTCTAGAGATTTCATCATTGCCAGGAAAATTAGCAGATTGCCAGGAGAAGGATCCAGCGCGCAGCGAAGTATTTATAGTGGAGGGCGACAGCGCAGGGGGGAGTGCCAAACAAGGGCGCGATCGGCGTACGCAGGCCATCTTGCCGCTGAAAGGAAAGATCCTTAATGTGGAGCGAGCTCGTTTCGATAAAATTCTCACTTCCGCCGAAATCGGTACTCTAATTTCCGCTCTTGGGACCGGGATCGGAGAAGATTTTAATGTGGAAAAAGCTAGGTATCATAAAATTATAATTATGACGGACGCCGACGTCGATGGAAGTCATATTAGAACGTTACTCCTGACATTTTTCTTCCGACAAATGAAGCCTTTGATTGAAAAAGGATATATTTACATCGCCCGACCTCCACTTTATCGCGTGAAACGTGGACCTTCTCAAGTTTATATTCGGGATGAACAGGCTCTGGAAGATTATCTTCTGAATTCTGCCGTACCATCAGCGTCACTAAAATTGTCTACTGGTGAAGTTATCGCATCTCATGATATTCGTAATTTTATTTCAAAAGCAGCAAAGATCAAAAACACAGTTTCGCACATAAATAATAAAATAAACAATGCTGTTTTACTAGAAGCATTATTATTACTTGGGTTTCATCAAAATTCATCTCGATCAAATATGGAGATGTGCAATCACCTCGAGCGTATTGAACACGGAGAATGGAGCATCGAAGGAAGAGATGATTTTTATATTTTTAGTAAAACATTAAGGAATGTAACTGAAAAATTCGAAGTGTCAAAGGCTATTTTCGATCTACGAGAAATACAAAATCTTGCTCCTGAGTTGGAACATTTTTCTTCATTTGTGCATGGTTTTGGAGAATTAAAAACAAAAGATTCTTCTGTTATCGTAAAATCTCCTATAGATTTCTTTAATAAGTTTATGATCAGTGCCCGGAAAGGTATAACCATAAATCGCTACAAAGGACTCGGAGAGATGGATGCTGAGCAGCTTTGGGAAACTACTATAGATCCACAGGCGCGAGTACTCATGCAGGTGAAGTTTTCACATTTGGAAGAAGCAGATGAAATTTTTTCGACTTTAATGGGTGAAATCGTCGAGCCCCGCCGAGACTTTATACAAGAAAACGCACTAAATGTCGTCAATCTGGATGCGTGATGGCACGCAAAAAAAGAAAGTCATTTCCTCTAAAGCATAAGAGGCTTTATGGTTTCATAATTTCTTGTGTAATATTTACCATCGTAATTGGATTTTTTGTCTTTTTGTTTTTAATACATGATATGCCGAATCTTGATAATTTAGAAACTAAAGGGCGACGGGCTAGTATTGTATTTGAATCATATGATGGAAAAACAATCGCTGTATACGGAGATTTATTCCGAAACGTCGTTAAAATCGACAAGCTGCCTTCATATATAGGAAATTCCATAATGGCAATTGAAGATCGACGTTTTTATAGGCATTGCGGTGTCGATGCTTGGGGAATTATCCGCGCTATGTGGATGAATATTATTCACCGACGGATCGTTCAAGGAGGATCAACTATAACACAGCAATTAGCAAAAAATTTATTTTTATCGCAAAATAAATCCATTAAACGGAAGGTTCAGGAACTTATTTTGGCTCTGTGGATGGAAAAAAAATTTACCAAGAAGCAAATATTATCGATTTATATCAATAGAGTTTATTTTGGAGGCGGAGCCTACGGCATAGATGCAGCAGCCTATCGATTTTTTGGAAAGAAAGCTCAACAACTAACGCTATACGAGTCCGCTAAATTGGCCAGTGTTCTAAAATCGCCGACTACATATTCTCCTTTTTATAATATAGATAAATCCGATCAGAGAACAGCATTGGTTCTGTCCTGTATGGTGGATGCTGGATATATTTCCGACAATGAAATGAAAGAAGCTTTGCTAGAAAAAGAAAGACTAAGTCGACTTTCCGTTCCTATGGACGAAAATCGATACTTTACGGACTGGGCGCTGGAACAAGTTCAGGAAGTGATAGGTGTTGGTGATGAGGATCTGGTCGTACGCACAACACTGGACTCTAAACTCCAAAAAGATGCAACCTATATAATAAGAAAAACTCTGAACGAGTACGGATTTAAAAATGGAGCTAACCAGATGGCACTGGTAGCTCTTGACAAAACAGGTGCGGTACGCGTAATGGTGGGAGGACATACCTACAGCACAAGCCAATATAACAGAGCTCTTGCCCAGAGATCTTTTGGATCTGCATTCAAGTATTTTGTATTTCTGACAGCTTTTGAGCACGGCTTTGATGTTCATGATCACATAAGCGATGCGCCCATTACGATCGGAAATTGGTCGCCGAAAAACTATCATTACAAAAGTGTAGGCAGTGTGAGCCTATTGGACGCTTTTGTAAAATCTATTAATACTTGCACCATAAGACTAGCTCAGAAAGTTGGAATGTCTGCCATTGTGGATAAAGCAGAGCAATTAGGCATTGCCAGCGAGATCGGACGAAATTTTGCCTCCGCACTTGGAGCCAGCAGTGTGAATCTACTGGAAATGACTACTGCCTATGGCGCGACCACGCTGAATGGTATTAAAATGTCTCCATTTGGAATTATCAGCATAAAAAATCCCAAAGGTAAAATTTTGTATCGTGCTACTTCTAGGCCGAACAAGAGGGTCATATCTTCTAAGAATTGTGAAAAGATGAAAACAATAATGAGTGCTTTGATGGAGCGCGGAACAGGCCGCAGAGCAAAACTACCATTTGCCTGCTACGGCAAAACTGGCACCAGTAACGATAGCCGCGATGCTAGCTTCATCGGATTTTCCAAAACATTGACGGTTGGAGTATGGGCAGGCAACGACGATAATACACCGATGAATCAGAAAATTACCGGTGGAGTGCTGCCAGCTATCGCCTGGAGAGACTTCATGCTTGTGGCTTTGGGATACAGTAAATCGATCGCAGAGGTAAAAGCTGAAATGACGAAAAAAAATCACATCCAGCGAAAACAACCACCGAAGCACAGACCCATGAGAACACTGCTGAAAGGATTATAGTCTATCTTCTTCGAAATCGCTTCTCCAATATAGGAACTATTGCTCTAAAGTGTTAATTTTTAACATTTGTTAATGGCATCAAAAATTGATAATATCTCACAAAAAGCATAGAGAATCTGTCTGCTAGTACAGATGTATCTTTGATGGCGATTCGTAAAGAAAAAAGTATCTGCCACCGTTGTTCTGGGCTAAAAATTTTTCAGCTACTGAGCTGGAGCATTTGAAGGCACCTCTGAATCGTCAGAGCAAGGCGATATAGAACGGGAGTTTATCAAAAATATTCTGAGCAATAATTCTCAAATTACGCTGAATTTTCTGGTGGAAGAGGTTTTAAGATGTAGGGCAAGCGCGTCGGCAAAACAACAATGCATGTGGAAGTCAGAAAGCTAAAATATTCCCACCACCTCCCTACTCGCTAGAGTTGAATCCCATAGGATAATTTTGGAGATACCTAGAACAAAATGTTTTGCACAATAGGCTTTTTGAGACTCTAGAAACTCTTGAATTGTTTCTGGATATTTTCATTGATTCGCTCTATAATACCATTTTTCACTACTGATTAACGATAAATTTCAGGTAACATTTATCAGTTAATGATATAACATATGTTACGTATTTATTAAGTATGAGGTATTATGTCAAGG
>JAITBT010000059.1 GCA_031283445.1 Holosporaceae bacterium | reverse complement strand
GATTTCCACTACTTTTTTGCCCTAAAACCTGCTTGACTTTAAAGAGTTCCCCTTCTATTAATTCATTTCTAATAAAAGTTTGATTTTTGGAGCGAAGGAGGTGTTGCGATATCTTTTTTCTGAAATCGAGTAATGTTTTTTTGTTGACTTTTTGATTAAAAGGCAATATAAAGAATATTCAAGTGTAGCTATGTGAAAGAAAACAATATGTCTGATAAAGAAAGAGTTCTCATTTCCAGAACTGTTGCTGTTCCCGCAGATACCAATCCGTGGGGAGATATTTTTGGCGGATGGATCCTATCGCTTATGGATATTGCCGCTGGTAGTATTGCTGCTAGACTAGCCAAAGGCAGCATTGCGACCAAAGCTATAAAAGACGTCACATTTGATATCCCGATTTTTGTTGGAGATGAAGTTTCTGTGTATTCGGAAATCGAAAAAATTGGAAACACTTCAATAACACTGAATGTGTACGTAACCATAAGAAGAAGAAGTCAAAATGAAGAACTACATGCAGTGAAGGGAACATTTGTGATGGTGGCTCTTGATGAAAACAGGCGCCCTCGTCCTGTTAGGCAGAAGTGGCCAACTCAATAAGGTGGTTGCGTTATCGTATTTTCTTTAATAGTATCTTATGCTGGGATTTTTAGTTAATGATCGGTGGAGGTTAATATGAATGAAGAGAATAATCAGGTAAACGAAAATCCAGAAGCTGAGGTCGAGGCTATATCTCCTGAGGAGCAAATCAAGAAACTGGAAGAAGAAGTTGGGTTTCTTAAAAATAATCTTTTGCGGAAGGCTGCCGAGTCTGAAAATCTCAGAAAGAGGTTGGAAAAAGAAAAAGAAGAAACCGTAAAATATTCTAACACTAAATTCGCACGAGATCTGCTGTCAGTAGTCGATAATTTTGAAAGAGTTATGGAGAATTCTGCCTCCATTAGCGAACAAATCGAAACAAATGCTGATCTGAAAGCGCTTCTGGAGGGAATACTCCTGTGCAGAAAGGAAATAATCTCAATATTCAAGAAGCACGGAATTTCCAAAACGGAAGTGAATGAAGGTGATGCATTCAATCCGGAAATCCATCAAGCTATGTGTGAACTGGAATGTTCTGATCAAGAAGCTGGTTCCATCATAAAAATATTTCAGACCGGATATACCTATAATGATCGTCTGTTACGTCCTGCTATGGTGAGCGTTGCCAGACAACCATGAGACTGTTATGCGTCCGCTTTGCGTCGATCTGGATGGAACACTTCTGGAGGAAGATGTAACTTTAGTGGCAGCAAAAATTTATATGAAACGCAGTTTTTTCAACCTGCTGAAGATGATTTTCTGGATAGCTCGAGGAGGTCGGGCTCACTTAAAGCACAAACTTGCTCAGCATGTTGATTTGGATACAAAGAGGCTAAACTATAATAAGGAGCTAATGGAATTTATTCTACAAAGAAAAACGAAAGGGCATAAGATATTCTTGGCTACTGCCTGTAATCACGTGTATGCTCGTAAAGTCGCAGATTACTTGGGCGTTTTTGACGGAGTTTTTGCTAGCAATGATCGTATTAATCTGCGAGCAAGAGCGAAAGCACGAACTTTAACTACGGTATTTGGAAAGAGGGGGTTTAGCTATGCTGGGAATTCCAAAGATGATATACTCGTGTGGGATGAGAGTGCCGAATGTATTTTGGTGGCTCCTCCAGAAGCTGTCTTGAAAAAAATGCAAAGACGTAATTACTTGTTATTCAAAGAAAGGGGAAAAGAAAAATGAATCATTTACAATCTCCTATGGCCATTGCTGACATAGCTCAGAATATAATTAAAAAAAATGCGCATAAACCAGATTACCTGGAAATTTTCTCCAATTGGAAAGAAGTTGTTGGAGAGTATACGGCATCCATTTGCATGCCGTATAAAGCAGTTAATATCGGTGAAGAAAAAATGCTGGTTTTGAAGACCATCAAAGGCCACGGACTGCAGATTCAGCATGAAGCATGTAAAATCCTAGCATCAATAAATAAATTTCTTAGAAGGAAAACATTTTCCCAAATACGAGTTGTTCAGATGGAGACTACTACATTTTGAGGAATGTGTCAGACAATACTCTACAAAGGGTAGGCTAAGAAGTGCAGCATTAGTGCAGTTGGTATCCACAGTGTTTTTTATTTGTCCGGGAAGCAGTCAGATGAAAAAGTTGGCGTCGTCGCTCTGTAAAAAGTTAAGCAGGGTGTTTTTTTTTCGCTTTTCAAAAATTACGATGATGGTGTCGGCTCCCATGGCTCCGCACCCTTTTGCAGCTTTTATTCCATCTATCCTCAAAAGCTTGTCAACAGCTTCTATGTTTTGGTCGATAACTAAGTTGTATTTTTTTAGAGAATCAAAAAAGCCCTGCACGCTTTTTATCAGAAGTTCCTCATCGTTATTTAGAAAACTTTTTTTTACATTCAGGGTCAGATTTTGCAATTTTTCAATATCAAATGGAACTAATTTCTCCAAATGCAAGTGAGTCACAACTTTATGCTTGGTTTTTAAGATGATAAAATCAAGCTGTGGAAACTTCCACTCGAGTTTTTCAACCACATTAGTTTGAGCATTAAAGAAAATGTGATGATTATAATATTGGGCAATGCAATCTGCTCCACTCGGTTTAATACTATTTTTCTTCTGGGATAGGTCCTGATATTCCCTCAAAAATAAATTTATATCAAATCGTCGATGCGTTAGTTTCAAGCATAATTGATACAGCATCACAAATTGCGCACTGGATGCGCCAAATCCTCCGGATTTCTTATGTGGGTCGACGAATTCCATAGAGAAATTACAGAAATCATGCAATTCATAAAAGCAATAAGCCGGGGATTCTTGGTCTATTCCTTTTAAATTTGTTTTTCCCTTCGTGACTTGAAGCTTAAATTCCGGTAATGTCACTAGGATAATAGCGCTTCCTCCAAATAGAACGGAATACTCTCCCACCAAAAATGTTTTACTTCCTACAAAGAGATTCATGGATTAGCTTGCGTGTTTTTCCATCCCAAATGAAAATTATTTTTATTGCACTGGCAGGAAGTAAATGCAGAATTATTTCTGGCCATTCGATGATGGTGATACAATTTTGCAGAGCCTCCTCTATGCCAAGCTCAAAAAACTCATCCGCAGACTTTAGTCGATAACAATCTATATGCCAAATCTCTGTAACTTCAGAATCATAAACCTGCACTAAACTGAACGTCGGACTTAAAACGGCTCCAACTGATTTATTAAGTGATTCAATCAAATATCTGGAAAAAGTGGTTTTCCCATAGCCTAAATTCCCAAACAAAGCAAAGCATTGCCCTGCTTTGGCGAATCTAGAGAAATATTTCGCAGCATTTTTTGTGTCCTTCAAGGAATTACAAATAAATTCTGTCATATCTTCAAAATTACATATAATCTATTAGTATATTTCCGCTCATATGAAAAAGCTATATTTTTTTAGCTATAAGAAAAAATTGCTTCTGGACTATAAAATAGTATCAAGTATTTTTCTGAAAAAGCTATTCTAGTATGGTACTTTTCTGGCGTGGTTTTTTTTGATACTTTAGTTTCGTTTCAGGCCGGACTAGCTCAGCTGGTAGAGCAATTGATTTGTAATCAATAGGTCGTTGGTTCGATTCCGACGTCCGGCACCATTTGAATCTCTTCAGAAGGTGACGATGGATTTATAGTACAAATGCAGATAATGTGAGCTGCATTCAGCAACTCAACTGAAAAGATAATAGTTTCCTGATAATTTGCTCATTTTTTAAGGAATTCCTTTATTTTTTCTTTTTTATCGGTATTAGAAAATAAGGATCGAAACATCAGCCTTTCGGTGCATATTCCTTGGTTTAGGCCTACATTTTGAGATAAGCGAATTGAATTTTTGATCATTCTCAGGCTCATGGGAGCCTTGTGTGAAACTTTCCGAGCAAGCGCTAGAGTTTTTGGCATCAGTTCATCGTTCCGTACTATTTGCGATACGATCCTGAATGCTTTTGCTTCTGGAGCGGATAAAAAATCCCCAGACATTAAAATTTCGCTAGCTATTTTAGGACCAACAATACCGGCGAGTAGCTGCGTACCTCCCATGCCGGGCATCAATCCAAGATTAATTTCAGGAAAACCAAACTGTGCTCCTTCCGCTGCTATAATTATATCGCACATCAAAGCTAATTCGAATCCTCCCCCCAGCGCATAACCTGAAACCGCGGCGATTACTGGGATTTTTACATGAAAAATGCATTCCCACTCAGAGTCAATAAAATTTTTGAGATGAGCGCTTTCGCTGGAATGCTCTTCCATTTCCGAAATATCTACACCGGCCGAAAAGGCTTTTGCGCATCCTGTGACTATTAAAACATTTGCCACCAGATCCACATCACGAATTTTTTCATGCATTTTCTTCATAAAATGAGACGATAATACATTCAACTTAGCCGGATTATTTAGAGTAAGGATTGCGATAGAATCACTAATTGATAAATCAATCGACATGTTTTAGATTCTGCTTTGCTTTAATTCTTTCTTCAATTGCCTTGATTTTTTGATAAATAACCTCTTCAGTAATTTTTATATCAGCTTTTTTAAAGTCCGACAAAATCTTATTGATTATTTTTTTATCATTGGGTTTCATTATATGAGTGAAAACTATGTTTCTGATGTATTTATTCAAAGCGCTATCTTTATAGCCCAATCTTCCTCCGGCCCACTTTGCAAGAATTTTGTTGCGGCGAGCAGTCATAAAAAAGCTAGATTGTAGCAAATTCAGTAATCTACTTTCATAGGATGATTTATTAAAGGAAAACATAGGCATCTTGTACCCCATACTATTACCAATCATATTAAGGGTATTATAATTTTATATGAAAACAAAATTATTTTTTTATGATCTGAATGTGCAGAGCATAAAACGCAAAATATTAACATAATTTTTATCAATAATTGAATAATTTATCAAATATAGGTTGTTGAGGGTTCGTTTTGTTGATATGGATGTTATTCGGGATAATTTTATTAATAATTAGTGTCAGTGACTTCTTATTTTTTCGAATAGAAAACGAATACATAATTGCGTTGATAGTCTTATATGTTATTTCCTGCATAAGCAATATATCCGGAAGTAACTTCAGCGGTGGATTAATGGTAGCCACTATGATTTTTGCTATTACTCTTTTTTTAAATTATTTCAACCTAATAGGTGGTGGAGATGTGAAGCTACTGGTTCCAGTAATTTTATTTGCCGAAAATAATTTATCGATTTTTTTGATTGGTCTGTCTGCCGGAGGATTATTTTTAGCAATTATTTATTTTTTTTTCAGTCGGCAAATCTTTTTCGTTCGTCGAAAAATCATCAGTTCTTTATATATCTTTAGCAGAAAACGAGGCAAATCTCATTTGTTAAGTTTTGTTTTACCTTCGCTAAGTAGGATTGATAAAAGAGTTGTTTCATTAAGAAAGTATACATTTAACACAATGAAACAAGAAATACCTTATGGAGTAGCAATAGCTTTCGGTGGTTTTTGCGTGATTTTTGAAAATTGTGTAACTAGGTGGTGATATGAATGGCAAAAAAGAAATACTCCCTATAATAATATCTGCTGGAGTAGCTCTTGCAATTACCGGAGCGGTGAAATGGTTCAAATTAAAATGGCCTCAAACTTCTGAACGGCAGAGTTTAGAGAAAAAAGAACTCGTCTTGCCCGACATCCCATTGGTGGCAAAGAAGGTAGTAGAAAAAGGAGAGAATCAAATTCTTGTTGTTGCCCATGACCTGAAAAAGGATTCTCCGATAACGCTTAAGAACCTGGTCTGGAAAAAATGGCCGCACGATGCGATCCAACCTTCTTTTATTGCCAAGGATGGGCGAGGGAGAGCTTTAAATAACAAATCAGATTATGATAATGCGCTGAAAATGTGGGCTGCTTCAGATATTCTTGCCGGGGTACCATTAACCATACACATGCTTACGAGTGAAGATCCAAAGAAGGCAGAAGAAAAAAAGAAAAAAGAAGAGGAAGAACTAAAAAAGAAACTACAGGAAGAAAAGGCATTCTCATTTATTAAAAAAGGAATGAGGGCAGTCACTTTTTCCGTTGATCAAAAATCTGCAAGCTCTTCCCGCATGTTATCTCCTGAAGATTTAGTGGATGTTCTCATAATAGAGCAGTGTAAAGACAAAGTGAAATCTCATAAATATAGTGCATTAAAGATTCTTGCTATTGACGGGATTACTAAATTTGAAAATAAAAAAAGCGATTTAGCCAATAAATCCACCACAGATACTGGATTGCAGCCGCCCAAAAATGTGACTCTTGAAGTTAAGGAAGAAATTGTAGAGGAAATGCTACGACTAGTAGGACATGGTGGAATTATTTTATCGCTGCGTAACCAGGCAGAGGAAATAAAGGAAGAGGTGAAAATTGCTGCTGACAAAGTGAAAAAAACTAAAGATGAAGGAAGCGATAACAGATTGGAAGACGTTTTACTGAAAAACATTATTAATATCGGTTATTCCGCAGAGACCATAGAAAAAAAGCAGATGCAAAAAGAAGATCAAGAAAAATATTTTTTGAATATCGTTAGAGGTAGCGACAGTTCTCAAGATTCTTGGATTAAAGCTCAAAATCAAAAAGCTTTAGAGGATGCAAAGTTATCCATGATGACAAAAAGTATGATTACACTAGACAATAAAGACGATCGGGTCAAAAAAGATGAAACTAACAATATTAAGAATGACAAAACTTGCAATTATGAAATTATCCGTGGAAAAGTTATTGGCGAGGAGCCGATACCCGAAACGCAATCTGCCATAATATATCGCGGATTACGATCCTATGAAGTGCAATTTGATGATAATGGAATAAAAGCAACCAACAAAGGTCCGATAAACCAAATGAATGGCAATAGCATGAATAACCTGATGAAGAATAAAGCTGGAATCAATCCAGCCAATATGGCAAATTTTGTAAATCCTGCGGCATCAAAAATGAATTTGGGAATTTAACTCGCGCGTAATGTTCTTGTGGTATGGAGAGTGTGATATGAAAAAAAAGAAATCCGCTGAAATTGGTTTCATCCTCTCAGTTTGCATAACTTTTAGTGATACCACCTGTACTGTAGCAGATAAAAAAAATGATACCTTACAAGCAGAAACAAATAAGCAATCAGAAATTTTTATCAATAGCCATTATGGAGAAGAAAAAGAAATTGAAGTAAATTCAGTAAATTTTATCAAATTAAACAAAAAAGCTGGCGAGATTTTTATTTCCAACCCCGCGGTTGCTGATGTTGAAATGTTAAGCGACACTTCTTTATATTTAACTGGAATTACACCTGGAACTACTTCCCTCGTGGTGCACGATAAGCAAGGAAATGTCATCGTGGATTATCAAATAAGAGTAGTATACCCTGTTCGGCGTATAAAAGATGTCATTGCAAAAATGTATCCAGATTCGGATGTAGAGATAGTTTCCATTGATGATTCTATAATTCTCCGTGGAAGAGTTCCATCTCCCGAAATTGCATCAGATGTTCAAGATATTGCGGAACGTTTCGTTAATAGTGCAAAAATAATAAATAAACTGTTCATTCAAACGGCAACTCAAGTAATGTTGAAGGTGAAAATAGCGGAGGTTTCAAGAACTTTAACAAAAAGTTTAGGTATTAATTGGCGAGCCATTTCATATGGAAAAGATGTTAACGGAATGCATTATGGTTTTGTTTCCGGAGATGCAAGCGCTTTTCCTGCATTTGCTTCTAGTACTACAGCAATAGCGGAAAACCTGACCAAGCAAAGCGGCGTGCTAGGAACGAAACTCTTAGGTGGCCGATGGCTGGTGCACTCTGGTGGAAGCAATGGGCTATCTGCTTTAATAGAGGCTCTTGCGAGCGAGTCCTTTGCTTCGGTCTTGGCCGAACCAACATTAATTGCACTTTCTGGCAAAACCGCAACATTTAAAGCCGGTGGCGAAGAAGGCTATAGAGTAAAACAAAGTGGTGGCGATGTAACTACTACGGAATTTAAACAGTGGGGCACTTCCATTGAATTTACTCCGGTCGTTCTATCCGAAAACAGAATTAATATTAAAGTAAAACCCGTCGTAAGTACTGTCAGTCACGAAAATCAGGATGATGTTCCGTCCTTAACGACAAAGGAAGCCGAGACGACTGTCGAACTGGGGAGTGGACAAAGTCTAGCGATCGCCGGATTATTACAGACTACAAAAAATTCGAATACTACGGAAACGCCTTTTTTGGCAGACTTGCCGCTGTTCGGGGCTTTATTCAAAAGCTCCAACATTAACTCCACGGAAAAGGAATTGGTTATAATTATTACAGCATTTATCGTAAAGCCGTCGGATAAGCAACTTAAAGTACCAAACGATATGGTTCCTAGAATGTACTCTCCTCTAGAATCGATTTTAACGCGAAAATTTCACAGAAATATGAAAAAGAATCATAGCGCAGGGTTCTCGCTTAAGTAAGGAAGGAGATTTGATATGATGAAGGCACAGTATTGGGTAGCTTTTTTAGTAATAAATCTATGGCTGAATGGGTGTGAAAAACAATATTTGCCCAATGATGGATATGTTCCGGAGGTAATGCAAATCGATGCTCAAGAAGTAAGAGACTCACACTTTTTAAACTGTTTACCGAATTTTGATTTTGATACTCACAACCTCAAAGCGGTTGACAAGCTTTTAAGCGATATTCGTAGTGCCGGTATGGATAATATCGAATTTATGCTAGTTTCTCCTCAATCAGTTCCGGTTGAAAAACAAGAAAAAGTAAAAAAACAACTCTATGAGCTAATGCATAAACGCGGATTCATAAATAGTAGGATTATTGATTATGGCATCTGTATTTATGAAGGTGCAAAAATTGGAATTAAAATCGATGTTCTAAAATGTGATGTAAAAGAGCCGGATTGCAGTAAATGGTCAGAATACATAGGAGACACCGATACAAACAAAAATCTTCCTAAATACGGTGCTGCCAGTGTACATAATACAATAACAATGATTGCTGATAAAACAGATCTTGTCTCTCCTCGGAAATACGTTGGCCATGAAGCCAGGGCAGCGATGGCTGCAACCGGAACTAGCAACAGAGGCGGCAGCTAGTCTTTAAACATAAATTCACTAGCGAAATGAGCGGAAATAATATTATGACTGAAATCAATTCATTTGACATACCTCGTAACCTTATTGGATTTGTGAATGATCCTGTCTCCGGGCAAGTCATTAATAATGTTATAAAAACCATAGCACTGGACTATTCGGAGGTATTTCAGGGAACTCCTGCTGATGTAATTGAATTTTTAGATAATAATAGGGTTCCAAAAATTTTAGTCGTTGATATTTCTAACTCTGAGCTACCATTAAGAGATATTAGCAAAATAAAAGAACGTAGTTCCCCTAGTGTAAATATTATAGCGATTGGTGGCAAAAATGATGTCGGATTGTTCCGGGATCTTATGGTAATTGGAGTTTCTGATTATTTGGTAAAGCCATTAAATAATAATTTGTTGCTCAATTCCATAAAGATTGTTAACGGTACCATTAATGAATATGAAAAAACAGGCAAAATGATTCAGTTAATTAACTCCGTAGGCGGAGCTGGTACTACAACTGTCGCTGCTAACGTTGGTTGGATTTTGGCTAACCGTCATTTTAAACATACATTAGTGCTGGACTTGGATTTTTTATATGGCACATTGGATCTAATATTAGATATCAAAACAGAAAATTCTTACATAGATATTCTAGAATCACCAGATAAAATAAACGATTACTCTCTAGAAACAATTTTTAAAAGATGTGGTCAAAGGTTGTTTTATCTGGGAGGCCTAGCAAATTTATTTAAAGAAATCAATGTGAATCTAGAAGCTTTTGAGGCATTGTTAAGCTTAGCTAAAAAGCAATTTAATTTTATATTGACGGACACGCAGCGAGGTTCCACTGATATCAATAAAATATGCTTGGACAAAACAGATAGCTTTGTTGTTTTGGTAGAAATGAGTGTTGCATCTGCACGAAATACAGGGCGCATATTAGAATTCTTAAACGTAAAGCAACCCGAAAAGAAAGTTCTTATTGTTGCCAATAAAATCGGGCTTTCTGATAGTGGATCCCTTTCCAAAAGATCATTTGAAAAAGCTATCGATAGAAAGATTGACTACATGATGCCCTTAGATGAAAAGGTTGCACTTGCTGCTGCTAATATTGGTCAACCACTTGTTCTTTCTAATAGTCCGTTAACTGCTGTATTAGAAAACATTGCTAGCGATCTTATCGGAAAGAATAAAAGTTTAGAAACGGAGTCAGTTAAACAAAATAATGAAGGGTGGATTATAAGCAAAATTAAAAACTTAATGCCAGATATTTTTTAATAAATTAATGCCATAATTTGAATGATTTGCAGGAGAGAATTTGTAGTGCTGATAACTAATTCAAACGAAGAGTCTCAAATACTAGCAAAATTTAGGAAAGAAGTTCATGAGATTATTCTTAGTAGGATTAATTTAGCCTCTGCTTTTAAGCTAAGTCCGCAGGAATTACACAGCAAAGTCGAAAATTTTGTATTTAATTTCGCCAATGAAAAGCGGTCTCGGGTTACCAGACAAGAACAAACAAATATTGCGCGAGAATTAGTTAACAATATGATCGGTTTTGGGCCGTTGGAAATACTGCTGGAAGATGAAACCATATCTGATATCGTTGTAAATGGTCCGTTTCAGGTATATGTCGAACGGAATGGAATTTTGGAGCTAACTGCTATTAAATTCCGGGATGAAGCTCATTTATTGCAGATTGCCCAAAGAATTGCTCATCGGGTAGGCAGACGTGTCGATACCTCAAATCCACTCTGCGATGCGCGTCTCGCAGATGGAAGTCGCGTAAACATTGTGGTGCCTCCGATTGCTTTAGATGGCACATCTATTTCTATTCGAAAGTTTTCCAAAAGCGTAATGAGTCTTCAGAAAATGGTCTCTTATGGAAATCTTACGGAGGAGATGGCAAAGATTCTGCAAATAGCTTCCATTTGCGATTTAAACATTATTATTTCTGGAGGTACTGGATCTGGTAAAACAACGCTATTAAACGCTATGTCCCAATGGATAGATCCTCATGAGCGCATTGTAACATGCGAAGATGCTGCAGAGTTGAAGCTTCAGCAACCGCATGTGGTTCGTTTGGAAAGCCGCCCTCCAAATATTGAAAATAGAGGTGAGATAACAATTCGTGATCTTGTAAAAAATGCTTTACGTATGCGTCCGGATCGCATCATAGTAGGAGAGGTTCGTGGTCTTGAGTGCATAGATATGTTACAAGCCATGAATACTGGTCAAGATGGGTCCATGTCCACAATTCACGCCAATAGAGCTCGTGAAGCGTTTATTCGCATGGAGAACATGGTCGCCATGGCAAAATTTAACCTTCCCAGCGACGTTGTAAAAGCACAAATTGCCGGAGCCATAAATTTAGTTGTTCAAACGGATCGTTTGCACGATGGTTCTAGAAAAATCACGGAAATTATTGAGGTTACCGGTGTCGATGATCGCGGAGAAATAGGTTATCAACACTTGTTTAAGTTTGTTCCACTAGGTGAAACAGCTGATCATAAAGTTTTTGGAAGATTCGATGCTGCTACCGATCAACCTTTATTTCTGAAAAAAGCCATCGCTTATGGCTTGGATAAAGAACTGCTTTCAACCATGGAAACCGCAATAGAAGGCAGTGGAGATTCTAGAAATGACTTCGATTATTGATATCATCTTTATTTTAGTTTTTTTTGTTGTTTATAAAATTGTGTATAGTTTTGAAACAAAGGGAGATTTTCAAAAAAAGATTAAAACAAAGACAGATAATTTAGCTGTACAATCAAACAAATTACACAAATCCTTCCGTAAAGAAGTTTCTACATTAACTAAGAGTGAACATATAGAATTTTGGTCATCACCTGGTATCCAATCAGGAATCGTCAGTAAAATTAGGCTTTTTTTAGAAAAAGCGAACGTAAAAATATCTGTTTACGGTTTTATTATATTCCTCCTTGCAGGAGGATCTCTCTTAGCTGCTGCAATTATTCATTTTAAATTTTTGGATATGGCTTGGAGTATTCTTGTGGGTATGTGTGTTTGGGCTCTTCTGGTGTACGGTTTTTTGATTTATTTAATAAACAAGAGAAAAAAGGAATTTTTAAAACTATTTCCCGACGCAATAGACATGATGGTGAGGGGATGTAAAGCAGGTCTAAACGTTGTGCACATAATGAGATTGATAAGTACAGAGTCTCGAGACTCTGTTGCCGGCGAGTTCAAGATTATCAGTCAAAAATTCGATATGGGTATTGAGCCAGGAGAAGTACTAGCTGCGGCAGTAAAGAAAATAGATATAGAAGAATTTCAATTCTTGGTCATTGCTCTTGTGCTACAAATGGAAAATGGAGGAGTTTTGGCCGAAATTTTACAAGATCTTGCGGGAATTGTGCGAAAAAGATTAGAATTTGATCTGAAATTAAAAGCTTTGTCTGCAGAAGCAAAAATGTCTGCTGTGATCATCAGTCTTTTGCCGTTCGTTTTTGCCCTTGTTATGGCCATCATCAATCCTAACTATTTTAAAGAGTTTAACACTCCTGGACTTGGGCGAGAATTGCTTAAAATCGCAATTATTCTGTTTGGCATCGGAACTGTCGTCATGTGGAGAGTTGCAAAAGTAAAGGTGTAAATATTATGCTAGAAACATCAGATGTAGTCTGCTTCTTTGTTAGTTTAGTTATGATTTATTTTTTGATGCCCTATTGGAAACGTTTGAGCGTTCGTGGAATTGATGATTTTAAAATACTAGAAAGAGTTGGAAAAGTAACATATCCCGCAAAGTTCGATTATGAAAAAAATAGTAAAAATATCGGGCTAAATAGCTTTACCTTGGGTGCAGTTTTTATTTTTATAGTGGAAAATAATAAGGAATTTATCGAAAAAATGCGTCGACTTTTGCTGGTGGCCGGAATTCGTCGTATAGATGCATTAGAAATCTTTATGGTATCCAAACTTATTACAGGCATATTATTATTTTTCGCAGCATTAATTTTTTTTACTCGAAATGACGCGGGTACTTCCATCTGGTTAAGTATTTTCCTTTCTTTTATAACCGCGATAGTTGGCGGACATGGATTAACAAATATGTATTTGCAATTGCTTGCAGATGAAAGGAAAAAGGCTATTCGGAATGGAATTCCAGATTTCATCGATCTGCTAGTAATTTGTTTTGAATCCGGGCTAAATCTAAATAGAGCCGTAAAGAGAATAGCAAAAGAAATGAAAATATCGCACCCCATCTTGGCGGAAGAGCTTCAATTAACATCCATTGAATTGGAAATGGCCCTGGACTATAAACAAGTTTTTGAAAATTTAGAAAATAGAGTTGATTGTGCAGAAATAAAGACCCTATCTAGAACGTTCAGTCAATCGATTGCATATGGATCGTCGCTGAACGCGAGTTTGCGTGATTTATCGATATCGTCTAGGCAGCAAAGAATGCTCAGTGCCGAAACAAAAGCCACTAGAGTCCCGACAATGTTGACAATACCAATGATACTGTTCACCGTTCCTTGTTTATTTATTATTATGTTAGGGCCAGTTCTTGTCGGAATGTTGAAAGCGTTCAGTCGTATTTAAATTGACGTTTCACAGATATAATTTCTAAGAGAAATGCTCATTTTTAAAAAAATAGTGTTTTGTAAACTACAATAATTTTCATTCCAAAATACTTTTTAGGGGAAAATATTTTTTCCTGCGTATTCTGTCAGGATTTCGTCGGAATTATCCTAGTCTCCATTCTTGCCTGGCAGATGCAGCTCTAATTTGGATCACCTTATCTGATCTACTGTGTCTTCTTCTGGGCAATTGCATATAGTCTTACCCCTTTCCATCACTCTTATGATGACAGAGTCTAATAAGCAGAAAATGAAGATAAAAACATGATTATAAGAAAGATATAATTACAAGAGTATGCAATCAAAAAATGTGTGTTGTTTCTTCTACATTGCTCAGGACTATGGGAATCACTATCTCCCGCCATGTGTATCGTAAATTCGTCCTGAAATAGTCCTCCCAAGCCGCCGTCTCCCTCTCCCCCCGAAAATCTACATATCTACAAAAAATATCTTGATTATTGGCGGGATCTTGGTTAAAAAGACGGAAATTTACTAATGGAAAAAACATAACAAGGAGAAGAAACAATGAAGAAAATACTGACACTGATGGCGGCATTGCTGCTGTGCGGCTCCCAAGACGCAGATGGTATGCGTCACCATAAAGGGAAGAAAAATGCTTATCAAAGAAGTCATGGCGGCTGGGAAGCTAGAACGCCGGCGACACCGCCGCCGGGCGAACCGCCTGTACGCCAAGTGCCAGCAGGTTCGGTCCCGCCGAACGATACTGAATTAAGGCACCACAATGAAGGGCCGGAGGGGATGGAACAAGAGCTTGAAGAAAACCCGATAATCGAAGACAAAACAGGCTGGACCTTGGAGCTGTACACTAAAGCGCGCAGAGACGAAAACAATGCGAGAGGAGAGGTGGCGCCGAAGGTGGTAGGAGGGACCTTGACTACAGAGAGCTTGCTTCGCAGGTCGCCGGATAAAGCGGTGGTACTGAGCGCTCTCTATACGGATAACATAAAGACATGGACAATACCAGATGGTGAAATAGAAAGGAGCAGAACCTACTGGCTCGTAGTGCCGCCAGAAACAGAAAACATCGCCGACGGCTGTTTCGACCAAGCACGTTTATTGGGGCGCGTCTTGTTTCGCCAACCTGCCCAAATCCGATGGATACAAAGCCATGCGTTCGCCAACACCGAGTTGGACAGCATCTTTATACCCGCCACGGTGGAAAAACTCGGAACGGCTGCTTTCGCCTCCTGCGCCAAGTTGAAGACATTCGAAATAGCTAAACCGTCAAATTTGCTTATAGTAGAATACGGAGTGTTCATGGATAGCGACTTGAGGAAATTCGAAATCCCAGCAAGCGTCGAAACTATTGGCGAGTGTTGTTTCATGAACAACATAGGCTTGAAACGCCTAACTTTCGAGAAACCCTCAAAATTGCGGAAACTGCCGGAAAACTTATGCGCTGGCACAGGATTGGAAACCCTGGAACTGCCGCTTTCGATCGAATGCATTGAACACTCGGCTCTGGGACGTTGCAGGGAACTGCAACTGATAACGCTCGAAGAAGGCTCGCGGCTGACGAGGCTAGACAGACGACCATTATTAGGCTCCGCCAACGAAATACCACTGATGCAGCAGCTGAGGGCAGTGGTGGCAGCTAACACAGGATCGCCGGTCGACCAATAGCTGCAGCAACGGAAATCGACCGACTAAAACAGCGCTCCAGAAACGGAGCGCCCGCTCGACACGGGGCCGCGTTACTCCGGCGGCTAGCTGACCGCTCGCGATTAGAGATATACCCGAAGGAACACCACCTCCCTCTCCCCCCGAAAATCTACATATCTACAAAAAATATCTTGACTATTGGTGTGATCTTGATTAAAAAGACGATACTTGAAATTTACTAATGGAAAAAAACATAACAAGGAGAAGGAACAATGAAGAAGCTACTGATAATGGCGGCTGTGGCGGCCATAATGTCCGGATACGTGGAGGGGATGCGGATGGAACCAGACTCTGATCAGGAAAAAATAACCCCCCGGCGATGGGGCCGATTCCTGGTACCTGAACGGAGGGTGTTGGTAGCTGAGGGGACGAGATACACGCAAAAAAGGGTGATGTGTCAAAAAGAAGGTGAAGCATTCGAAACTTGTTGGGTGCCGAATACGGTAGTGACTATGGATACCGATACGTTGCCGGATCACAGACGGGCACGCTCGGTGGTCTTTGAAAAGGGTTCCAAACTGGTATGGTTGCCGAGAAGGTACTTCGAAACAGTGGCAATAAAGAATCTAGCTATCCCCGACGACGTCTGGTTAATCCCAGACTGCTGCTTCGAGAACTGCGTAGGACTGTATAGCGTAAGCTTCGGAACACATTCGAGATTGTATCGGATAAGCGACAGGGCCTTCATGGGTAGCTGCTTGGGCAGTCGTACTCCCGGAAAGCTTGGAAATCATCGGGGCAAGTGGCTTCGAAAACTGCACGCTCTTGTGCTACCTCGCCTTCGCCGGGTGCTCTAGACTAAAAGTTATAGGTATACGAAGCTTCGCGAACAGTGGGTTGAGGAACATAAACATCCCGAGAGGGGTCACGAGACTGGGCGCCGACTGCTTCTCGGGATCTACTGCACTAGAGGAAGTGACTTTTAGCGAGAATGCAAATTTGCAAACTATAGAAGCCGGGGCGTTCGATGGAACACACGTGCTGAAACTGAAAATCCCCGCGCACGTAACGCGCCTGCCGGACAACTGCTTCGGACGTACACTGTATTTGCGAAAACTAACGTTCGAACGTGGGTCGAGATTGGCTTGGCTGGGATCGGTAGCGTTCGAGTATACGTCCTTGGAAACGACTCACATACCGCCACGTGTGAAAATGGTCGGACCAGGGTACTTCGAACACTGCACGCGCTTACAACGCGTAACCTTCGACACGCCAAGCAGCGTGATTACACTGATGACGCGGAGCTTCGCAGCTAGCAGCGTGCAACAGATATGTATACCGAGCTCCGTGACAACCCTCGGCAACGGAAGCTTCTACGATTGCCACCGACTGGCACTAATAAAATTCGAACCACGTTCGCGGCTCGAACACATAGGAGACGAAGCCTTCATGTGGGGGGCGTTACGCGAGTTCACTGTGCCAGCTGGAGTAAAGTACATAGGAGTAAGAAGTTTTGAATACTGTGGATCGCTAGCTAAAGTTAAATGGGAAGCTGAATCCGAGTTGAGATACATTGGAGACGCTTGCTTCGCAGATAGCGGGTTGACTGAATTCTACGCGCCAGCGCTCGTAAGCTCCGTGGGTCAAGCAGCCTTGATGGACTGTAAAGATCTGGAAACCATGCGCTTCGACCCAGAGTCCAACTTGACAACGATAAAATGGAAAACATTCTGTGGCAGCGGATTGAAACAGATCACGCTGCCTGCAAAAGTGGGCGTGATAGGGTCGGAAAGCTTCAGGGGTTGCACCGCCTTGATAACATTAGAATTCGCACCAGGGTCGGAGTTACAGATGATCGGAGAGCGCGCATTCGCAGCAAGCGGATTGACCAAACTCGATTTGCCGAACAGCGTTCAGTACATAAAACAATATGCCTTTGAAAACTGTCTTGCGCTCACCGAAGTGAAGGTGGGGGAAGAATCACAGCTAATAGAGATAGCACGGAACGCATTTGAAAATACACCAGTGAAAGACCAGGTGAGGGAGCTAGTTGCCGCTCGGTCAAGAAACGGATGTGCAGTCCAGTAACTGCTTTAGTGAAAAAAAACGCAGAAGTGTCAGGTTTCTGGAATAGAGGTGTACTCGGCTGCGATAAACGAGAGAGCTGATTCTCATGGCTGAATAGTTTGAACTGAAAAACAGCTTTGAGAACACTCTTTTTGGTGGATGCCACACATTATCGGTTCTACTTGACTCCAGGATGGATTTTGGCACCAAGCAGCTTTTGATACAGCAGAGCTATACCCCTCCTCGAATTCTAATATATGAAACGGATAAGGACAGGTTCCGGCTCTGTTGGTAGCGGGAGAGGGACTTGAACCCCCGACACGCGGATTATGATTCCGCTGCTCTAACCAGCTGAGCTATCCCGCCAAACGCGCTCGCATACTATAACATGAGAAATAAAAAGAGAATAATGAAAAAATATCCATATTAGTGTAGAGTCTAGAAACAATTAACGAAAGAGATGTTTATGTTTTTTCATATAAAATTGATTGATGAAGTACTTAATCTCTATTTTAAAAATTATTCTCATACAGATCTTGCAAAAAAATCCGTAGTTTTGGGAGTTATTACTTCCATTTTTCTAATCGTATTGAAGCTTGGAGCCTGGATCTTGACGGATTCGCTATCCATGCGTGCATCGATGAATGATTCTGTTCTGGATGCCCTTGCTTCGTTTTTGGCCTATCATGCCATAATATTTTCAGCCACCTCTTTTGATAAAGAGCATAATTTTGGCCATGAAAAAGTTGAAGGTCTCATGGCTCTGTTTCAATGCCTTTTTGTTATTTATTCTGGTATAATGATCTTCGTTGAGGCTTATGATTCTCTAATAAATCCGACGCCTGTGCATAATAGTGAAATTGGAATAGCGATCATGATAATTTCTTGTTTTGCCGTGTACCAGTTGATCTATTTCCAAAAATATGTCGCTTCTCGGACCGAATCTCTACTGGTTCAAGGGGAAACCCTACATTATTTATCTGATTTCCTTGTAAATCTCTGTATAATGATATCTTTGTTCGTCTCCAGATATTTCCTTTATCTGGATGTTGTGTGCGGCGTTGTGATCGGAGGGTATGTCCTCTACAGCGCTCTTCTCATCTTAAAAAACGCTATTATCGATTTGATGGATGAGTCCCTTCCTCCAAAAGTCCGGGAGGATATCTTAAAAACCATGACAGCTATTGATGGTGTTAAAGGAGTCAAGATTCTAAAAACAAGGTCGGCGGGCATGAAAAAATACATAGAATCTCGAATACTCGTCAGTGCAGGTTCCTCATTTATAAAAGCTAACGCAATTGCCTTTGAAGTTGAATCTTCTCTTCGGAATATGTTTGATAAGGTGGACGCTATCGTAAAAGCCGAACCTGACAAGTAAGCATCTCCCAGAGTATTCCCCTGTATGTCTGTTCTACCCTCGCGGAGATGTCTTTGCCGGTACTGCATTCAACTACCGGCGTATCCTTTCTTCGCTGGGAGGGGGTCGAATTCTGCTAGTCGCGGCGTGTCCCGATAATTCTCAGCAAAGAAAGGAAGAGGTTTATGAAATCTAAATATAAATGCAAAGCGCCCAAGATGGACTTTTTTTCATTTACCTCGACCGAATCCGCTTCGAGATAATAATTTTTAATTCTTTGGGCATCATAGGCGGTCAATCCGGTAAAAATAACTACAGCTAAGACTGAAATTACGAACATGAATGCCGAACTTTTGGTGTAAAGGTTAATGATGCTGGAAATAATGATTCCGAGCAATCCCATTAATAAAAAAGACCCAAAAGCAGTCAGATCTTTTTCGGTAACATAACCATAAATTACCATAGATAGAAACATAGACGAGGTCACGAAAAACGTGTTAGCTATGCTAGTTCCCGAATATACGACAAAAATGGAGGCCAGAGAAATACCCAAGCTGGAAGCATAGATAAAAAATAATGCTTTCGCTTTCTCCACTGAAATACGTGCTAACCGAGCAGCCAGATAGAAAGACAATCCCATCGGGGCAAGTGCAACTAGCATAAAGACGAACAGATTATTAAATAAAATAGCCATTAAACTAGGCGAGCAACTAACCAAATAAGCAACAGCAGCCGTCAAAGCCAATCCACCAGACATGTAAGAGAACACACTCAACATATATTGGCGCAAGCCCTTATCTACGACTCGAGTAGCTTCTTTATAAAATGATGCTACCTTCTTTTCCATAATCATCTCCATTGATACCGAAGCTATTTTAGCGAACATAGATTAAATTATCAATAATAATCGGCCTGGGTAACTAAACCAATAATTAAGCTATAGAAGCTTTGTGAAATTGACGGGATGAATATGTATCTCGGAGATAGAAGAATTTTGAGATTGCTTATTTCTGCTATAGCGAATATACTAGCCGCCAGCAATTAGACTCCAAAAAATTGCAAAAAAGAGCTAGTAGGAAAATTCTGGCAAAGGTTTTCGAATAAGCAGTAGCGAAAGTAAAATATGGAAAGAACAGCCCTTGTTACAGGTGGAACCAGGGGAATTGGTGGAGAAATTTCTAGAGCTTTGAAGGAAGCTGGGTATCTAGTAGCAGCAAATTATCATAACGAAATCGCTGCAGCGGAGAAATTCCATCAGGAAACAGGAATACCTATTTTTTCTTGGGATATATCTAATTTCAACTCCTGTGAAAAAGGAATTGCTGATGTTTGTGAGACTTTAGGAGGAACGATAGATATTCTGGTTAATAATGCTGGCATTACCCGCGACTGTATGCTTCATAAAATGAATCTAGAAGATTGGACAAAGGTCCTGGAAATCAACCTCAATTCCGTGTTTCATATGTGCAGATCGATAATTCCGGCGATGCGGGACAAGAAGTATGGTAGGATCATAAACATTAGCTCTATAAATGGACTTAGAGGTCAAGCCGGACAATCCAATTACTGCGCAGCCAAAGCAGGAATTATAGGCTTTACTAAGGCTCTAGCTCTGGAGTCTGCTCCAAAAGGAATTACCGTGAATGCCATTGCTCCCGGCTACATTGACACAGCTATGACGGTAAGCCTACACGGAGATCTGCGGGAGCGCATTCAATCAGAAATTCCGGTCGGGCGATTTGGAAAAATTGACGAAATCGCACATGCTGTTCTATTTTTAGCAGACGAAAGGTCTTCTTTTATTACAGGAACGGTGTTAAACATAAATGGTGGACAATATTTGTAAAATTCCGTCCAAACAGATAGAGTGTTTTCGTTCTTTGGGGGGCATGTTTTATTATTATGTTAAAAATTAATGGGCTAGGTGACTAATGGAAAAAGGAAGAACATTTGAAACAATTGTAGGGATTTTCGTTCTGATCATTGCGATTTTCTTTTTTTACTATGTATGCACAAAATCTGGATGGCAAAGTTCCGATGGGTATTTGCTTGTAGCAAAATTCGATAAAGCCGATGGATTAACCGAAGGAAGCGATGTAAAAATTAGCGGCATTAAGGTGGGGAAAATCGTGGATCTGCATGTGGACCCGGATTCATTCTTTGCAGTAGTTAAATTTTATGTCAATAAAAAGATGAAACTCCCACGTGATACCAGCGCAGTCATTGCCAGCGACGGCTTGTTGGGGAAGAGATATCTTTCTTTGGCGCCGGGTGGAGACAAGGATTCCCTGAAATCCGGAGATGAGATAGAAAGCACGACCGGCCCTATGGATATAGAATCGTTAATTGGTAAGTTTATGTTTTCGCGCGACAAGGAAAAACAGTAGTCATATACTAATGGGAACTTTCGCATCACAAAACTTGAGGTTAGCTTGGTGTAGGTGCTTCAGGCCTATATCAAGCGGACTGTTACCCAGGAGCGACGCAGTGGAGTGTTTTGGAAGTGGAGTTTTTTTTCAGGAAGGCGCGACATCTTTATAGTAGCCAAACCTAATATAAAAATTATTGATTTTAGATTTTTCCCATTTTCTTTGTTTAGATCTGTCAGTTATAATCGCCCGAGGATATTGGAGAGTTTTTTATGCAGAAGTTCCGCTTTTATTCTATTTTTTTGATTTTGTTTTTTATATTTGTACCTCTCTCTGTCATCGCTTCTGCACGGATGAGTAAACAGTTAGATCATGGGCGTGCGCTGGTGGATGACGTAGCCTTCCAAGTGCTCGAAATAATAAATACACCTGGATTAACAGATAGTCAGGTTAAACAAAAGTTTCGAGAATTGATAATAGCGAAGTTCGCTGTAGACCCTATAATAAAGTTTGTACTCGGTAAGCATAATCAGACTATGACTCCCGAACAAAAAGAGGTCTTTGTCCGTTGTTTTAAAAATATGCTAGTGGGAGCATATGCTTCAAATTTTAAAGATTACAAATCTGCTAAGTTTCGTATTGTTAGTATTAAGAAAAAAACGGACACGCTGCTGCAAGTAACGGGAAAAATTTCTGATCAGGGTAAGGCGGACATTTTAATGATTTGGGAGGTTGCCATCGTTGATGAGCAATATAAAATCCGAGACATTTCTGTGGATGGCGTTAGCATTCTACAAATTCTACGAGCACAAACGCAAGCTAGTATCTCGGAAAAAGGTCTGAAGAGTTTTCTGCTCAATTATAAAGAGCGATATTGGGAATTATTGTAAATAAAATCATGAAAATACCGCTGAAAATTTTAGAAAATGCACGGGGTCTGGAGCTGCCGTCCTACGCGACGGCAGGAAGCGCTGGACTTGATTTACGAGCTGCAATTTCTGAAAGTATCATTATAAAAAAAAGCAAGAGAGTATTAATTCCAACGGGAGTTACTATAGCATTGCCGGAGGGATGTAACGGAGAAATCCGATCGAGATCCGGATTAGCATATAAAAGTGGCGTTGTGGTACTTAATGCGCCGGGAACCATCGATATGGACTATCGAGGCGAAATAAAAGTTCTATTGATCAATCTAGGAGATGAAAATTTTCTGCTAGAACGCGGGATGCGGATAGCACAGGTGGTAATACAAAAATATGAAACAATTAGTTGGAATGTGGTAGACTCCCTTGACGAAACGGATAGATCCTGTGGAGGATACGGCTCTACGGGAGTAAAGTAAGAGGAGAAGATGAATCTTAATTTAAGACTGTTGTGTTTTCTGTTTGTTATCGGATGCACATCCGGAAAAGAAAATTTTAAAGACCGTTCCGTAAGCAGTATATACAAGAAAGCGAGTACACTGCTTCAAAAGAAAGAGTACTCAGAGGCTGCGTCGGAATATAAAGATCTAGAAACTTTATTCCCTTACTCTTCCCGCGCGCAGGAAGGGCAGATCATGGCGGCGTATTGTTACTTTATGGCATCCAAATATATGGATGCTAAACGGGAAATAGCTATATTTCTACGATATCACCCTTCCCACAAGCTCGTCCCGTATGCATTATACCTAAAAGCTATGTGTCTCTACATGCAGGTCGCATCCATCGGACGGGATTCCAAAAGAGCGATGGATGCAAAGCAGACTTTTCTAGAATTAATAAATAAATTTCCGGATTCGATATATTATGTTGATGCATTGAAAAGAGTAATGATATTGGATGATATTATAGCCGCTCATGAAATGATGATAGGGCGCTATTACCAAACGAATAAAAGTCCTCTTGCCGCCATAGGTAGGTACACATTCGTGGCAACAGCATTGCCACACACAGACTCGGTACCAGAGGCGTATTTCCGGATGGTCGAGAGTTGTTTAGTATTGGGTTTAGATGTGGAAGCGGAAAAGGCCTATGATGCTCTTGCTCAATACCATCCGCTTTCTCTTTGGACAAAAAAAGCCGCACTCCTGATGAAGAAGAACTAAACTGCCATTTTTAACATTTGAATAGGACTTTCTTGATATGGATACAGACGTGAATGATATAAAAAAAAAGGAGTTTGCCCTTGAGGATATGATGCCTTACTCAGATATAGAGATTACCAATGTAAATGATAACAGGCCTCCGCTGAAAGTTATGGTCATCAAGGTTGGTATTTGGGCATGTTTAGCTATTCTGGTCCTGGCTCTGGTCCTGCTTTAGAGCATAGAATTCAAACAGGAGAAACTGCATCTGTAAATTTCTGTTGGAAAGTGTCCAATTTTTTTGTTCCATCCGAAGATTGAAGAGCGATTGAGTTGCTGTTAATATTATACCTTCGAGCAAATTACCCAGTGTAGGCTTCCCAGAACCGAAAAATCAGCGACGACATTTAGATATCGTAAGTAAAACTTAGTAACTTCTACTGAATTCCATTTTTTTATGATTATAACTCTTTCATAAAGCGACGATCCTGACGCTTTTCAATAATCCATTCTTTGGTTGAGCTATAAAATCATCTAGCAAATAAAATATCATATCTTTTTCCTGGAGTTAAAATTTTTCCTTAGGATATCATCAGGATTTCTGCCTATCACTTCAGCTATTCTAATATATTTCACATCTAATATATTTCATATATTGTCGAATTATTTGTAACAAAATCACTGCACAAAATGGCCATAATAATAATTTATTTATTTTTATATAGTACTGTAATTCATTACGTGATGGAATCAATGAAAAGGGTAATTTTATTCTTTTGGATATTTGTTTTTTCTTACTTTTGTGCCTGCGGAGATCCCATAGAAACTCCGGACGAAGATGAAAGTAATATATACGCTATCACACCTCCGGGAGGCTGGGGTTGCCGTACCTTCAAGGGAAAAAATGGATTGATTGCGGTGCTATGGCCATATGAAACTAATTTTAATGCCGCTAACACTGCAATTTTCATATTTTTGCAAAGTAATAATAAAAAACTGCCGAAAGTGCCTGATAATATTAATTTATTTACAGAAAAATGTCCGCTTGCTAATTTTAAACTTGCTCTCGAGTCAGATGGTGTTGAAGAATTTGCTCTCGAATCAGATGATGTTGAAGAATTTACTCTCGAGTCAGATGATGTTGAAGAAGATGTTGAAGAGGAAACCATATCTTTAGGGAAGAAATATTTTACCGGGCGCTGCGGCAGAACCATGATTGTGTTCCGGGAAAAAGCAGGCGGTTGTACTATCATAGCCTTGCTGGTATCGGCCTTCTATGTTTCCAAAAAGCAACTCGCTGATACTAAAGCAGTTGTTTCCGCCTACAAAAAAGAAATCGAAAAAACCTCCAGACTTCGGGCTCGAGTATGATGATATTGCGATAAAAGAATCCCCTCTTACACCGTAGCTTCTGTGCCGTACAACTCTGATAGGGAAATCGAACTACGGACTGTTACTCTCGTAATCTTCGCTACTCCTTTCCATCTGAGCGCCGAACCACGGCAGCCAATAGCTAATACCAAACATTATTTCCAATTAACGAAAAGACAGCTTGTAGGCACCGAAAATCAAGCATAGTTAAAATGAGGAATTGTATATCCCCAATCACGATAAGAAGTTGGATTTTTTTGAATATATCTGATATAAAGCTATCATGAAGCAAGATTTTTCAGATAAAGAAGAGTACGACTTGCTCGGTATGAGGCATCGCA
>JAITBT010000049.1 GCA_031283445.1 Holosporaceae bacterium | reverse complement strand
AGCAATGTGGCTCTTAATCTCTCTGCAAGAGTGGTTTAGTGGTTGGTAAGCAGAAATATTTTTGCAAAATATGTGAGCGCCACCATGTTGTAGGCGATGATCGCGAGAAATATCCGGAGCAGATGAAGCGCGCAGCAGCCACCTGTACTTGAAAGGCTGCGGCTTTCGTCGCATCGAGAGAATTTTGCGGGGCATTTACAACGTCAAAATACACTTTCAACCGATGATACCAGATTCGGATATTAAATATTCAGTAAGTATTGTAAGAATTTGCCAGTAGTATTACGACGAATAGTTGTTAATTACGCTAGGTTTTGATGTCTATACATGCAAAAATAATTATTCGAGCATTTAATATCTAAACTTGGTATGATTTATTGGATGAAAAACATTGGTAAGAATCTCGAAGACAAGCTCGCCTCCGATGAACCAAATTCGCGCAAGATTCCTCTGCTGGAAATGGATGAGTTGTATACTTACGTAAAAAAAGTGGAATCAAGTCCGAATATGGACTGCTGTTGCTAGAAACCGGCTGCGTTTTGTTGAGTTTGAAGTCGGGAACGGAAGCTCGGAAACTTTAAGGAAGCTATTGAAATTGGGCGAAAATAACTTAAAGGTAGTGTGCAGAGACGGTAATCCTTCGTATTCAGAGGTTTTGGATGAAGATAACGACGTTAAACATGTGGTAACGAAATCTGAGACGGGCCTGGTGGAATCCTACAATTCAGTTCTAAGACATTACCTCGCAAAAGACTTCATCGAAAAACAAAATGCTATAGCAAAAGCATGGAAATGCTCTCAATGTCCATAATAGGACAATCCCCCTAATTTTATCCTACTTAACTACATAAATGAATTCATGTTACATTTAATCTTCATTATTTTGTTGTTATGAAACATGGGCAAATTTTCTGTTCTTCCGATTGGTCCCTTTAATCAGAGTTATTATTATTTTTCCGTTGAAAAGTTTCAGGTGGGAGATGTGGTGGAAGTTCCGCTAGGGCAACGCTGCGTAATTGGCGTTATAACGGATGAGAATATTGAAACAGACAGGGAATTAAAAACGATATCAAAGATTTTTGACTTTAATATCGGTAAAACGAACTATGATTTTTTGAAATGGGTCTCAGATTACACAATGATTCCATTAGGAAATGTATTAAAGATGATGTTGGCGGAAAAGAGTGTATTCTGTAGCCTGAAAGAAGAGCTTCGAAAAAAATATTCCTGCTCCAATGAAATATCTTTTCGGGAAATTAACTTGAATTCTGCTCAACTGCTTATTTATCAAAAAATCATCGAAAATAAAGCGAATCCATTCCTATTGCACGGGGTAACCGGATCAGGGAAAACAGAAGTATATCTATCTGCAGTTAAAAATGTTCTACAACAAAAAAAACAAGCACTAATTTTGTTTCCTGAAATTGCACTGACACCACAGATAGTGAAACGCATAGAAAAGTATTTTGGCATTATTCCTTTAATTTGGAATTCTAATACGACGTCTAAAAATAAAAGGATTACATGGCTAAGGGCGATTTCTGGAGAATCAGGTATTACTGTGGGAGCGAGATCTGCTCTGTTTATTCCATTTAAAAATCTAGGAATAATAGTGGTTGAT
This sequence comes from Holosporaceae bacterium, assembly GCA_031283445.1. Lineage (GTDB taxonomy): Bacteria > Pseudomonadota > Alphaproteobacteria > UBA3830 > UBA3830 > JAIRMQ01. Next base: position 4,128 of record JAITBT010000049.1, on the reverse strand, counting down.
GAGGAACATGACTCCTCCTACAAACAGGAAGAAGGGGGATTTTATCATGCTCGAGATATGGCTGTCGTCCGGGGAAGTTTACAACAAATTCCGGTGATTTTATCTTCTGCTACTCCATCTTTTGAGAGTTATGTGAATGCTCAAAAAGGAAAGTATGGGTATGCTTTTTTGGAAAGCAGATTTGGATCGTCAAAAATGCCGCAGATCGATTTGATTGATATGAGGCAGAACCAATTTAGAGGGTTTATATCACCAGTACTTTTAGAAGAAATTAAATCCGCTATATCCAGAAAGGAGCAATCTTTAATTTATCTTAATAGACGAGGGTATTCTCCTGTTATTTTATGCAAGTCCTGTGGCGGTAAAATCGTTTGCCCAAATTGCTCTGCTTGGCTCGTTTACCATAAAAATCCAGCTAAATTAATATGTCACCATTGTAATCACACCATATCAATTCCTAGCAAATGCAACAATTGTGGTGAAAATGGGTCCTATATTCCGTTTGGTCCAGGAGTTGAAAGAATTTTTGAAGAGATTCGAAAAAAAATCCCTGACGTACGTTTGGAGTTAGCTTCTTCTGATACGATTTCATCTAATAAAGATATTGGGAGATTGCTGGATAGAATCAATAATAATGAAGTGGATGTCGTAATAGGGACACAAATTCTGGCAAAAGGCCATCATTTTCCCAACATTACCCTTGTAGGTATAGTGGATGGTGATCTTGGATTAAATGGTGCAGATATGCGAGCGTCGGAAAAAACCTATCAACTGGTGAATCAGGTTGCCGGGCGAGCCGGACGTGCAGAAAAACCCGGAAGAATCTTTATTCAAACATTTGACCCAGCGCATCCTTTGTACGCTGCATTAAAATCGAATAGATTAGAAAATTTTATAAAACTAGAAATAGAATCGCGTAAAAAAAATGAATTACCACCATTTTTTAAGTTTATCTCCGTTATAATTTCTGGAACGAATCGGGAACTAGCGGAGCGCACGGCCAAAGATCTCGGACGATGCAGTCTTCCCGGCATTAAAGTATTTGGGCCAGCTCCTGCTCCGATTTTTTTACTTCGCGGCAGGGTGAGATGGAGATTTTTATTGAAAATATTAAAAAAAAATTCCATTCGATCCATTATAAAATATTGGATTTTTTCTAAAAAAATACCAAAAAATATTAAAATACAAATAGATATCGACCCAATTAGTTTTTTTTAAAATTAACTTATTGTAAATCAATCTATTATACTCTGGAGTAGTGCGGAAATATTTGAATTACGATTTCGCAGCGATTCAAATTTTAATTTGAAGGTATCATAATGGTCGAAAGTACACAGCATGTATTGGATAGGGTCAGATCTCCCCGAGTGCAAATTACCTATGATGTAGAAATAGGTAACGCTATAGTTATGAAGGAGCTGCCGTTTGTCATCGGAGTTATGGTTGATTTATCTGGCATGCCAACGGATCCGTTGCCGCCTATCAAATTGCGGAAGTTCGTGGAAGTTGATCGCGATAATCTTCAGGATTTTATGATATCTGTTAACCCGAGGTTAGCCATACAGGTAAAAGATACGTTAGGGGATGGATCTGATAACTTGAATGCAGAGTTGTTTTTTAAGCATATGGATGATTTCGGTCCCATTAGTATTGCTAAACAAGTACCAAAATTGAATAAAATATATTTATCTCGGATAAAATTAAATGACCTTGTGGTAAAGCTGGAGGGAAATGATCCTCTCCAGGAGTGCATAAAAGAGATAGTTGCGGATGCAGGGCTCAAGGCTACGTTAAAATCTCAAATAGATGTTGTTTTGAAGGCCAATAAACCCTCTGTTACGGCGGATTTTGCTACTACTACATCAGACACGACGGTTTCACCTCCGGCTTCGGGGGCGGCCACTACCGATACGTCAACAGCCGAAAATGCACCCAAAACTGACCGGGAAATTTTAAAAGAAATGTTTGTGGAAGGAAAACTCGCCCGGGATCCTTCCGCTGAAGTTTACGCGTGCAACATACTGCTGGAACTACTTCTTAAAGTTGAAGAAACCAAAGTAACTATAATGAAAAACCCTCTGGCCTTCGTAGAGAAAGCTGTGGCTGATATTGACGCTGTGCTGAGCGCCCAAATCAATGAAATTTTACATAATTCTGCATTTCAAGAACTCGAGGGAACCTGGAGAGCTTTGCATTATTTAATAATGAATACCGAGACCAGCACCCAATTGAAAATAAGGGTGATGAACGTATCCAAAAAGGATTTATTGGATGATCTGGAGAATGCTGTTGAATTTGATCAGAGTCAACTATTTAAAAAAGTATATGAAGAAGAGTATGGTACTTTCGGCGGACATCCCTATTCATGTTTAGTAGGTGGGTACGAATTTACCCGCCACCCACAGGATATATTACTATTGGAAAAAATTTCCAATGTTGCGGCAGCGGCTCATGCTCCATTTATTGCGGCAGCCCATCCGAGAATGTTTGATATGGAGAGTTTCTCCCACCTCGCCGGTCCGCGAGACGTAGCAAAAATTTTCGAAAGTACAGAGATGATAAAATGGAGATCCTTTCGGGATAGCGAGGATTCCAGATACACGGCACTAGTTCTGCCCCGTGTTCTGATGAGGCTTCCCTATGGACCAGACACTTTACCTGTCGATGGCATGAACTATGTGGAATCCATAGACGGAACTGATAATTCCCAATTTTGCTGGGGAAATGCAGCTTTTATTCTGGCCCAGAGAATTGGTTACGCCGTTTCGCTATATAAATGGCCAGCTGCCATTCGCGGAGTGGAGGGGGGCGGATTGGTGGAAGAACTTCCGGCTTATACATTTAAAACCACCGATGGAGATATTGCCCTGAAATGTCCGACGGAAATAGCGATTACCGATCGTCGAGAAAAAGAACTAACAGATATGGGATTTTTGGCTATTTGTCACAGTAAGGGTACAGACTATGCTGCATTTTTCGGTGGACAAACCACCCAAAAGCCCAAGGTTTATAATACCGATGACGCAAATGCTAATGCTGCTCTGAGTGCGAGATTACCCTATTTGCTCGCAGCTTCTAGATTTGCTCATTATATAAAAGCTATTATGCGGGATAAAATTGGTTCCTTTCTGACAAAGGACAATGTTTCTGTCTATTTAAATAATTGGATTGCTAGCTATGTGCTATTAAACGATGCCGCCAGCCAGGAACTCAAAGCTAGGTTTCCATTGCGGGAAGCCCGCATCGATGTCTTTGATGTTCCTGGTAAGCCAGGATCGTATAAAGCGACAATCTTTTTGAGGCCTCATTTCCAGCTAGAAGAGCTAACGGCCTCTATCCGGCTGGTGGCTTCTTTGCCTCCGCCGGCTAAGTAATGGATGATTTATGTTGCTATGGTTAGAAAATATAGGAATGTAGTTTTGTAGGAGAAGTTAAATGCTGCCAGATAATAACAGAGGATTTAACAATATGTTTGAGGCCATTCCTAGACCTGATATGCTTGGTAAAAGTGATGCGAGTCTGAATGCTCCTATTGGTGGGTCTAAAACTCCACAGTATACCATCGAAACCGGTAGTGATGATGATATTTTCTCTAGTGACATGAACGGAGATTTCGCGAAAGCAGCGCCAGTCCTGTGGATAGAAACCGGGGGTGCGAGGCTCGCAACCTATGACTCTTCCGGACAATTATCCGGAGATGGGAAAATAGTCTGCAGGGATCCTATACTATGCATGAAATACGGAGACTGGTCTCCGGCGCTTCAACAATACATGTTTGAGGGGAAAAAAATTACCACGATCATTGTAAAGAGGGTAATTAGTGTGAGCGGAACGCTCGTGGTAATACAAGAAATAACCTATGGCACTTGTTTAATAAAAACCTATATGCAATCTGGGGATACCATCACATTCTCATTCTGCTATGTCACCATTACGGATCTCAGTAAAGCCTATGACCATCAGGGAACACTGATTGGAAATGTAGGAGTAACCTACGACTCGGCCTCGGTGACAGTCGAGTCCGCTGGCAGCTAGGTTCTGTTAACGCTATTTTATCATAATAGCGATCAGTGCGAGATATACGAATCCTAGGAAAGTTTCATCCAATTTATCATAGCGAGTGAAGAA
>JAITBT010000013.1 GCA_031283445.1 Holosporaceae bacterium | reverse complement strand
GCCGGCATACGGTGTTATGCACATCCTTTTGCCTTGCGACATCATCTTCGTCAGCAGCACCTTAAACATAGTTCTACCGACGACGTTTTCGCAGATTTCATCCAGAGCTTTTGAGAAGCGCGGATTTTTTCCATAATCGATAAAGTCGTCGAGTTTTTCCCGCACGTCGGAATCCGGTATCGATTCGTAGGTCGGAATTTCCTCCGGTTTCAGATGCTTTTGTTTAACTGTATTTACAAATTTTTCGTGATTAAAAATCATGATTTTTCCTTTCTTTGAGTTGTTGAGATAAAAATAAGCCAGAACAATCTGTTAACTGAGCTTTAGTCTCGGCTTTAAACTGTTCTGATTGATATAAAGAAGAGACTCCTTCTTTATGAGAATTTTGTATCATGTATTCGGAGAAATGTCAAGAAAAAAGTTAACAAATTTTTTATTATATCGTATTATAGTGTCTTTTAAAAGATCCTTGTTGGCTTTTTAAAAATTAAAATGCGTTTCACTCGCGTCATTTATGTCAAGCACGAAGTGAGTTGGACTAGTTGAGAAGAATCGCATGTATGTATTCCATTTTCCTTTATCTGATCTCAGTTCCTCCGAGCCATCCGCCCGAGCACAGAATTCTCCGCAACACGGAGGCGGCGGTTTGACGCGATGCCAGGAAATGTCTCAGAATCAGTTCCTACAGCGGAAGTGCAAAAAATCTCCGTGACCCCTGTTTTGGAGAGAAAGTGGAGGATTTTTGGAGATTTTGGATGGTTTGGAGAGTGAATATGTGCAGGGATTTTGTCGATTTGCGTTAATGTGACAGACGATAGAGCCTATGAAACAGCGCATTTGCGACATCTGTTGCATCTTGGCAAAATGAATGGGTTAGACCACATCTCAGACCCTGCTGGTGGAGCACACGGTTCCGAAAACGAACAATCTCTCCGCCGCTACTAAAAATTGGGTACCTCATTTGTAGGACTTCACATTTTTTTGTTAACCAATACGGACGTATGCCTCAAGATGTCCAGGAAACGGAGGCGTGACCTTCTAATTTGACATTTGCCAATTACGTTCAGAATTTGCGATTCGCACGAAAAATAAAGGCTATAAACTACGTACTATGATCCACATGAAAACTACAACAGACTGTGTTTTAGTGCGTTTGAGGTAGGGACTGGCGAAGCGAAAACTTTAAGGAAACTATTGGATAAGTTAGGTGAACATAACCTAAAATAGCGTGCACAGACGGTAATCCGACCTATCAGGAAGAACTCTCTCCTAATATAGACATACGGCATATTGTAACAAAAGCGGAGACATGTTTGGTGGAATCTTATAATTCAGTACTAAGGTACTATCTTGCCAGACTTCAGAGAAAGACTAAATGCTATAGCAAGAGTTTGGAAATGCTGAAACTCTCTGTAGCTCTTTTGCTGCATTATTGGAAGTCTCCATATCGTTAGTTGTCAATCCCACTGAGCTTTTGACTATATAACCAAACGCTGTCAAACTCAGTCTATATCTCCTGTAGGAACAATGTTGGAAAACTCGAAAAACACTACCAACACCGAGACCATTGCTGCGGCATGCCAGGAACTTTCAATCCTGAAATATATTCTGATACAGAAGTGTTATCGTATCCAACAGCTAATATGTAAATCCCTCTTCCATCCTCATAAATATCAAAATGAAATTCTGAGTCGTCTTCTGTTGCTCTTACAGCTGGCGTTCCAGATAAGGTAATTTCTATATTGCAGACAATTTGATCTGCTTTTTTCAAAGCAATGATGTTCCCGGTAAAATCATCGCCTACACGAATCGCTCGATCCACCTGCACACCTGGCATTAAATTAAGTGACCAGGTATCATTGTTTCCACCTAGAAAATTCAATCGTTTTGAGTGAGTAGTTGCAGTCTCTTCAACGTTACGACAAGCTTTTAATGTAATTTTTTCTGTGAGCAAGCTTTTAAAAACAATAGAAAACTCCCTCGCTTCAGCAAAACTGACAAATAACAAAAACAATGTAGGAAATAAAATACGATACATGGTGCCCTCCCCTAATAATAGTTAATTCAGCCTATACACTGATATCTCTATAATAGCATGATCTTGCCCATCAAACAATAGGGTGGCGGTATTATTCATTTCTTTTCTAAATAGAATTGGAGCGCCTGATCTGTCAATTTTGAACAAATTAGATCCAATTCTACTGGAATAAATTGGATCAGTGTATAATATGTTTATATTATGCTCCGAGCTATTCTTTGGAAGATGATTTATATTATTGCTTGGAAGAAACATCCCTAAAGGATCTATGCGGTTCGACTGTAAAACTAGTAAACCTACATCCTTATTTAGATTGCTCCACCCATTGCTATGCCTCACACCACAAGCAAGATCCATACAAATCTCTGTTCTTATATATTTTAACAGTGTATCTCTCAATTTCCGAAGCTGAACATTGGCACCGTTATAAGATGCCTGATCAAAACCAGTTCCAAAATCGTATATATAGTTATTGTTCATTATATCAAAATCAGCTTCCCGAAAATAGGATCTTTTCTTGTATGTGGTCAATATATTCCCTCTACTAATACCATATGTCTCGTTCGTAACAATATTTGTTGGCACAACATGTGCTGGAAATGGAGGCACGCCTCCTGGCATCGCACCAGGAACTAAAAAATTTACGTGTGTGTCCGGACCAATTATAAGGTCATTTGCCGCATTGTTATATCTATCAAGTATTGCTTGATCTACAAGATTATTATATGGTCTTTCATACAAAAAATTAGGATAAAAAATAGTCCTACTACAAGCATTAGACAATGCTATAATGCCAACAGCCGGAGGAGCTACTATCCCTCCTCCGTTAATAAATGAAGTGTATTCTGCATTGGTTAAATGCGTTTTCTTAAAAAAAGCCTCGTTAAATACGACGATTTTGCACGAACCTCTAAGATTACCAATATTATTGCTAATATACGCGCGCAAATTAGCTTCATTCGGCCTCAGTACCGGGTTCAAATTCGCAATTACTCCAACATCTACACACAAATCTGACAAGACGTTTGTTATGTACTGCCAATCAGCTTGAGCCAAAACAGCATTTCCTCTATTGTGATGTACACCACCTAAACCACACGCTGCGTCGCAGTTACCTTGGCTTCTTGTAACAGTTATCAGATAAATAGGCTTGGTAAAACAGATACCGAGAGCACTGTTTAATGCTCTTCTAAAAGAACCTTTTCCACTACATGACGAAGCCAAATTCATGGAATATAATTCTATGTACGAAAATATCGCCACTATTAATGGTATACATAGTATTGCAAGGCGCTTCATCATAAATCCTCATCTTTTAGAAACTAGAAAAACATTTTTCTCGATATGATGATACATAAAGTGTATTAAAATAACATTAATGTATCAAATAATATCAAATCTCATTTCATAAATGGTATCTTATGTTACAATCTTGCGTGTTCAGGTATTTCTGTATCCGTCCATGAATAGCTTTTGTTCTCGAGCTCAGGTTATTTAATGAGACAAGGACCAGCATGTGCTTTGGAGAGATTTTATGTACCTCGTAGAATTGAGAGAGCGCAAGCCCTAGTTTCTAATGTAGTGATAAAAGCTCATGGTACAGCACCTAATAATTCACCTAAAATTTGACGCGATTACACCTTATCTGAGTTTTTATTGAAGAACCACACATCTTGTTCGCTCCACACCGAAGAGAATCTGCAGTTGGTAATATCCTGGATGTTGAGATGTTTCGGGACGTAGCCTTCGACGATGGCTTTTTTGATCTTCGGACTCAAATTATTCAAGAAAATTAGCGAGCGGAGGTATCGTTGGGAGATTTTATGCTGCAGGCAGAATTGGGCGTAGGAAATTTCGGTAGCGTTTGTTAGTTGGTCTTCCAGTATTCTAGCTCTGGCAAGCAGTTTCATGAGATGTGTTCTTGCAAAGTAGTCGTCCGGTTTGATGATGTTTGGTCTCCGTCCGACTCTCGTGTCGATTTTTAGCGGAATGAAGACTTCTTTCGTTAAGGTTTCGCACATACTCAATATTCCTTTTCTACGATGACAATTCCATAAACAAATTATCAAAGCCGCTCAAGTTCAGGTTGAGCTTAATGCCGTTTTCTTTTATCTCTACGGACTCAACGAGCATTCGGACGATTTTCTCCTGTTCTGCCTGGTAGAGATAATTCCAGGCTTCGTTGAGATTTTTCAGAGCCGTCATAAGATCTTCTTTTTTGAGATCATTGCGCTGTTCGGCGAGACGACTTAGGTTCACGACGACTTCCGGCGATCTGATAATTTTCAGAACTTCCTCGATAACGCTGCGCTCCACCGGTTCTGCAGGAATGTTTTTGTGCGCTGACGGACAATTTTTATATTTCACCTGGTTGTAGCAGGTGTAGTAGCGATATACGAGGCCGTGATTGCTGCTACAGGTGTGTTTCATCAGTGATCCGCAGGCGCAATGTATGATTCCCTTCAGAAACGATGGAGTCATGCAGCTTGGTTTTCTTGGACTTGCGGTGTTTTTCTTGAAGATTGCTTGCACGGCATTCCAGGTTTCTTCGTCGATTATACCTTCATGTTCTCCTTGATACACAGCTCCCTTGTGTGTAACGCATCCCTTATAGTACGGGTTTTTCAGGATGCGTTCGACAGCTTTACGTTCGAACATCTGTCCGCCAAAAGTCTCTCCGGTTTTGAGCTTTTTGATTTTCGTCCTGTATCCAAGTTTATTGAGCAGATGCGCCACTTCAACGCAAGATTCGCTGGCCAGAAATTGCTTGTAAATGAGGCGGATTATTTCAGCTTCGTCGCCCTTTATAAGCAGCTTGCGGTCTTTTACCTCATAGCCAAGCATTACGACTCCGCCCATCCACAGACCTTTCTTGAGGGAGGATGCAAATTTGTCTCGGATGCGCTCTCCGGTAAGTTCTCTTTCGTATTGCGCGAAGCTAAGGAGCATGTTTAGCATCAATTTTCCTGAAGACGTGGATGTATTGAACGACTGTGTTACTGACACAAAACTCACGTTGTACTCGTTGAAAAGCTCTACTATCTTGGCGAAATCGAAGATGGATCGAGAAAGCCTGTCGATTTTATAGACAACAACCATGTCGATGAGACCATGTTTAACGTCGTCGAATAGCTCCTGGAGAGCCGGTCTGTCCATATTGCCGCCCGAGAACCCTCCGTCATCGTAATGTTTTGGTATAAGCTGCCAGTTTTCATGCGTCTGACTTGCAATGTAATTCTCGGCCGATAACCGCTGAGCATCGAGGCTGTTAAAGTCTTGTTCGAGACCGTCTTCACAGGATTTTCTCGTATAAATGGCGCACTTTATCAATCTGACATTGGATCCGTTATGCTTTTTCGATTGCTGAATTTTCACGGCTTAATCCCCATTCCTAAAAACTGTTGTGTTCAGATCTTGACAACTGGAAAAACTTGTATCCGTTCCATTTTGTACCAGTAATCTTCTGAGCCACAGCCGATAGAGAACTGTAAATCGCTCCGGCGTAGGCGAATCCGTTGCTGACGACCATTACTTCGTGCATTGCTCCTCGGTATTCTTTTACAATTCTTGTGCCGAGCATTGGCAGGAACTTTTTGTACGGCTTTTCATTGATTTTTCTGGGCTTGCTGATTTCTCTCACAGCCGCTTGAATCTTGTTCTCAGTGGCTTCGTCAAGACCGCCGTAGGCCAGTTCCTGCATACGGTACGCAAGCTTGGCGATCATATGCTGCTTGCTGGCTACCGCCGGAGGTACGCTAAACATCTTGTCCCAGAGATCGTGTAGCTCCTTAGTTGTTTTATTTTGCAGAGCCATAATTTGCCTGATTACCACCAGATCCCGTTTATCGTTGCTCATTTATTTTCTCCACTATTGTCAATATTCTTCGGTACGCACAGTAACCCTCCGATCGCCGGAGAAGTCAACCGCAAAACCACTGTTTTTCTCTCTAACGGGAGCATCTTTCGCCCTTGTGTAGCGCACGATTCCCTCATACATGATTTTTGCTAACTTCTCTGGTTTGGTATCCGATGCGGACGATTCTTCTCTGAAATTCAGCGCATTTTCCGGCTTTTTTGTATTGTATTTTCCTGTCATAGCGTTTTCTCCTCAAATTTCAGTGTTTTTGAGATGGTTGCCAAACGTTCAACCAAAAAAGAAATATATGCTGATATATCAGATCTTAGCAAGTTGCCTTTAATGGGAAAACCTAAAAATTGTGGGCTGGTGGTCGCGTTGGGGACACTTGACGAAGTCTTGGAAGCTCTGTTTATGAGGGGCTTAAGTGGCACCAGCCCACATGCCCTCCGTGTCCACCGTTTTTTTAAATATTCCCGGAAAAGGGGAGAGATAAAGCAGTACAAGATAGATGCAATAATAGACAACGTGATTGACAATATATTATATACCATATTGTATATATATTTTGACAAGTTAATAACGTGCACTATAATGCATGTACTATATTGTAGATATGCCTTTATCCGGGGATATCGAAAAAAACGGTGGACACGGA
>JAITBT010000031.1 GCA_031283445.1 Holosporaceae bacterium | reverse complement strand
AAAAAAAGAAACCAGAGTAATTGTGGGAAGAAGCCTAGACAAAGCTCTTGAAACTGTCCTCGCTTTTAAAAAGTATGTTGAGAAAGGATTTCGAGAAAGAGTTCCATTGCCAGACGATCTGTTTGAAATTGCATATGATAATGATGTATTAGCTGCAGAACATGTATTCGAAGATAAAATTGACGTTGTCCGTAAAACTGAAGGAAAAGTAATTGTGAACATAGATAGTCCAGAGGATGAGAAATTTAAATAGTAACATCATACATCCATCACTTCTCCGTCTCTGACGATTCCGGTAAGCCCAACGCAATTTGAGCAATCGGAGCAACAGTAACGTTGGGTAAAATTTTCACGTTTATACAGCACGACACACTCCGTCAAATTCTCCGACAGCCAGCAATAACGACAACGAACCGAAGTGAAGCAGGAATCGCAATCGACACAATCATTGCATTGTTGACAATTGATGTTGGCGTCTTGAGCTTGGTTTTTGGAGTTGTTTTTCATGTGCCATTCCTTAAGCGTTTGCTCGGATCCACGACCTCATCTCCTTATTGGCAATCTTTGCTGTCTACAGTATAGACATCTCCAGGCCAACATCAAGCATGAAATTGATGTTTTTTTTGCTCTTTTACGAGGATATTTTGAGTTTATTTGCAGTGAGCGAAAGAATCGCATTGCATTATTCAATTGACAGACTGCTCAAATATTGCAAATCATGGCACATCATGAAGTATAGGAAATGCATAAATATAAGCACTAGAACTTACTTAAGAATCTTCAAGAATATGTCAATAATCATCATTATAAAAAGTCAAATTGGGGAAAATTAAACACATTTATGGCGCAATTTTTATTGCGCTAGTCGTATGTTTTTGCTTAACAATTCAACGTAAAAAGGTTAATTTTTCGTTAATGGAAGGATTGCGTATATAGGCTAGATTGTAGTACCATACTATACAGTTATTGTGGTTTTGTAACGGTCGAAAAAGAGGTGAAACGATGCTTTGAAAGATGGTGAAAAGCGGTGGTCGTGAGCTTCTTCTGTCGGTTGTATGTGTCTGTGTCTTCCAGGTTTTCTTCGTCTTTCTGATTCTGTAAATAAGCGTCGTTTCGTTGGTGGTTTTTGTGTTTATTAACGTTTGGGAGATAGAATATGGTTAAAATGTTTAAAAATAATGTACGCAATGTGTTGTGTGGTGTTTGTTGCGCTGCGGTGGTGATGTGTAGAATGAATGAGGTGAACGGAATGGATGAAAGTATACGGAGAGAAAGTCGCATCAAGGCAAGCTGTACTCAGACTGGTTTAGATGTATTTCGGCCAATCGCTCTTGATTTTCCCATTGCTATCGGTGGAGCCGATCGTAATATGTTAACCTGGAGCAGAGCTTTTGACAGCATAGCTCATAATGTATCCCTGCTATTGTCTGAGACGCAACCTTCTTGTGATATTGAGTACGCATATTGCGCGATACATGATGTGTGTCGTTCATTTGATACTTTATTTAAGCTTTGCTCCTCTTTTCCTGACAACGTTGATTTTCGTCGGAATGTTTTGTTATTTCTTTCAATTATCCCGCGTATTCTCTGTGATCCTGCGATTACCATAATAGATCCTAAATTAGCTCAGGAATTCAGAGAATTTATAGTCATCAGAGATGCTGACAAATGTGGCGCACTCATCAAACAGGAGGATGCAGCACTGTTTTCGCGTGTTGCTGTCGCTATAAAAGTCCTTGGAAAATTTAACGATAAAGATTGATTGTATCATGTATCGAGAGTAGGCGTACAATAATAGAAAGAAAAAGCATTATGCGGAAATGATGTAAAAGAGGATAGCTGTTCAATTGCTTAGCTTTGTTACTCAATGAAAACAGAGGGAACGGGCTGTAAAAAACTGGGAAACTTTCGAGTTTTTAGATTATACCTGTTGCAAAAGCCGCTTGAAGCCTTTCAGGCTCAGGTGCAAAAAATGCCTTACGCAACAGGTCTATTGAGGCTCCAAAATTTTGCCAGTTGAATTATCGGGGCGCATGTTGCGGATTCAAGGTTGAACATCCCACTTCGTCCATTTTGTACCAACACGAGACAAAAGCAGATCACCAGAAAGATATCCAGCGGTAGGGTATAAATCTTTAACACTATTGTCCGCGTAGACAAACATAAACCCTTTATCAGCAGATTTCCTATCGTTTACCCATTTTAAAGTCCAGCAGCTACGGCACGGACTGTACAGTGAGTAAAATTCACCAATAGCTAGTGTTTTTTCCGATTCTGCATGTCCATCTTCTTCGGGTAATTGTTTAATTTTTATAGGATTATTGCTTAGTATAGCTGCTTGAACTTCCGTGTGAAGTGTATACCTGATCCAGCCCAATGCTTCAGCAATTACATGCATCGTAATGTCATTAATTAATTTCTCTGTTTGTCCATTTAAAACACCGCTAGCGCTCTCATGGTGTAATAAAAAATCGGACATTATCTTTGTATCGCCAGGTTGTAACTTACCAATTGAGGACAATTCGGCTTGTAATATATCCTTTTCGACAGATATTAGTTCAGAAACAAACCCTGCGAACCACTTCTCATTAAAGCCTTTTGTCATCAACTCTTCTAGTTTTTCTCCAGAAAAACTATCGATTTGCCTTAATATCTCTTCAATTTTTCTTTCATCTTTACTTTTACCTTTTTTTTGACATTCAGCAATTCTCTCCGCAAGACATTTTTTAATTGCATCGATTTGTAAACTGCACATCAATAAGTGCATATCAGCTAGTTTATTAACAGCAGTTCGGGCTATCTGCAATATTTCTCTGGAATGAAGCCCAAATAACTCTGTAATTGTATTAGAAATTAGTTTAGATTTTATTGAATCAATTGGAGTAGAAGAACGACCGTTAATAATTGAAAAAATATCATCTAAAGTAATTTCAATAAGCGTCGATGGAAACAATCTCAACTGAATAGCCTCGCGACTAAGTGTCCTTTTCATGGCTATATCAATTCCAGTTCCTCTTACTAAAGATCTCAACAAATTACGAGTAAATTGAATTTGATCTTCCTCAGCCAATCCAGTCGACATAAGATTATGAAGTAGTGTAATTGCGGCACCAGCATTACTTTCATTTCCAATTATAGGTTCAGCAGAACCAACTTTCTCTACACTATTTTTTGCAATCGTTACATATGAGTATAACGCTCCTACTATTTCAGATAAAACATCTTTACTCGGAGCCCATTCCTCTGATGATTCTAAAGTTTGTAATGCAATCCGAAGTGGTTCTTCATCCCATATAACTTTATTAAGATCTAATTCCTTACCATACTTTAAGAAACCTTTTTTCACTACCACAAGTACTTCACTTCCTCCCAAAGCGAGTGCATTTATACAATTCCGCTGCAACATAGCAGATATTTTTCTTGCGTAACCAGAACCAAAGCCAGATTGTAACACAATTGCTGGTACTCGTGCACCAGTGATTTTATAGACAGCAATATTGCCACATAATTCTATATCATTTTTTTCCAAAGAACATAAGCTTTCCAAAGTCACATTTTGCAGAGATGTTGCTCGAATATTTGGCAGCGATGCTGATCTTTGAATAGTAGCAGATATTTTTTCCACTTTTCCCAAAAAACATGATATAGCAACCCCAACTGCAATAGCTCCAATTATTGCATTGTTTCGAAAATCTTTCCAAAATCCACTTTTCTTTGCAAGATTTCCTTTTTGATCTGTTTCGATTTTCAAATTTTTAT
>JAITBT010000014.1 GCA_031283445.1 Holosporaceae bacterium | reverse complement strand
TCTCACCGCAGATATATGCAGCAGATTGCACGCAACTCCTTCCGGTGCTTCTGCTAACAAAACCTGCGTGTAAATGATATATCGCCATTCCTTAACAATCCGAATATTCTAATACGCCGGCAGCTCTATTGTATAAAATGAAAAAACAGGAGAATAAACAACGAAAAGCAAGAACTCGTACTTTAATCCAGCTGGGAGGACTCCTCGATCTCACTCCCCTACTCTCCATTTGCGACATAAACCTTGGCGATGATCTCCAGCTCGAATATCCAGACAAAGCTGCTACTTTGCTCGGGATTCTGTCTCATTTTTGCAAGCAATTGCCTGAAGAAATTTCTGAGGAAGATTTATCGCAACTCAAAAACAGCGGCGTTAAATCGATAAAGTCAAAAACTATGCAGTAAATCAGAAAAACTAAATGTGCTTTATTGGCTTAAATGTGATTGTGTACTTTAAGGCTTTTAAAATTGCAAGTAACGTATCTATTTTTGGATTACCATTTGGTAATAAGCTTTTATAAAATACGTCTCTTGATATGCCGGCTTCTTTTGCTAATTTAGAGACTCCTTTTGCTTCCGCTAAATGCTTTAATGATAATAAAAGCTCTTCCTTATCCAAATTCTCGGAATAATCCTCCATGCCGGCTCTTAAAAATTCTTCCGCTAATTCTTTGTCATTTTTTAATTTATTTACTAACAATTCACTAAATGTTTGATATTTATTTGTCACTTTCTCTCTCCTTATAATCTTTCAAATACCCTCTTGCTTTTTCTATATCCCTACTCCGGTCTCCATTAGTATTTTTTTCGCCACCACTTAGCAATAAAACCAAGCATTATTTATTTTGGCATAGTAAACCCTGATTCCATCAGAAAAACGTAATTCATATAATTCATCACCTAAAAACTTATAATCTCCAAAATTTCCCAGCAACACACGCACTAGTCTCTTAAAAATCTTCACTCTGAACCTCTTATCAAGATTATCTAACCATTCAGAAAAATGCTGTTTACCATTACTAGCCTCATAAACGATTATTTTTATTTCTTGATTTACTTGCATTGCGTCTCTTTAATTTCATACTCATTGTATGTTATAGTATACATTTTGTCAATAGTTGTATGCTATAAAATGCGTTTCTTACCGCTGCGCCGCGTATTTTTGGAACTTTATTTCCAAAAAGTTGCATTTTTGTGTTTTTAGGATATTATATTCCATATATCGCAAGAGGTGCTCAATGGTAGAAAGGTTTGAATATTTAGAAAAGCTTAAGCAGTGGATGAACAAAAAGATCATTAAAGTAATTACAGGTATTCGGAGATGCGGAAAGTCAACTTTATTTGAGATTTTTCAAAATTACCTACTCAACAACGGCGTTGAGACCGCACAAATTCAACACATTAATTTTGAAAACGCAGACTTCGAAGATCTTACGGAATATAAAGCGCTTCATTCGCATATTAAAAAATATCTGCTTCCAAATAAAATGAATTATATATTTTTGGATGAAGTGCAAAATGTTACGGAATTTCCAAGAGTTGTAGATAGCCTGTATCTTCTTAAAAATGTAGATTTATATATAACCGGATCTAACGCGCATATGCTTTCAGGAGAAATAGCCACATTGTTATCCGGACGATATGTGCAGCTGCAAATGTTGCCGCTTTCTTTTAAAGAATATCTTTCATCATTTGTGGATAAAACAGACATCTCACGGAAATACAGAGATTATTTGGTAAACAGTTCATTTCCATACACTTTAGAACTCGAAGGCAATAAAGAGCTTATTCGTGATTATTTGAGCGGTATCTATAATACGGTAATTCTAAAGGACGTGGTCGCCAGAAAAAATATATCTGATATAGCTCTACTGGAGAGAGTTATACGCTTTATGTTTGATAATATAGGAAGTCTAACGTCTATTAAAAAAATTAGCGATACCATTACGTCTGACGGCTGTAAAATATCCAATCACACGGTGGAGAATTATATTTCCGCACTGGTAGATAGTTTTATTCTCTATAAAGTTGGAAGATTCGATGTCAAAGGCAAACAATACCTTAAGTCTGGAGATAAATATTATCTGGCAGATGTGGGACTACGATATTTTTTGCTCGGGTCTAAAAAAGCAGATATTGGTCGCATGTTGGAAAATGTTGTTTATCTTGAGCTTATCAGAAAAGGATATGAAGTTTATGTCGGTAAAATTGCAGCCGGTGAAGTTGATTTCGTAGCTGTAAAAAATGGCAACACCGAATATTATCAGGTATCGCAGACTGTCAGACCGGCAGAAACATTAGAGAGAGAATTAGCTTCATTGGATGCTATATCTGATCATAATCCAAAGTATTTGATAACACTCGATGATGATCCTGAAATGTCCCACAACGGGATCAAACAAATAAACGCCATTGATTGGTTGTTATGGTAATCACAAATAAAACGTCCGTTTTCTTTGCGATAAGTAGAGTTATACTTTTCGCCTTTGATTCTCGCAAGAAAACCCATTGATTAATCAATACTAAATTTGTTATCCTGCCCGTAAGTTTTTTAGCGAGAGAATGTGCTTAATGCTGATAGGATACATGAGAGTTTCCAAAAACGACGGATCTCAGAATCTGGATTTGCAACAGGATGCCTTACTTGCAGCAGGCGTTCATAAAGATCGCATATACCACGATACGGCCTCCGGGAAAAAAGAAGCCAGGCCCGGATTGGCAGAATGCTTGAAAGCATTACAGCCGGGAAATACATTGGTAGTCTGGAAACTTGATCGTCTGGGACGGGATCTGAAGAATCTCATCACCATAGTTGACGAACTGCGCCGGAAAAATATCGGTTTTAAAGTTCTTACAGGACACGGAGCTCAGATAGACACATCTACACCGAACGGGCGATTGGTATTCGGATTATTTGCAGCACTTGCTGAATTCGAACGAGAATTGATAATCGAAAGAACTAACGCCGGACTAAAAGCAGCTCGTGCCAGAGGGCGCATGGGAGGAAGACCGAGAAAAATGGACGC
>JAITBT010000069.1 GCA_031283445.1 Holosporaceae bacterium | reverse complement strand
CTCGCGAGCAGTCATTTTTGAGAGTTCTTCCACCAGCTCTTTTTCGTCGTATATTATCACCAGATGCACTTTTACGGCGCCGTTATTATTCATATTTTCTTCGATGCAAAACATGACTTCTTCGATATTAATTTTTTCTTTTGGAGAGAAAACGCTTCCTAGTCCCAGAAAGTCCTTATCATCCAGCATTTTTACCGAAGATGCGGCGGATAATCCCATGACGGCGCTTTCAACTCCGCTTCCCCATGTGGAATTAAATACAAAAAAAGTGCTAATAAAGTAGGGGATAATTATATTATGCTTCATTGATATTCTCTCATTGTTAATCATTAAGTATGATGAGAACATGATTTTATTAAATAATAGTAAACGCGTGTGGGTGGTTGTTTAGATTCGAGAAATTTTTTTCTAGATGATCTCGCCGGTCTGCGGGTTCCGTACCAGCCGACGAATTGCGGTAAGCCTTGATTTTGAGATATATTCTCCATATTTATTGTATTTATGGTCTCTCGGATGGCGCGCTACACAAACTCATATGCGTATTATGGTATCGAAATTATTTAAAAAATTCGCTAATTTATAAATTTTTTTTCGCAATTAACGAAAAATTTACTATTTCCTGCTAATATGGTAGTCGATGAAAGTGGAGGCATTGCGGGTCCGGAAGTTTTAAAACCAATAAAAAAAGCAAAATACACTTCAAAATTAGGGGAGACAAAATCCGTCAGGTGGCAAGGGAATAAAATTCCGGATATCGACAGCCGCTTAATGATAAGATATGCTGGAATCACTATGCGTTCATTGGCTATGGGGAAAAGATATTATGAAAAAATTATTTTTGTTTCTAAAAATAACGTTATTTTTGCTGGCGCTTTTGGCGACGACATATTTTGGCGGAAGTGTCACCATTAATTTTCTTGGAGAATCGATGGTGTTTCATCTTGCAGTTGTGGTGTTTGCGTTGGGAGTGAGCATTTATGCCTGGAGTTTAATGAATTGCTTTGTAAGAAAGATTCGAGTTTTTTTTTCTGATCAGACCAGCTATGAAAAAGGAATACAAAATTTACAGCAGGCTTTTTCGGGGATTCTGCTGAAGGACGGAGTGGAGGCGGAACATAACATTAGAAAGGCCAAGAAGCATCTCGGAGACATACCGATTATCGGCTGGCTGGAGGGGCAGTTATTTCTCATCAATAAGGATCATCATCGGGCGAAGTCGGTTTTTTACGGCTTATGCGAACGCGAGCAACAGACGGCGTTTGGCGCCTATAGTCTCTGTAAAATGGCAATACAGGAGAAATCTCAGCTGGATGCTCTAAATGCCATAAATGCGATTTTAGAAATATCTCCGGGTTCGATTGAACTGATATTTCAAGCAATTTCCATTGCTCTAATTCATAGGAACTACGCCGAAGCGCGGAAACATATTCCGGCAATTCGGAAGACCAGAAAGGGCAGGGTGGTGGAAGCTTTGATATATTCTGAGGAAGGAATGCACACCCATAACATTAATTTTGTGTATGAGGCATATAATTTAGCTCCGGAATTAACGGAGAATTCCATTTACTACGCTGATTTTTTGATAAAAGAAGAAAAATATAAGGATGCCCGAAAAGTTCTTTTGCATTCGTATCAAAAGAGACCTATTATGGAATTGTTTTGCAAATATATTTCCTGTGATCCACAGGTATCGAATTTGGACAAGCTAAAACTTGCCGAGAAAGCCATTGAATTTGTTCCAGATTCTTGGATTGGCTATTATGGAATGGGCGAAATAGCAATACAGGAAGATTTGGGACGCGTAGCATTTGATAATTTTGTCAAAGCCTACGAAAAAAAGCACTATGATTTTATTGCGGAGAAGGTTATGAAGTCTGCGGCACTGCAGCAGGATCCGAAATCGTCGTTTGCAATGGATTTGCTTGCCGGCAACATACCACTGGAAACGGAATCGGTGGAGTTCGTCTGGAAGTGTCAGAATTGCGGTGCCGAAAGCATTCGCTGGACGTCAATTTGTCTTCACTGCGATAGGATTGCCGAATACGAGCCATTTGAGCGTGTTATAAATTCTTCGAAAGTTCTAGGACCTATGCATGAAGAACTGTATTTTCGGAATCGGTGAAAAGTATGTTGGTCGGTATAGAATTGTACGTCCGACGCCCTTGGTTTTGCCAATATAAATAAATTTGCGATTCATCTTTCATCTAGAAAAGTGGGGGAGATTTTTTCCTATAGTTTATTAAAATCTTTTAATATATCCAGCACGTTCAACTTAAATATATCGTTATGGAGTATTTCTTTTGCGATGCAGGCGACGTTATCGGCTAAGATTCGGGATAATTCATTTATTAATATTTCATCTGAGGCATATTTTTTAGATTTATCCATTTTTATGAGCACAAGATCGCGCACCAGTATTTGAGCCACCAGGAACTGAAGTTTGGCTGTTGCTCGTTCTTCATCGGAGACCGGAGGCATATCGTTTTCATCATAGACGACGCCAATGGCGTCGATGATAGAGTCGAGATTGGCATCCAAATTATTTTCCGAGCTATTGTTAGACAGCGAATTTTTTTCGCAAAAATTTTGGGAAGGGGAGGTTGCGGCGGTTTCATGGGCTTGTGCCGCGAAGCAGTTACTGGAGTTTCCCTTCATTTTTGTGGAGAATATATTACAGTGCAATGTTTTTTGTGAAGAAGAGTTGTTTTTTATCATTTTTTTTTGCCTTTTAGATTGTTTTCATTTATTTTTTTCGCTAATCTATTGCTTGATTCTTGTCTAAAATAAACAAATCTGAAGTTATTTGCAAGATACTATTATAATATTTTTATAGGTAACAACATAGAGGTTCAGAACTGGAGGCTAATTGGATAGGGAAAATTATCTTACGTATACTGCGGCTCAGCTGAAGGGGCGTCGTTTACGAATGGCAAGAGCGTTGACAGGTTTTTCTCGCCAAGAGTTTTATGAGAAGATAGGTATTGCCACATCGACCATAGACACGTGGGAAAGTGGTCGAGTGGAGCTTACGGAGAAGAGTGCCATAAGGGTTTGTTCTGCACTTCGGAAGCTGGGCATATACTGTACTAGCGAGTGGCTTTTGGGTGGTAGTGGAGCGCCGCCGCGACTCATGGATGAGTTGGAGAAGTCAGTATTTTTGCCTAATGGCGGATGGAACATAGAGGATGAGTTTGCCAAGACACAGAAAACGAAGAGAACCGTTCAATTTATAGATAGGAACATGAGGCGGGAGTTAAGTTTTTTTACTAATTTACATAAGGATGCTATTTTTCATATAGTTGAAGAGGATTTTTTAAATTCCAGATTTAAGATAGGCGATTGTGTCGCGGGCATAGAGGAAGGCATCAATTCTTTAGTGGGGAAAGTTATCATAGGAGTCCGGGGCAATGGGGAGACCATGCTTTGCAAATTAGTGAGTTTTTCTGGTACGACGTGCCAGATTTTTTTAAACAAGGACAAGAAAGACAGTAGCTGTGAGTTTGTGAAGGCGGCCGAAGTTATTTGGCATAGGATATGCAAATAAAATTTTATTATATAAAAAAGACGATTCCCGGATGTCTATGTTATCATTTTTTTAACACAATTAATAGATAATGTGTTTTAGGCTCTGTTATGTGCCAGAGACCTTTGTTAGATTATCTACATGAGAAATGAAACAGCGTTAATAAAGGATGATTTACTCAATCTGGTTGTTTGTCCATTAACCGGCGTCAAGCTGGAGATGATTGGGGATCGTTTAGTGAACCGCGTGAATTTGACATACTATCCCATAGTTGATGGTATTCTGCTTTTGGATCCCAAGTATGTTGAGCGTCATGAGGATGTAGAAAAATCTAACACTTTATAGAGGAGTTAGAGATGGGTAATACATTTTCATTGTGCAAGAGGAGAGTGCCGCACCATTGGACGGGATTCTTTTTTTTATTTTTATTAATTTGTTGTTTTTCTGTATTCAGAAGCGTTTCTATGGAGTTACCGATAACTTACGGCATGTTAGCTTCATATATTCATGAATCTGAAACGTTTAAAGAGGCGGTGGCGAAGATAACCACCCACAGATCTGCCTATGCGTATCACCGCAGTCCTATTCCCACGAGGGAGCTGATGGTGCGCAGTGTGATGAGAGCGATTACGCCACTTCAGGCGTTTGGATACGTGAATCGTTTCAGGCTAAAGCCCCTGAAAGAGAATTCGTTGCCATTGAATTTTGATGAGAGATGGCTGTTTGTGGCTCTGATGCTGCGAGCGAAGGAAGTGGGGCCGGATGATGAGATGCTTTGCATTGTTAATTTCGATGGATTGATCATTTCAGATTCCCTAAAGGACGAAGTTTTGTTAAAGTCGTATGGGAATTGGGATTCTGCAGTTACTGCCATCGATTATATATGCGAGAAAGGGATTCTTGGGGCCTTTGATATTGATACACAGGATTATTTACTGTTGTGTCAGAAGAAGAGGCGCAATGGCGAAAAGAAGGCAAATGGCTGCTGTCGCTTTTGTGGTCTAATATGAGACATCGTTGCCTGATGACGTGTTTTTTGCAATGACAAGAAGGAACGCTGTGTATTCGCTGTACACGAAGACACAAGTGGCGGATCCAACGAGGTCAATTGCGAAAAGTATTCATTAGGCAACGGCATCTTTTTTCCAAAATCTACTAGAGTTGTACGTTATAGCATATGAGAGAACGAATGGTAACGCCTGCTTTTTGGGTCAAGCGGCATTCGGAACTATCTTTAGGGAAAACCCTGGTTTTGCTCTTGCTAAAGCGGTACTCCACTTCCAAACGTGCACTTACTTTTTTGGTAAACGCTCTTTCTATACCCAGAGCTACAATCGGCAGAATTGTAGACATTTTCGTCGTCGATGAGGTTACTATCATGCCGTCATAAGCGCCATCGTATGGATAACAAATGGTAGGAGGCACATCATTGATAGTTGCGTTCGGATCACCTGGAGCAAAATCATCCGGCATAAGAGGACCCACTGCAGCTGGATACCCATATGCAGCTACTGTCTTAACTTGTTCTTCATAGTGTGTGTATGTTTTGCTGGATTTTACATAGGAGGCTCCAACCTTCAAAAACGACAAAATTCCGCTATCGCAGTCATAGTGGCCGATTCTCAGAGCTAGAGATGGGGCCAGGCCGTTGCGCT
>JAITBT010000017.1 GCA_031283445.1 Holosporaceae bacterium | reverse complement strand
AAAAGAAGCGGCGCGACAGTTTCTGAAAGAGAATCCTGCTGCCGTCAGTAAAATCGAACAATTGATTCGGAACAATGGAGAATTAGTATCAGAAGTAACTGAAATGGCCATTGAATAGTTTTAGGCAATGTTTGTCGGATTCCTGGAATCCTGCAGTGGCGTTGCTGAGTAGATAGGATCGTCTCTTTCATCGTTCGATGCGAGAAAATAACCCATCCACATAGAGATGGGCTTTTTCTTCGAATGGTTAGAAGCGCTGGTTTTCCCTCTATTACATTTCTGCCGAAAACTCGAGGCATTCAGAAGGAGAGATAGTAAACCTCTCAGAAATAAACCAGCAAGAAAAGCTAGAATCAATTTAATAATGTAAGCATGATCCATTTGTTTCCTTCCGTATACTATATATGATATCACGTTGCAGTTTAGATTTCCAATCTATGCAATTTCTGCCATAAGAAGCGATTATCCGGCATTATTAGATCGAAACTGTAGTGCTCTGCCATCTACATAAGTTTTACCCATTATCTTTCCGTTGTAATTGATTTGATTTACATGTATAAGAGAACAATATATACACGCAAAATAGGGTGTTGCAGAGTGCAAATCATCCATTCGGTCTGAAGGTTTCAGCGTTTGTTTTGCGGAGGAAAAATCACGAAAGTGATTTTTGTTAACCGAAGAAAAAGGAGTAACTATGCAGGGAATTTCGATTAGGGATTTATTTGACGCTGGTGTGCATTTTGGCCATCAGACGAGACGCTGGAATCCTAAAATGGCTCCGTATATATATGGAGCAAAAGATAAAATCCATATCATAAATTTAGACCGCACTCTTGTACTGTTGCAAGAAGCTTTGACGGTAGCTGAGGAGATCGCCGCAGAAGGAGGGCGAATCTTATTCGTTGGGACAAAAAGGCAAGCAAGCGAGCGGGTTGCGGAGTCAGCTCAGAAATGTGGACAATATTATGTTAATCATCGCTGGCTTGGGGGCATGCTTACAAACTGGAAAACTGTTTCCCAGTCCATTAAAAAATTGGAAAATCTTGAGAATCGACTGCAGGATACGAACATAACTCTGAAAAAGAAAG
This sequence comes from Holosporaceae bacterium, assembly GCA_031283445.1. Lineage (GTDB taxonomy): Bacteria > Pseudomonadota > Alphaproteobacteria > UBA3830 > UBA3830 > JAIRMQ01. The sequence continues at coordinate 12,302 of JAITBT010000017.1, read as the reverse complement.
AAATCCTGAATGTCGAACGAAATATCGACAAGCTGAATAAAGCACTGGGTGGTGTGAGAAACATGGGTGGTACACCATCTATGCTGTTTGTGCTGGACGTGACAGCTGACAACACCGCCGTCGAAGAAGCACACGTCCTGGGAATTCCAGTTATTGGCGTTTGCGATACTAATTCTGATCCCACAAAGATTGATTATCCTATTCCGGGCAACGATGATTCTGTGAAAGCCATAGATTTATACTGCCGTGTACTGGAACGCGCAGTAATTGACGGTATCCAAAAGGGATTATCTTCGGCCGGAGTAGATGTAGGTGAGTTGGAAAATCCCATTGTCGAATCCTTCGAAGCCATAAAAGTAGACAAAACAGAGAATCCGTAGGTCACGAGTGATTCTTGAAACGGGCGTTATTATTTGGTAGGGAGATGGAACATGATCGATGTGACTGCCGGCGAAGTAAAAGCACTGCGAGATCGTACCGGTGCTGGGATGATGAATTGCAAAAAGGCTCTAGTGGAGTGTAATGGAAATGTTGAAGATGCCATCGATTGGCTCCGAAAAAAAGGTCTGGCAGCTGCAGCAAAAAAAGCCGGTCGAGTGACGGCAGAGGGACTGGTAGGCATCTTCGTCGGCGATCGAGAGGGGGCTGTAGTGGAGGTCAACGCCGAAACAGACTTTGTTGCACGAAACGAATTATTCCAGAAATATGTAGGCGCTGTTGTGAAGGTGGCTTGTCAGGGTAATTGTGATATCGAACGGTTAGGCTCACTTGACTATCCCGGAACCGGTCGCACTATTTCGGAAGAACTAGCGAACCTGATAGCTGTCATCGGTGAAAATATGTCGCTTCGCAGGATCGCATACATGTCTGTCGCGGAAGGTGTGGTCGCGTCCTATGTTCATAATAAAGCCGTTCCGAATCTGGGGAAAATTGGCATATTAGTGGCTCTAGAATCGGCAGGAGATAAGGGGAAATTGCTTGATTTGGGAAAGAAAATAGCGATGCATATTGCAGCAACTAGTCCTCAGTCAACAACTATAGAAGATCTAGATCCGGCTCTACTAGAAAGGGAACGAAACGTAGTCGCGGAACAAACGAAAAGTATGGGGAAACCGGCAGAATTTATCGAAAAAATCGTGGAAGGTCGCATCAGAAAATTTTATGAAGAAGTCGTGCTGCTGGAACAGGTTTTCGTGATAGATGGTAGTTCGAAAGTGAAAGATATCGTTTCAGCTGTTGCTAAGGAAATCAATGCACCTATAATAATTAAAAGCTTTAGGAAATTTGTTTTGGGAGAGGGCATAGAAAAACAAGACATAGATTTCGCTGCTGAAGTTGCAGCTCAGTTGAAGTAAAAAAAGGGAACTCAGTTGGTCGGAACAAAGATTCATCGAATTTTATTGAAAATCTCAGGTGAGTTTCTCATGGGTCGTCAGAATTTTGGCCTGGATGTGAAAACGGTAGATCGGATAGCCGGTGAAGTCGGGCGTGTTTATACTAGCGGGTATGCAGTTTGCATAGTCATCGGTGGAGGTAATATCTTCCGGGGAGTTTCGGCCGCCGCTCACGGAATGCACAGAGCGACCGCGGACAACATTGGCATGCTAGCCACCATTATGAATTCCATTGCATTTCAGAATTCTCTAGAAAAAAATGGAATTCCTACTCGCGTAATGTCAGCCGTGGCTATGCCGAGTATTTGTGAACCATATATCCGCAGAAAAGCGCTGAGGCACATCGAAAAGAAGAGAGTCGTGATCTGCGCAGCAGGTTCCGGCAATCCATACTTTACAACGGACACAGCCGCTATTCTTAGAGCGCTGGAGTTGGGATGTGATGTGCTCCTCAAAGCCACAAAAGTAGCTGGTGTTTATGATTCGGATCCGGAGCAAAATCAAAATGCTACTTTATTTAGAAACTTATCATACCGGGATGTATTGGACAAAAACATTAGAGTGATGGATCAGACGGCGATTACATTAGCTCAGGAAAATAATATACCAATTTTTGTATTTTCTCTGATGGAGGAAGGACATCTGGAAAAGGTTTTATCCGGCGAGGGATTTTGTTCTATAATATCTTGAAGGAATAGGGAGGTAGTGGCACGATGTTGGAAAATCTAAAAAGAAAAATGAGCGCCAGTTATGAAAACCTATTAAAAGATTTTGGCGGACTACGGGCGGGACGAGCATCTGCTGCAATTTTGGATCACATAATGGTCGAAGCTTATGGGAATAAAGTGCCTTTGACGCAGGTTGGCACCATCAGTGTAGCTGATGCCAGGATGCTGACCATTCAAGTTTGGGATTCTTCTTTAATCAAGCCCACGGAGATTGCCATTAGAAATTCGCAGCTAAGTCTGAACCCCGTTGTGGATGGTCCGTTGATAAGAATAGCCATTCCAGACTTGAGTGAAGAAAGAAGAAAGGAAATATGTAAGCTGGCAGGAAAATACTCAGAGCAGACTAAAATAGCCATCCGAAATATTCGAAGAGATTGTATGGACGAAGTAAAAAAGCAAGAGAAAAATAAAGAAATCACAGAAGATCAGGAAAAGAAAATGCTGGATGATATCCAAAAAATCACTGATGAATTTGTAAAAAAAATAGATGCGTCCTTATCTTTAAAAGAAAAGGAGATAATGAAAGTTTAGATGAGTGATATACCAAAGCATATTGCTTTTATATTAGATGGCAATCGGCGTTGGGCTCGTCGCCAAAATATTTCCGCCGTGCTCGGACATAAAAAAGGGTATGAGCTAGTGAAAACGATCACACCTCTGCTGCCCAAATATGGAATAGAATATGTTACTTATTATTTATTCTCCATGGAAAATTGGGAAAGATCTATGGAAGAAGTTAATTATCTCATGGGGCTATTCCGTGATTTTTTTTCGGCAAATGATTATGTCATGCAGCATAATATACGCATTAAAGTCATAGGGAATTTTGAAAAATTACCGCTGGATGTGCTAGAAAAGATTAGATTTCTGGAAGATTTTACTCAGTATAATACTTCCTTGACGGTAACAATGGCGATAAGTTACGGTGGAAGGGATGAAATAATTAGGGCCGCCAAGAAGGTTATTTGGGATGTTATGGAAAATAAAATTAGCATCGACAAATTGGATGAGGAGGTCTTCGCCTCGTATTTGGATACGGCTGGTCTGCCGTATCCGGATATATTCGTTAGAACTAGTGAAAAGCGCTTGAGCAATTTTTTAATATGGCAAGCGGCCTATTCCGAGATATTTTTCGTAGATAAGCTGTGGCCAGATTTTAATGAGGATGATTTGAAAAATATAATCTCAGAATTTTCGCGAAGGGAACGGCGATATGGAAAATAGTATACCAAAGGAAAAGATTTACGGCGAGAAATTAGAATTTTTGCAGCGTCTATTTTCATCTTTTTTGTTTATTCTAATAGTTGTCTTGCTGTTTTTAGTTCCTTACAAAGTGTTTGCTGTTCTGTGTTGGATGACCTATATAATTATGGTTCGTGAAATTTTTTCTTCCACAATAAAAGGAAAGATGCTCCTACGCGTATTCGCAGCTATTGTTTGCTTCTGGGGAATTCGGTCCTTCCTCTATTGCCGGGATGTTTCAGGGCCGTCACAGTGCGCACTCTTAATTTTTATCTCGAGTTTTACTGATATAGGAGCGTATTCTTTCGGAAAAATTTTGAGAGGCCCCAAATTATGTCCTAGAATTAGCCCTCGAAAGACGTGGGCGGGATTTTGGGGAGGTATCTTGTCAGCGAATGTTGTTTTTTTCTGCTTGAATAATATTATTTTTCGATTGAATAACTCAAATCTGGTAAATTTACTAATAGTGGAAACGGTAATTTTTGCGGCAGTGGTTGGAGATCTGCTGGAGTCTTGGTTTAAAAGAATAATGGGAGTAAAAGATATGGGAGAGTTGTTTCCTGGACACGGAGGTATTCTGGATCGCCTCGATAGCTTAATGATGGCGTCAATCACATTAGCAATTATTGATATTTTATATTTTGGATTATAACTATGAGCATTTTTCATTACTTATTTTCTTTTTTCTTTGTCATAAATATTATCGTGTTTGTGCATGAGTATGGACATTTTCTAGCAGCAAAACGAGTAGGCGTGAAAGTTTTGAAATTTTCCATAGGAATTGGCCCAGAGATCTGTGGAATAAATGATAAGCACGGCACCAGATGGTGTTTTTCGCTCTTCCCGATAGGAGGATACGTAATGATGCAAGGGGATGGTGACATCGCATCTGCCACAGAAGATGAGGAATCGCTAAAAGACATGACGGCGGAAGATAGCAACCAATCCATCATCACCAAGAGTAATTGGGAAAAAATGTTGGTGGCGTTTTGTGGTCCGTTTTTCAATTATATCTATGCTTTCGTAGTTGTTGCAGGATTGGCTTTTTTTTACGGTGCACCAGTGTATGATACTACGATCGCCAATGTGCTGACGGGTAGTCCGGCTGAGAAAGCAGGTCTCCTCGTCGGGGACAAAATTATCGCTGTCGCTGGTCAAAAAGTCGACAAATACAGCGAAGTGATTCGTAGAATCAAGGAAGAGGCCGGAAAGATTGATTTCTTGATAGAAAGGAATGGTATTCAAGAGAAAATTTCGATCAGTCCAGAGATAAAGGAAACTAAAATGCTGCTCGGCGGAGTCAAGAAAAACAAGATAGTTGGAATTCATTCTGGTTCCCCTGTTTTTGTAAAAAAATCGTTGCGCGATTCCATCAAGTTTGCAGTGCTGGAATGTGTGAACGCGACGAAGGAAATGTGCATGATTTTTGCGAGATTATTCGCGGGAAAAAAATCCCTGGATGAGTTCGGTGGGGTAGTGCGTATGGCTGAAGTTGCAGGCAATCTTTCGCAATCTGGTAGTTTTGCTCTGCTGATAATGTTTACGGTAACACTGTCGCTAAATCTCGGTTTTATAAATTTATTTCCGTTGCCGATTTTGGATGGTGGAAAAATATTAATCTCTTTTGTAGAGCAAATTACTGGAAAAAAGCTTAATAAAGCATTACAAGAGTACGTAATGATGGCGTGTGCAGCTTTATTAATATTTTTGATGTTAGTAATGACAGTTAATGATGTGTTGCGTCTAGAAGTTGTAAATAGGTTTGTTTCTAATATTATAGGATAAGGATCGATGAAAAAGATACTATTGATGGTTACTGTTTTGTGCTGTGGCTATGTTTTTGCAGATGTCGTGGATAAAATAGAATTCGAAGGATTGGACCGTGTCGAATCAGCAGCCATAATTGAAGATGTTACAATAAAACCCAGCAAGCCGTACGATCAATCCGACATTGATGAAACGTTAAAAAATCTCTTTAAGACAGGCTTCTTTTCATACTTGAGCGTAGTTAAAAATGGCAGAACACTGGTCATTCGTTGTACAGAAAAAGCGATGGTAGATAAAGTTGCATTTGAAGGGAACAGCGCAGCGAGCGATGAGATGTTGAAAAATATAATAAACGGGAGGATAGGAGAAGGACGCTTATTAAGTATGCATGTTTTGAAAGATATTCTGTCAGATTTCCAAATGGCGTATAAAACTTTGGGTTATTGTTCCGCGATTATTATTCCGAAAGTAATCAAGCATCCGGGCAACAGGATCGACGTTGTCTTCGAAATAAATGAAGGATCGAAAACAACGGTGAAGAAGATATTGTTTATCGGGAATAAAAGCTTCAAGGACGATGACTTAAAGGATTTATTAACTACCAAGGAAGCTAAAATATGGCGGTTCTGGGATTATGAAAGCCATGTTTTCAGGGAAGATAGGATTGATGTAGATGTGGAAAGTCTTACGTCTTTCTATAAAAATAGCGGATTTCCATTTTTTATGGTTACTTCCACATCTGCAGAAATGGATTTTGATAAAACGTCATATTATTGTGTTTTTTCGATGGAAGAAGGAGATAAATACAGCATAGGAAATGTCGAATTGGTGTCCTTCGTAGACAAGGTGAAGGCAGAAGATTTTAAACAACATATTAAATTGCCTCAGGGTGCGGTGTATAATGAGGCTCTGATCAACGCCAATAAGGAGATGCTAAGCGGTCTTATTGCTTTAAAGGACCACCCATTCACCGACGTAATGGTGGATATCAGCTACGATAAAGTAAATAAGATAGCAAATGTGAAATACTCAATTATCGAAAAGCCGAAAGCATTTATCGAAAAAATAGAAATTGTTGGTAATGTAAGAACATTGGACAGGGTTATTCGTCGAGAGTTTTTTGTGCACGAAGGTGATGCCTACAATGTGTATAAAATCAACAGAACAGCTGACGGCCTCCGGGCTATGGGGTATTTTGATGATGTTCAAATTACCGATGCTGATGGATCTGCAGGTGATAAGAAAATTCTGGTAGTTGCGGTTAAAGAAAAAGAAAGTACAGCCCAATTCCGTTTTGGATTAAATGTAAACGATGCCGATGGATTTGGAGGATTTGTGGGCTTTGTAGAAAATAACTTCCGGGGGACAGGACAGACTCTATCTGCGGATATTTTTTGGATGCAAAAGTACTACGGTTGCAAAATAAATATTTTCGATCCGTGTTTTCTGGATAAAAACTTTGGAGCTGGATTAAGGGTAGGAGCGCACCAAAGTAATAGAAAGAGCGTCGATCTCAGCGTCACGAAATCGGCTTATATATCGCCCTATATACGATATCGGATAACAGAAAATATAGTGCAGATGATATCCTATACCTTGTCGTTTAATAATAGGCAGTGGTGGAATAGAAGAGAGAACAAGTTACAGGATAAGATACCGGAAAGCATCCGGTCACTATATTTGATGGAAGAAGAATATGGGCGATATGTGAGCAGCGAGGTCGCTTCTGTTTTATCCTATGATCAAACAGATAATCCGTACGAACCGCATAGAGGCTATACAGTATCCATGACCAATAATTTTGCTGGTTTCGGTGGGAACGTTCGCTATTTAAAAAATGAGTTAGAAGGGAATTATTATTATCCTTTGACTAAAAAGATTACCTTCGTTACGAATGCGAATATCGGCCATATTAAGGAAATAGGAGGAACCCGCAGCGCACAACGCTTTGCCTTGGGGGGAGACGGCACGTCTATGAGAGGCTTCGATTCTTACGGTATCGGACCCCGCGATAAACGAGGTAATAGTTTAGGAGGAAACTACTATTGGACCGTAAGCTGCATGGCGAAGAGACCACTGTCTACTCGAGAAATGGGCATAAATGGCGTCGTTTTTATAGACTTCGGCAGTGCCTGGGGGTCTAAATTTGATAAAAATCGAATTAATGATTCCAGCTCCGTTCGAAGTTCTGTTGGTTTCGCCGTCGAATGGGCTAAGTCGCCCCTTGGTGTTCCACTATCATTTATCTTTGCCTGGGCTATACTAAAAAAAGAATATGATGAAAAACAGACATTTACATTAACAGGGTTTATGTAAAACGACATGAGAATTTTTACCTTAGTATTACTACTTCTGATTCATCAGACAAGCCAGGGGACGACTCGGATTGCAGTAGTAGATTTAAAACGTATAGCAACGGAATCAAAAGCAGGGAAGAGTATAGAAGCGCAAATTGAAGCTATTAATAATGAAGCACGAAAAGAACTGGAAGCGCATGAAGCACGAATAAAAGCGATGGATACAGGGGGAAAAACGGGCGAAGATGTTCGAAAAATTGAAGAACTGCAGATAGCTCTGTATGATATGGTGCGCACAAGAAAATATCGAATTACCGAAGCTTACCGCAAGGCTATGTCAACTCTGGAGACAAAAATGAAAGAAGTAATAAAAGAAATATGCATAAAAAAAGGCCTAAAAGTAGTACTGAATGCGGAAATGGTTGTACTAATGTTTGGAGTTGAGGATATTACAGAAGAGGTTATATCTAGATTAAATAAAGTTCTACCGAACCTTGAAGTTGAAAAGCAATGATCTGAGTGAGGATATATTTGTGGTTGACAAAGGCTTCTTCGGTGAAATAAGAAAAATTTATGTATCTAAACTTGCAGATGCTTGTAATTTTAAGATTGTTGGAGATAAAGATTTTCAGATTTATGGAATTGCAACTCTAGAAAATGCATCCGAGAAGGATTTATCCTTCTTTGGCAATAAGAAGTACCTGCATGCGTTGAGAAAAACTACAGCCGGAGTTGTTATTATTACGGAAAATAATATTTCCGATCTGCCTGCTGGAGTGATAGGCTTAGTTTATCCAAACGTGATGATCGGCTATGCGAATGCTCTGAATATTTTATATCCGGCGTCAGAGCGCTCTCCGCTGATTAGTGCAACAGCCAGAATTCATAAATCTGCGCGTATAGGGACAGGTTGTGATATTGGAGAATATGTAATTATCGAAGAGAACGTTGAGATAGGTAATGATGTTGTCATAGGGCACAATTGTGTAATTGAAAAGAACTGCAGAATCGGGAATGGAGGGCGCATCCGAAATAACGTTACCATTTCCCATAGTATAATCGGAAATAATGTACTGATAAATTCAGGAGCTTGTATTGGAGAGTCGGGCTTCGGAATTATTCCCACCGGATCGGAAATGATATATGTACAGCAACTAGGACGTGTAATTATTGGCGATGGAGTACGCATCGGAGCCAATACCACGGTGGATAGAGGCAGCATTGGAGATACGATTATTGACAATAATACGATTATCGATAATCTTGTCCAGGTTGCCCACAATGTTTGCATCGGAGAACGATCTGTTCTCGTGGCTCAGGTGGGAATCGCCGGCAGTACAAAAATAGGAAATGACGTGGTCATTGCAGGGCAGGTGGGTGTTTCCGGTCATATAGAAATTGGTGATGGCGCTATTGTCACCGCTAAAAGTGGCATCGCATCCAGTATCGATGCCGGCAAAATCGTAGGCGGTATACCGGCCGTCGACGTTGATATTTGGAGGCGTCAAGTTGCTTTCCTAAAAATGGCGGTTAGTAGAAAAAAATCGCCTTAGCAAGTTCTGTACGCACCAAATAAAGATAGAAAAGTACCTAAAAGCAAAAAATTGCATCATTGGATTGAACATATTATACTAACATGTGAAAATGTATAGAATGATTGTGATGCTCCCTAATTTATTAACTTTGTCTAGAATTTTTTCAATTCCGTTTATAGTCGGGTGCTTTTATATGGATGGATTTTTGGCGCATCTAATGGCTACTGTTTTATTTATAATTGCATGTCTCACGGATTTTTTTGACGGTTACTTCGCTCGGCAGTGGCGGCAGGTTTCTGCTTTTGGCCGTTTTCTGGATCCCGTGGCTGATAAGCTCCTGATTTCCACAATTCTGCTAATGCTATCGGGAGTTGGTATTATTTCCGGGATTCATTTAATAGCTGCCACCATAATATTGGCGCGGGAGGTTATTGTTTCGGGCTTGCGTGAATTCATGTCACAGATGCAGATGATACTTCCCGTTACTAGATATGCCAAATGGAAAACTGGAATGCAAATGGCATCCGTATCTTGTTTGCTGAGCTCCGCAATGTTTCCAGATGTTGTCATATTAAAAAATGCCGGAATAATCCTGCTGTGGCTGGCGGTAATAATGACAATCTTCACCGGCGCAAGATACTTACGCTTTGGCATAGTGCGCATCATGGATCACCCGAAAAAACAATATCCGCCCAGTCCAAATTAGCATTTATGGAGCATTGCAGATAGTTATTCCTTTTCTGCTGTAAATTCTGAAAAATTGGTATTGCGATCTTTTTAAGAAGCAATCCCCGTTGATGTGCTTTCTATTGCGTTGCCCTATTAATTCGTGTATCTTCGCTCTGTTTCGGGTGATTAGCTCAGTGGTAGAGCATCTCGTTTACACCGAGGGGGTCGGCAGTTCGAACCTGTCATCACCCACCAGAGCGCTCGTAGCTCAATTGGATAGAGCGTCAGACTACGGATCTGAAGGCTGTGGGTTCAACTCCTACCGGGCGCACCATTGTTGATGACGAAGAGAGTTATGTGTTCGAAAATTTTATACAAGCTTATGGCTATTGGGCTGTTTTTGTGTTTGCCTGTATAGAAGGTGAAATTGCTTTACTTACCGCGGGTTTTTTGTGTCATCAGGGATTGATGTCACTGCGCTGCGTAATGCTTTTTGCGTTTTTGGGAACCTTGATTACAGAGCAGAGCTTGTTTTTTGTAGGCAGGGTTTGTGGTCCGAAATTACTGGAAAAATATCCTAACCTTTTGAAAAAATCACACCATGTGATTGCATTCCTTAAAAAGTACAACTCTGCTTTTATATTTGGATCGAGATTTATATACGGTATCAGAAACATAAGTCCCATCATCATTGGTATAGCTGAAATTCCGCCCATCCGGTTTTCAACTTTGAATATCCCCGCAGCCTTACTCTGGTCAGTGCTAGTAGCCGGCGCCGGATATCTTTTTGCCGATGTCTTGGAATCTGCAAAAGAGAATCTAAAATACGTTCAAATGAGTGCATTAGGAATTTTTGGCGCAGCGCTATTGTATTTTCTCTACGGTAAAAGCAAAAAAAGAAAGAAATCCTAGAGTTTTTTCTAGTGTGTCTCCTCTCAGGCAAAGCGTAATTTGTTGTGTTCTTAGTGGTAGACTAGGTAGTCAAAAATCAATAGTGATTATTAATGATTGTTGCACAAGAAAATATTAGCAGACTGATTTCCAATGATTTTTGTAAGATATTATGCAAAATCCCATCATTATTCGACCGTTACCCGACTGGTGATTGCTATCACGGAGCATGTTCTAGCAGTTGTTTTTATGATTCAAAATGAGATCTGATATTATTACCTTCGGGTACTGCTAATGAATACTAAAAAGTTAACGCTCCTTGGCGATGGTTTCGGTGGAGCGGTTCCGATTATCGAGTTGTTCCATTTGTATTGTGCCGATTGTTTTTTTCTGCATTTCCGTTAACCTAAACTGGGACGGTCGCCCCTCCTGGCTCTGTTGCAAAACCGAACGTGACAGTTTCCCATCATTCGGCTCCTCGGCAATTTTGACATTTGTCATATGCACCTCTCTGCCAGATCATGTATGGAAAAGTTCCTCTTCTGGGAACGTTTGCTCCAATATTGAAGATTTCCATCGTATGGAGTACTTGTACCCTGTACTTTCACGTGTCGTTTGATATAAGTTTCACTATGAAGTACTAATCGAAAATTATCCGATGTCGCAAATCTCCAGTTGTTTCCATTATATCTCCGAAAGTATTTACGCTTAATCCAATGAAGTCCTTTGTTTGGACGTCTCCATCGAGCCCATTTCCAGAGTTTTTGAAACACATAGTGATCCATGCTGTGAAAAACTTTACTCGACACTCCGCTTCGGAAGTAATTACTCCACCCTTTAATTAAAGGGTTTAATGCTTCTATTACATCTTCTTGCGTAGCAGTAATTAAATTTTTCAGTCTTTCCGAAATCGCTTTTTTGTGCCTCTTTTGACTCTCTAGACTTGGCTTTATAAGCGTTTTATATTTCCGTGCACGTGTTGTTATAGGATACTGTCTTACGGAAAAGCTTAAGAAATCAAATCCACTTTTGTTTCTATCTTTCGACTTTAACGTGTGAATTATGCGAGTTTTGGATTGGTTTAGCGTCAATCCGATTCCATAGAGCCATTCTTCAACAAATTGCTTCGCTTTAAGAATGATCTCCTCGCTCTCGTGAATAACCACAAAGTCGTCGGCATAGAATACAATTGATATGGTTTCCATAGCCACTTTGCGGCTAGTTTTGACTTTCTTTTTCGCGTATTGAAAAAGATCCTCATTAAGAGTTTTCTTAATTTCGTATTCCAGTCCGTAAAGCGCAATGTTAGCCAGCAATGGAGAAATTACTCCCCCTTGAGGCGCTCCTGCGTTTGTTTTATGGAATACGTCGCCTTCCATAACTCCATTTTTCAACCATCTCTTGATTACTCTTCGTAATTTTGGAAACGTGTTGAGTTTATTCAGCAATGCCATATGGTCTATATTATCAAAGCAACCTTTGATATCAGCGTCCAGCACGTAGGCGTTCTTCTGATGAATTGCTAAAAATATAGCTTCTATTGCATCCTGACATGATCTTGCCGGTCTGAAACCATAAGAGTTTGGCGCAAATTTCGCCTCCCACTCGGGTTCCAGAGTCAGCTTTACAAGAGCCTGTTTCGCTCGATCTGCCATCGTAGGTATTCCAAGAGGCCGTTTCTCTGATTTCCCTGGTTTGGGAATCCAAATGCGTCTCACCGGTTTACTTTTCTCGTTCAGATTCAACTCATTGGCTAATTTCAGCCGTTGAGTCGGACTG
>JAITBT010000040.1 GCA_031283445.1 Holosporaceae bacterium | reverse complement strand
AAGATCTACACCAATCATCTCCGCTCAGGAAGCCGTAAAGCACAATTCGTTCAATTTACTTTTTTCGGATGGTAAACTAAAGGTTCGGTGCATAGCATCCCAGATAGATCTATTTAAATAGTATCACAGTTATTCATGAAAATTTTTAACTTCCCCCCATCGAATATTCAAAAGAAATCCTCAGCATTCTTAGAAGTATAGTTCTGCACCGTTGCAATATTGATTTATCTTTTATATATTAGGCTTTGCTTTGGCATTGGTGTTATAGAGAAATTTATTCAGAGAGTAAAATGGAACGCATAAATATTATTTTATTGCAGAGGGTTGCAGGGTTGGGTCACATCGGAGATATCGTTGATGTGAAGTTGGGTTTTGCGAGGAATTATCTTTTACCAAAGAAAATTGCTCTGCGAGCTACGAAGGAAAATATAAAATATTTCGAAAATAAAAAGTCGCAAATTGAAGCGACGAATGCTGAAACTAGAGCGGAAGCCCAAAAAATCGCGGAAAAGATGAATGGTTTTTCTGTGTCTATTGTCCGCCAGGCGAGCGATCGTGGGCAGCTTTACGGATCTGTAAGTTGTAGAGATATAGCAGAAGCAATTAAAAATGAGGGTATAGTCGTTACTTCTGGCCAAGTAAACCTCCACATTCCAATTAAATCCTTAGGCGTATATGATATTTCCGTAGATTTGCATCCGGAAGTGTCTGTTGTGGTGAAGTTGAGCGTAGCTAAGTCGGAGGAGGAAGCAAAGCAGCAGATTTCAGAGATTGCTCCGGAAAATCCACAAGAATGAAACAGGTTTTAACCTCCGAAGAAGTAAATTTTCTAGAGGAGAAGTTGAAGTCCTCTTCGCCGGCACCTTGGAGCATAATTGAAGACGAAGCTGTCGCTACAGTGTGGGTCGTCCCGAGTGGTGAGGGTAATCCTATTGCTCTTTTCGACTACAGAAGTAGAGAACAGAACAGCGCAGATGCTCATTTTTTTATATCCGCAAGAAATTACATGGACGTTATGATTCGGGAAATAAAAAATCTTAGAAAAAGGATTTTGGAATTAATTCAGTCTAATAATATCGAAGTTCAAAAGCGCATGGATCTGCAGGCAGAGCTGGCAGAATTAAAAAAAATTCTAAGAAACGAAGATGGAATTAATTAAGTTCATTTTTGGAGATCCACTGAAAACTGAAAGTTTCGCATCGGAAAGATTGACAAAAGTTAAAGCCCTTGCGATTTTTTCGTCGGATATTCTATCTTCCGTCGCCTATGCGACCGAAGAGATTATATTGGCACTAGGAGTGCTCTTCTCTTGTTTTTTTTCGTTGCCCATTGCCGGAACGATTGCAGGCTTATTATTTATAATCGTTGCTTCCTATTGGCAGATTATTGAAGTCTACCCCACCGGAGGTGGAGCTTTTATCGTTGCAAAAGAGAATTTAGGAGAATTTTTTGGTCTAATAGCGGGTGCTGCACTTTTAATAGATTATACATTGACGGTTGCGGTGAGTTTATCCGCAGGATCCAGTGCTATTATGTCGGCATTTCCGTGCCTTTCCGGATACGCCGTTTCCATTTGCTTAAGCGTATTGTTTTTGATAGTTGTATCTAATTTACGAGGAGCGAAAGAGTCCGCCAACGTCTTATCTATTCCCACATATTTTTTTATAGGACTGATGCTACTGATGATAATCTATGGCATATCTTTTGCCGATAGTCCCCAGAATATACCGAAAAAAATACCGGAAACATCTTCTTGGTTAGTTGTAGTGGTGATTTTAAGAGCATTCGCCTCGGGATGCTCACTATTAACGGGAATAGATACCATTGCTTGCGGCGTGATAGCTTTCAAAAAACCGCAGCATAAAAATGCCCAAATAACACTGCTATTTATGGCAATAATTCTATCATCCCTATTTTTTGGTATTACGTTTTTGGCACACGAGCTCGGCATAGAACCTCACAGTGATGAAACGATGATATCCCAGATGGCAAAAAAGGTGTTTGGGAGTGGATTCTTATACTACGGAGTACAATTCGCCACGGCTTGTATATTATTCCTGTCGGCAAATACATCTTTCTCCGGGTTTCCACGTCTCGCCGGTATTTTGGCTAAGGAAAAGTACATACCGACGCGATTTGCAAAGTTAGGAGATCGCCTAGCCTTTAGCAATGGTATTATACTCTTAGCCGTAGTAGCTATTTTTCTTGTAATTATGTTCAATGGGGATTCACATGCGCTGATTCCGTTATATTCGTTGGGCGTTTTTACATCATTTACGTTGGCGCAGGCGGGAATGGTAAAATACTGGACGAGGAACCGAGGGAAAAAGTGGTGTACCAAAGCTCTTCTTAACGCGATCGGCGCTGGGTCTACATTTATTACACTACTCATCATTGCGGATAGCAAATTTATGCAGGGAGCATGGATCGTAGTCTTGCTGATCCCGGTGTTATTTTATGTGTTTAGGAAAATCAATCGACGTTACACCGCAACCAATACGGAATTAGATCTGAAACATGGAGGCATTTGTGATCTACTACGTCCAATAAAAAACACGCAGCCGAAAGTTATCGTGCCGGTTTCTCGCATTCACAAAGGAACTTTGGCTGCACTGCGCTTTGCAGCTTCCCTTTCTTCTGATGTTAAGGCTGTAGCCGTAAATATCGATCAAAGGGAAATAGATCGTCTGAAACTTACTTGGAGATCTATGAATTTCAGCATACCATTAGTGCTTTTGAGTTCACCATATCGCTCCGTGGTTAATCCTTTCCTAGATTTTTTATACGAACAGGATGACCGCGAACCTGAAAAGGGAAAGGTCATTGTTGTCATGCCAAGCTTTGTTCCAGGGCGGTTATGGCAAAATGTCCTACACAATCAAACAGCGACAATTATCAAAACCGCGCTATTATACCGAAAGCAAGAAAGTGAACAAACTCGCATTATTGTGGAAATTCCATATCAAATGAAGGTATAGCTACAGCAAAATTCGTGGCAAATAATTTTTTTCTTAGAATTAGGTCTTTTTTAAAACTTCTCCTATATTTTTATTACATAGGAGCCTAAAAATGAAAAAAACAAAAATTCTTGATGGATTACTTATAGGTATTATGACAGTAGTTTTCGGATCTGCGGAAGTGCAAGGAGCAAATCGATCGGAAGCAGAGAATGGATACGGGGGCGACAAGGATAAGGCGAGAAACGACTCAGCGAAACCTGGAGCGTCGGATTCAGATGACAGATCGGATGAAAATGCAAAAACGGAGACCGGGGATAAAAATAGCGAGGGTTCGCACGGACAGAGACAGTCCGATGACGAACCGGCAGCGGAAAGCCCGCACTCAGGCAACGGGATAGGGTCAGAGGACGCAACGGACTCAGACAGCGAACCTGATTCCACCACAGGCCCCAGCGACACAAGCCAAGAGGACACAGAGCACCGAAGCTCTGAGGGGCAAGATCGGGACAGAAGGGAAGAAACCTCTAGAAAAAAAGAACAACCATCAGCAGAAGGGTTTCAGCTAGGATCGGAGCAGGCGGCGACAGACATGATAAATAAGATCGTTGAAGATTTGGATTAGGTCGTTATCAACAAGATGTGCAGGGGCTGGAAAATAATGTAGATAAGGGAAAATGAAAAAAAAAGTGAGATAAAGCCCCAGCGGGAGCTCAGATTATTGTTTCCGCTTTTAAGTATTTTCGGATTCAGTCGCTGTTGAAGCCGACAGACAGAAATGGAAAAATTACAGACGCCGGCTGTAACGTTGCAAAGGCAATTATTTTTCTCCCGGAAAGAATTTTCATGTAGTTATCCCCAATCACGATAAGAAGTTGGATTTTTTGAGCAGGTGAAAGTTGTGATTAATTCTAGAGCGCATTTTTTCGGAGATAGAGCTGCATGTATTCCAGAAAAAAGCCATAATATTGT